>OMIG01000150.1 GCA_900299035.1 Pseudomonadota bacterium
GAATGCGCAGGGCTTTCAAGCCCCCGGATTCGGGACTCAAGACCTCGCGACAATTCTTATTTCGAGCCAACCGTTTACCGGCGAGCAGCTCGCAAAGCTGAAGGATAGGATTGCTCAAGAGCATTTCCGACCTATCTGGCTGCCGAGAGCTGATGGCAACCGACAAAGCCTAACGGACTTGTTTGAGACCAATGGCAGTGACGAGTTTTTCAGGCATTTCTACGAGCAGAATGGCCTCGATATAAGTCCGGTGAGCGACGACAAGCCCTTCTTCTTCGCCATGACCAATCCCTTCGATGCTGCGCGGCGGCTGAAGTCCCCTGATTGGGTCGATAGCCTAGCTCTCGCAGTGCGGTATGGGCCGATGTTGGAGCTCAGAAACTCAGTTCGAGTTGGCGCAGTGATGATTTTGGTGCTCGTGCTTGCGCCCCTGCTGCTTCGATCTCGTGAACTTGCGCCCCTCACAAAGACCACGCCCTTTTTGCTGTACTTCTCGCTTGCCGGGGCTTCCGCGATGGGAATTCAGCTTGGATTAATGCAGCTCTACTCGCTCTTCTTGGGGCATCCGATCTACTCACTGACGGTGACGCTCGCGACCCTGCTGTCCGCAAGCGCCCTTGGCAGCCTGGCTACTGCGAGAATCAGCAAGAGGCCGGCGTTAGCAGCGGCGCTGGTGGCCGCAGGGCTAAGCATCATATTGGCTGGATATGGCGGCTACGCACCTGGGGTGTTGAAAAGTCTTATCTCAAAAGATTTTGTTGAAAAGACGGCAGTCTCAATCGCAACTATTGCTCCTCTAGGCTTTGGGATGGGTATGCTCTACCCTTTAGGAGTCAAAGCGCTAGGAGGCCGACACCAACTTATTCCCTGGGCCTGGGGACTAAACACCGCCTCTGCCGCATTTTCGGGGTTAATCTCTCTCTGCCTCGCCCTTACTGTAGGGTTCACCAGCACTTGGCTCTTGTTCGCTACCGGATTTGGGCTCGTCGCCCTCACCGCGCTGCTCCTGCGACCTTTGTCCACGAGAGATTAGCGTATTTATTGTTTGGGCAAGTTACCAACAGTTATGACTTGCCGCTTTCGGGCATGCCATGTTGCTTGCAGCAACCCATCGGCAGGCAGCGAGGGGGCGCCTACTTAAAATCTTTTTCCTAGGAGCCCGCCCCGCTTGCCTTCCCTGGCGAGTTAGTGGGCAGCAGCCTCTCCCCGTCGGCTCGAGCTAGGCTCAAGCTGCGGCGGCGCGCTTAGCTTCACAGGAATACGGCGCGCCTGAGCGCGCACCTCAGCGCTCTTCGGAAGCGTGATTGTCAGCAGCCCGCGGTCGTAGTTCGCCAGGATCTGGCTCTCTTCAACTTCAGAAGGAAGCGAGATGTTGCGCTCGAAGGCTCCGTAGCGGCACTCCTCGACTCGGCCCCTTCCGCGAGCGAGCTCGCGGCGCTCCTCCTCCTTCTTCTCCCCGCGAAGGGTGAGCCAGCCTGGCTCATACATTATCTCTACGTCGCTCTCCTTGAGCCCTGGCAGCTCAGCTACCACGCGGATGTGCTTCTCGTCTTCATAGACGTCTACGCGCGGCGAGAAAGCTGTGCGCGAGGCGATCGCTGACACAACTGGGCGCTCCCAGAAATCCTCTGCCATCTGGTCGAGCGCTCGCTGGAACAGGCGCGGGATCGGAAAAAACTCCTCTCCAAAGAGGCGTTGGCGGGGTTGAAGTGAGTATTCGCTACGAAGCATACGGTGTTCTCCTTACATGAAACGTGGGGCAGAGCCCCAAAGCTTTGTGGGAGAGAAGCGTATGGGTGAGTGGCATTAGGGGCGATGATTGCTGACAGGCTGCTTACGGATGAGCAGAGGCGACGCAACTGTGCCTTGTTGCTCTACTCGCCTGCGCTTTTAAGCGGCCCTATCAATCCGGATTTCGCGGTGGCAGGCACCACAGTTCTCAAAGAGCGGGTACTTCTCTTGCGATGAGAGAACAGAGAGAGGCTTGTGGCACTTGGGGCATGCGATCTCAGCCTTCAGGATCTTGGTTGCTTGGCTGTGCGTCTTGTAAATGACGAAAGGCGACACGAGCAGGGTTAGCGGCACAAGCACGAAGTGAGCCCCCGGGATGCAGAGGCAAACACCCGCGACCAAGAGGCACACGGCTGCGACCTTGAGTGACCTCTTCAGGCGCGCCTGCTCTCCGAAGTGGACGGACTCAATCGTTCCCTTCGTTATCTCCTCACTGTAGCGAGCTACGATGTTGTGGGTAAGAACTTCGCTTGCCATACAGGTCCTCTATAAAGGGCATCAGAAGCCCGTGGGGCGCAAGTTTGGGGGGCGTAGGCAACAGCTCTGCAGCCTTGCTCCCGCATGCTCCTTGCGCCGCCAAGAAGCTGTTTTCGTTACGCGCTCTTACCGCAGACGGTGAATTTTTTCGGTCTCGGTGGTAGCGTGCCGGACAGTTTGCCCATGAAAGCGCTTCCTGCACACCCCCAAACTGCTCCCAGCCTCTTCGACCCACGGTCGCATGAGCCCTCCGCCCTCTTTGCGGCGGGACGCGCGGCTGGCCTCTCTGACGACGCTCTCCTCCGGTGGGCGGGAGCGGTTATTGGTTCGGGCGAGCGGGCGGCGGAGCGAGTGCTTAGCGAGGCTCGAATCGCCCGTCGCTTCTCGCTGTCTGGCCTCTTCCATGACCTTCCTTCACTCTCTCTCGCAAAGCACGTTCGCTCCGAACGTGATGGCTTTGAGAAGCTTCTCTTTGAGACTCATGATGGGCTCAAAATTGAGACCGTACTCATTCCGCTCCTCAAGGAACGGGCCGTCTCAATCTGCCTTTCATCGCAGGTCGGCTGCGTCATGGGCTGCACCTTCTGTGCCACCGCCCGCATGGCAACTCGACGTAACTTAGACGCATGGGAGATTCTCGACCAGTTTGCTCAGGCTCGCTCAATCGTTAAGAGCCAAGGCCGGCGCGTAATGGGCGCCGTCTTTATGGGCATGGGTGAGCCCTTCCTCAACTTCGGAAACGTGATCACAGCTGCGAAGTGGCTTCACTTCCCGGTCAAGGACGCCATCTCTGGCAAGGCCATCACGATCAGCACCGTTGGGCTGGTGCAGGAGATTGAGAAGTTCACGAGCCTCAACCTCCCGTTTCGCCTCTCCATCAGCCTGGGCGCGGCGACCGACGAGAAGCGCGCTAGGTTAGTGCCGGTAGCCGCCAGGACTCCTGTGCAGTCCGTCATGGCGGCGGCGCGGCAACATGCCGCTGCAAGGAGGGATCGGGTCAACCTTTCCTACGTCTGCATTAAGGACGAAAACGTCAGCATCGAGGACGCGCGTGCGTTGGCAGGCCTGATTGGAGACACCCCTGTTCGCCTGGACCTAATCGACGTGACCGACCTCTCTGGACGCTACGCTCCACCATCGGAGGCAGAGCTCAAGGCGTTTCGGGACGCTCTCTCTGAATACCTCAAGCAGCCTGTAGCGCGGCGCTACTCGGGAGGCGCTGATATCCAGGCTTCGTGCGGCTCGCTGGCGGGCAGTTAGAAGGCTTACGTAAAAGTTCCTGTGCCCTCGAATAGCGAGTGCTGCTCCCCGATCCCGAAAAGGCGTGGCTTTGGTTCGCTAGGGCTCGACTTCTGCCTGTGGCGGCAGCCGCTTGTTGATGATGTCCTGCTCTAGCTTCTGCCACATCAGGAACCGCTTGCGGCGCTCTGGGCTCTGGCAGCGGTAGGTGTTGGCAGGCTCATCACCGCTGTTTAGGGCCGTCACGTCAAACTCTCCGTGCAGGTGCATCCATGCGCTCAGGGCTGCGCCGCGCGCGCCTGCTTCACGCGCCGGCAGCCGAAACAGCGTATGCCCAGAGACGTCTGAGATGTACTGAAGGAGGTAGTCGAGCTCGGAGCCCCCGCCAGCGACGTCGATCTCTGCCGGGAAGGTGTCGCCGAGGAGCTTCTTCTCTGAGAACTCCTCAAGCATCCGCACGATGATGTTCCCCACATTCTCAACCACAGCGCGCGCTCGGTCCTGGACGCCGGCTCCGGGCTTGCACACCGTCACGTTTGGCATGCTCTCAGAGCTAGTGGGAGATGCAGCTCGGCGATCGACGAAGTAGGCCGTAGCCATGCCATCCGGGCTGGCAGTGAGCGCGCTCTCGCACAGCGCCTGGAGCTCTTCGGAGCTGGCAGCCCAGCTTCGCCGGAGCGGCTCTAGGAGCACGGTGCCTGTCACTGGGGAGGTCAGCTCTGCTAGGTATCGCAGCTCTCTGGTGAAGCCGTTTGGCACGAGGCGTGAGAGGAGCACGCTCGTCATGAGTCCAGGGCGCTGTACCGGGCTAAAGCCTGTGTCCTTCGTTAGCGAGGCGATCGTTCCTAGGTTGAGCAGGGGGCGCCTGCGCGCCCCTGAGCGCCCAATCAGAGCCGCCTGCTGGTCGCCGAGCAGCGCCACGAACGGCACCTCCTCTCTCTCTGCGAGGAAGCCTAGAGACGGCACGATCTTCGGGAGCCTCTTCTGGTCTACCGCAAACTCCCGGCACAGGCTTTCGCTCCAGCCACGCTCATTGAGGGCGTAAAGCATGGTGCGCGCTGCCATCGTGTCGTCAGTGACGAACAGGCGCTTGCCACTGAGCCGAAAGAGCAGAAATGCATCGAGCGTGGCGACGTGCACCGAGGGCTCAAGGAACTGGCGCTGCAAGAGGTGAATCTTGCCGGCTGCGAAGTGCGCGATGGTGGGAAGTCCGGTCAACAGCGAGATTCGCTCGACTCCCCTCCCGAAGCCCTCAATGGTCGGCTGGGTGCGAGTGTCGGCCCACGTCATCATGGGGTGACGAACTCGGCCGTCGGCTGCGTTCCATGCCAGGACCCCAGAGCGCTGCACCGCAAGGCCTGCCCCCTTGATCTGCAAGCCGTTGGATTGGCTCCATGACTTGGCACGGGAGAAGATGTCGAGCACCGACTCGAGTATGCCTTCCGGGTCCTGTTCGACCCTGCGCCCATCCTCTATTCGAGCGGGTACCGCCGCATGGAACTCCTGCAAGTGCCTCCCGTCGCCGTCAAGAACGAGGGCTTTAGTTGAGCCAGAGCCCTGATCAATCCCGAGGTATGCTGCTGAGTTGTCCATAGCGAAGCCTGTTCAAGTATCCCAAAGAACAGAGCGGCGGGGCACGCCAGATCTTAGTGGGCGCCCGGCTTTTGCGTTAATGGTCGAACATTGCTCATATTTTCCTGCCATCTTGGCTTTACAATTTCCGAAAATGCCCCAGAATAACTGGTGTCATGAAAAAGACTGATCTAACCGCCAAGGTTCTCGACGGCGTCCGGCTGAGCCGGTCAGAGGCGCTGCTGCTGTGGAAGGACTTTGAGTTTACCGAGCTGGCGTCTCTCGCTCAGGCCGTTCGATTTCGGCTCAACCCGGAGCGGAAGGTCACGTACCTGATCGACCGCAACATTAACTACACAAACGTCTGTAACTCAGACTGCTCCTTCTGCGCCTTCTATCGTCACAACCCGCGCGACCCAGAAGCGTACGTGCTGCCGCGAGACGTAATCGCAGCGAAGGTACGCGAGGCGATGGAGCTAGGCGCAAGCCGAATACTGCTCCAGGGGGGCCACAACGACGAGCTCCCCTACTCCTTCTACGTGGAGCTAATCGAGTGGCTCGCATCTGAGTTTCCGCTCCAGCTCAACGCATTCTCGCCCTCGGAAGTTCACCAGATGACTCTCGTCTCTGGAAAGAGCTCGCTGGAGGTGCTCAAGGACCTCAAGGCAGCTGGGCTCTACGGATTGCCGGGAGGGGGCGCTGAGATCCTTGATGACGAAATCCGAAAGCGCATCAGCCCCAAGAAGATCTCGGCTGGAAGGTGGCTCGAAGTCATGGGCGAAGCGCAGTCTCTTGGGCTCGTCACGACGGCAACGATGGTAATTGGGTTCGGCGAAACTGTAGAGCATCGCATCAGCCACCTAGAGCGGCTCCGAGACCTTCAGGACCGGGCTCTGGCTTCAGGAGTTCCGGGCTTTAACCTCTTTATCTCCTGGACTCACCAGTTCAACGAGCGCACCTCGCTCGGGCGCAGTCGGCACGCTGCCAAGTACGGAGCCGGTGCGGTTGAGTACCTCAAAAACGTAGCGTGGAGCCGCATCGTTCTCGACAACATCAAGCACCACCAGTCGAGCTGGCCAACGTGCGGAGCGGACGTTGCTGAGATAGGGCTCCACTCAGGCTGTGATGACATCGGCAGCACCATGATGGAGGAGAATGTCGTCTCCCAAGCTGGCGCCCCGACTGCGAGCAAGTGGTTCATGAGCCCAGAGGAGCTTGAGCTACACATTCGTCAGGCCGGTTTTGAGCCTGTCTTGCGCGACAGCAGCTTTAACGTCGTCAACAGAGCCTCGCGTCTTGCGCAATCTGCCGGGTCACGCGCTGGCATCGGCGAAGAAATCTATCCTGCCTAAGCTGCCCAGGCGCACTACATGACGCCAGATTCACATAGCCCAATCCCAGCGGCAGCGTGGCTTGATGAGCGGCAGAGGCACCGTGAGCGCGTCTCTCAGTACACCTCTGACCGGGTTAGGCGCGCTGGAAAGGCACAGGCTGATGCAGTGCACGACTTCCTCTTCACCTACTACAGCTTTCGGCCCGCGCACCTCGAGCGCTGGAGCCCTGGCGCAGATGTCGTATTCGCTGACTGTGACGATGCCCCAATAGACTGGCAGCAGGACACTGTTCGGGTCACAGGAGGATGGGTAGTGCCATCAAGCGGCTTCCCGCCGCACAGAGTGCGCTACCTTCAGTGGTGCCACCACTACCTGTCGAGTATCGCCGAACGGCCCCCTATCTTCTCGTGCTTTGGGCTCCACGAGTGGGCCATGGTGTACAAGGCTGATGCTGTCCGCCACAGCCACGTTCCGCTGCGCGTGAGCCACGCGGAGGTAGCTCAAGCCGTGGATGCATTGGGGCTGCGCTGCTCGCACTACGACGCCTTCCGGTTCTTTACGCCAGAAGCTCTTCCTCTCAACCGCGAACAGCTATCCCGCGAAGGAACCTCGCAGCATGACCAACGGGCCTGTATCCACGTCACGATGGACCTCTACAAATTCGCTTTCAAGATCGCCCCGTGGTGTCCAAGCTCGCTCATCGCCGACGCGTTCTTGCTCGCAGCAGAGGCTCGCCACGTCGACATGCGGGCAAGCCCGTACGACCTCGCTCACGCTGGCTTCGCTCCGATCCGGATTGAGACGCCCGAGGGACGCCAGGAATACGTTGCTGAACAGCGTAGGCTCGCTGAGGCAGCTATCCCGGTACGCTCTAGGCTCATCGCCGAGTATCGCCGCCTGCTCGACCGCCTGTGTTGAATTACGGGCAGCGCGTTACGCTCTTGGGAAGGGCGCTGATAGCTTTTAGCAGGTCTTGCAGGTAGTCCTCCGTAACTTTGCGTCTCTTGGGAGTTCCAGGCTCTGGAGGGGGATGGTTGCACGATTTGCCTGCCTGTAGCTTCGCCGTCTTCGCAGAGCGATAGAGAATAGCCGCTAAAGCAACGAGCTTTCTGCGCTCGGAGAGGGTGCGCTCAGTGCGGCACACATTTTCTGGACACACGTACACCTTGCCTCCAAAGGTTTCCTGAACGAGAGATGCAACATCACTTGCAGCAGCATTAGCCGCTTGAATCTGGCCAGTCAGGTCGGTGCCATCGCAGACCCTCGCACGACTAGCAAAATCTGCTGTCCGTATCTTGAGCGTCAAGTTCGACGAAGTCACGCGCGCAATCTTTCGGCCAAGAGGCTTGCGTCTGCAGACCGACTCCCAAGGCGGCGCTCTCCATTCCGGATTGAGGTCCTGAATTCCGCGGTAGCCTGCAAATGCGTCGTCAATTCCGTCGCCATCGGCGTCGCTGCCACTCGGCTGAACGTCTGGCTGTCCATCGCCGTCGAAGTCGTACGCCTCTGTGGTATCAGGCATGAGGTCGCCGTCGGAGTCGAGGTCTTGGTAATCCGGGCTGCCGTCCTCATCCGTGTCGGGCGGGGTGCTCGGCTCACCTCCCGCGTCTGGGTCGAAGGAATCGTCTATGCCATCACCGTCTGCATCGCTGCCGCTCGGCTCTGTCGTTGAGCCGCCTTGGCTCTCGATCGTGTCTGAGAGGCCATCACCGTCGGAGTCCCTATCGAGGTAATCTGGTATGCCATCATTGTCGGTATCTGGCGTTGGCTGGGTCGTGCCGCCACTGTCTGGGTCGTACTCGTCGACTAGCCCGTCGCCGTCAGCATCCGCAAGCGAGTCTGCTCGTCCGTCTCCATTCGCATCTGTGCCGCCACCTTCTATGATGTCTAGGATGCCGTCGTTGTCGGAGTCTAGGTCCTGGCTGTTGGGAATGCCGTCTCCATCTTGGTCGCCGTTGCCCTCGACTATGTCAGGAATACCATCATCGTCAGAGTCCTCGTCCGTTGGCAATTGAGCTGGAGTTGGAGTTGCGGTGGCGGTAGCTGTGGCTGTCTCAGTTGAGGTGTGAGAAGGCGACGATGTCGGAGTTAGAGTTGGCGTACTGGTGCTGGTCGGAGTGGCAGTCGCTGTGCTGGTGTTCGTGGGAGTCCCAAAGGGGGTGTCAGTGCTCGTTGGAGAGCTTGTCGGCGTATTTGTCGGGGTGTGAGACGGAGTGTGGGTGAAAGTAGGAGTCAGCGTTGGAGTGTAGGTGTTTGTTGGCGTGTCAGTCGGCGTGTTGGTCTGCGTCGGAGTGTGCGTTGGTGTTGCTGATGAGGTGGGACTGTGGCTGGGAGTTGCGGTCGGGGTGTCTGTGTTAGTCGGCGTGCTGGTTGGCGTGTTTGATGATGTCGGGGAGTGCGTCGGGGTTCTTGTCGGGGTGTGCGTGTTGGTTGGGGTGTGCGTTGGGGTGTCAGTGCTCGTTGGGGTGCTGGTCGGGGTGCTAGATGCTGTGGGGCTATGAGTCGGGGTCTTCGTCGGCGTGATGGTGTTAGTCGGGGTGTGCGTCGGCGTGTCGGTGCCCGTTGGAGAGCTGGTCGGGGTGCTAGAAGCCGTGGGGCTGTGAGTCGGCGTCTTCGTCGGTGTGCTAGTGTTAGTCGGGGTGTGGCTCGGCGTGTTGGTGTTAGTCGGAGTGAGAGTCGGGGTATCGGTGCTCGTTGGCGTACTTGTGGGAGTATTCGATGCCGTGGGGCTGTGAGTTGGCGTGCGGGTCGGGGTGTCTGTATTAGTCGGGGTGTTGCTGGGGGTATTCGTGTTCGTCGGCGTATTCGTGGGCGTGTTGCTCGCGGTTGGCGTGTTCGACGGCGTATTGGTGTGAGTAGGAGTGTGTGTCGGGGTATTGGTTGCTGTTGGCGTGCTGGTAGGGGAATTAGTGGCAGTCGGGGTGAACGTCGGAGTGTTAGTCGAAGTCGGAGTACGCGTCGGCGTGCTTGTTGGCGTCGGCGTCGGGCCAACGCACACCGAGCCGCTTGAGGGAGAATTGTCTGTGGTGTCGGTGGTCGTGTCGATCACGATTGAGTCGATGTAGCCGATAGCGCTAAGCGGAAATGTGCCAACTGTATTCGGTATGTTGATATCGAAGACGAGGTTTCGGCTGGCAGCGGCAGGTATCGTGAAGTTGTTGTACCATGTGATCGTTCCGGTAGACCCCGAGGGGTTAGGAATAGCCGCGCCACTGAATTGGCTCGAGCCTGTCACGTATGACACGGTGCCCGGGCTTGAAGGCAGCGTTACAGCGATGCTGTCGAGCGTAACCGGGTTCGAGCCGCTGTTGGTGATAGGCAAGGTGATGGTAGCGGTTCCGCTCGAGGCGAGGCAGCTCCCTCCCAGAGAAGAAGTCATAGAGCCTAAGACGACGCTGTTGCTAGGGCTCTGCACCGGCGACAGAGACGCCAGTCCTGAGGTGCTGGTGTGCTTCACGTTGGCGCCGCTACTAATGTAGTTGATCGGGTAGACCGTGGTGCTGGCGGCCGTCGTGCCCTTTGTCTTGAAGGTGTAGGTAAGGGTGTACGTGGTGTCCGCGCTGTTTAGCCCAGAGAGGTATAGATTGTCTGTGTAAGTTCCGGAATTGCCACCTGCAGTGAAGGCAAGGGTTGAGCCGGAAAGCTCAAAGGAGTCAGCTCGCCAGCCCGGGAGGCTTGCGGCTGTGGCAGAGAAGATTCCTGAGCTGCCGATAGTGCCCGTCGTGCCGTCGATCGTGATGGTGAAGTTGCCTCCTAACTGAGGAGGGTTTGGCGAAATGGTGACGTTGTTAACCTGGTTCGCGTTCGCCTGAATGGTCTCTGCAGTTGTGTAACTAAAGTTATTGGCGCAGGTCGAGCTTACTACCGAGGGGTTAGAGGTGTAGATGGCAACATCGTGAGTCTGTCCGGTTGCCGTTGCTCCAGTTGCAGTGAGGTAGAACGCGACAAAGGTCGTAGCGCCATTTGCAATGCTGCCGACATGTGCGATGCCGTTCTCGTTAGCGGCGAGAGACAGCGCGCTGCCTGAGAAGTTCTCAAGCTTAACCCACAGGTCATTGACAGTCGCTCCAGTTGAGTTCGTTATCGTGTAAGCGACGTATGCGCTCGTGAGAGCCGGGGAGATGCCGGTGTCAATTCGCACGGTTGGGGATGACACACGCGTGATGGTGTACGTCGAGCAGGGAGCTGCAGAAGCGCGTGCCGGTGCCAGCGCGCAGACGAGCGCGGTCACGATGGCGACCAGCTTAAGATAAAACCTCTGCATCCCGCGAACCTGCTAGCCTCGGCCACCACTCCAACCCTCGCTCGAGCCTCTGGGCAGGGCACACCTCCCCCGACCCCGAGCTGACGCGGTTTAAGCCGATACTCCTTCTAGGATGAGGTTTTTTTTAGGGCAGGTGTTTATTTTTTGCGATATTTCAACAGGTTAGCCCGTCACGTGCAACCGTCTGCAACTAGCTAATTAGCCGAACTCTATGATGGTTTTTACAGCCGCCGCTGGATTCTCGCTGGGGTGGGAGAAGCCCTCGGTGGGCCCTCACGTCCCCTAGAGCGCCTTTGCGATGCTTCCGAAGAGCCCTGTTAGGATCTTGAGCTCCCGGGTCGAGAGCCTGCCTCGGCGCGTCACGTTTACCAGAAGGTCCTCAATGTGAGCCGGGGAGTGGTCGTTGAGGAATCCGCTCTCCTTCGCGACCTGGAGCACCATGCGTGTTAGCCCCTCAAGCTGGGAGGATGTCGGCCACTCTGCCTGAACCTCGCCGATAAACCGAGAGTGCTGTCGACGGATGGAGTAGAGGGCGAGAAGAACCGACTGCGCCAGGTTGTACGACCGGTTTTCTCCAGACGACGGTATCCGGACGAGGAACTGACAGAGCGGAAAGTGCTCGCGCCGAAGACCATCCTCTTCAGATCCGAACACGAGAGCGACCGTCCGCGGGCCTCCTTCAGAGAGGGAGCTCGCCCACTCTTCAAGAACCCGCTGCGGCGTGCGGTGGCGCCCGCTGTCTGACGCAAAGCCTACCACCTCGTGCGCATCAGCGATTGCATCTCGCAGAGAGGCCCACCGCGTTACAGAGTCTATCACTCCGCCGCCCCAACAAGAGACGCTGCGGGCCATCGAGACATCAAATTCGCTGGGAGTGACCAGCCTCAGCTCAGATACATTCGTGTTGCTCATCGCCCGCGCTACTGCGCCGATGTTTCGGGCATCTTTTGGCTCTACAAGCACGACGACGATTCGTAGGCCTGAGTCCTCACGGATAAAGTCGCCAAATGCAGTGTCTCTTGGGTCGCTCATAACTCTCTCCCCTTCCTACCCAATCGGCTTGCCCTGTGTAAAGGGCGCCGGACGTGCTACAAAGCCCCTGGACTTAAAAAGAGGCTCCACATGAAAAACCGCCAAAACACCCGCTGGCCTGCTCTCGGAAAGCTGTCGCAACGCGAGTTCCTTGAGCGTTACTGGCAGAAGCGTCCCCTGCTCATCAAGAAAGCCCTACACCCCTTCCCAGACGTCATCTCGCCCGAAGAGGTTGCGGGGATGAGCTGTGACGAGCGCGTGGAGTCACGGCTCATTATGGAGAAGGGCGGCAAGAAGCCCTGGGAGATGCGGCGCGGCCCTTTTAAGCCAGCGATGTTCAACAAGCTGCCCAAGACCCACTGGACCATATTGGTAAACGGCGTCGATCGCTTCATCCCCCGCGTGAATGCCTTCCTCGACCACTTCTCGTTCGTGCCCTTCTGGCGCATGGACGACATCATGGTGAGCTACGCCGATGACAAGGGGAACGTGGGCGCTCACGTCGACAACTTTGACGTGTTCCTGGTGCAAGCAGCCGGCAAGCGCGAATGGATGATTGAGGACCGCGCAGTGCCGAAGGATGACTTCATCCCAGACCTTCCAGTTCGTCTCCTGAAGAAATTCAAGCCAACGCACAAGTGGGTGCTTGAGCCAGGAGACATCCTGTACCTGCCGCCGCGATTCCCACACCACGGCATCGCGCGCGGCAAAGGCTGCATGACTATCTCTGTTGGCTTCCGAGCGCCGACCCAGGCCGAGATTCTCAACAGCGTCGTCTCAAGCGCCATGTCGCAGCTCGACGACACGGCACGCTACTCGGATCCAGACCTCAAGCCGCACGCACCCGGAGAGATCTCTCGGGATGCTCTCCGAAAAATCTCGGACACCATTCAGCACGCCATCGGCTCAGAGGCATTTTTAGGAGATTGGCTCGGGCGCTTCGCGACTGAGACCTACGGAGACGTAAACCTCGAGAGCACGGCTCACCCTGTTCCAGCAGGCAAAGTAGCTTCCGAGGTCAAGAGCGCCTCCTTCATCGTGCGCGCCGAGGGTGCGCGCTTCGCCTACATCCGCTCGGGGAAAAAAGGCGTCTCGTTTTTTGCAAATGGCCAGCGCCAGGAGCTCAATGGCAAAGCTGCTGCGTGCGCGCAGCTCCTCGCTGACCACGTGGTGGTAGGCACAGACAGAATTGTGCCCCTCCTGGCTGATGCGAAGGCAAAGAAGCTGCTCTCAGAGCTGCTCGGTGCTGGGTCGATCGTTCTCGAGGGCTAGGCCATCATCGCGCGAAGCTGAGATGCGACACGAGGCACCCCCTCGCTCGCTGATGCCTGCACCACGTGGAAGCTCTCGTCAGCAAGGCCGGAGGGCATCGGGTCAACCAGAAATTTTGGCGCTTCCTGCGGAACGTAGTCTATCAAGCTCGCGGCCGGGTAGACTTCTAGGGAGGTTCCCACCACGAGGAAGAAATCCGCTGTCTTCGCTGCCTCGATGGCCCTGTCCATCATCGGCACAGCCTCGCCGAACCAAACTACGTGGGGCCTAAGCTGAGAGCCGTCGGCCGCCCTATCACCAGGCTCGATGTCGCCAAGGCATTCAGTGATCATCGTGTCGTCGCGGCTGCTGCGAGCCTTAAGAATTTCGCCGTGCAGGTGAATGACGCGCGAGCTGCCCGCCCGCTCGTGAAGGTCGTCGATGTTCTGCGTGATGACCGTGACGCGAAAGACCGCCTCAAGATCTTTGAGAGCAGCGTGCGCAGCATTTGGCTGCGCTGCCCGGACCGCTTTGCGGCGCTCGTTGTAGAATCGGAGCACTTGGCCGACATCCCTTCGCCAACCCTCGGGAGTCGCAACCTGCGCCACAGGGACACCCTCCCACAGGCCCCCGGCTCCGCGAAAAGTCGCAAGCCCACTCTCCGCGCTAATGCCCGCACCTGAGAGGACCACTACGTGGCGATCGCGCATGCGGCCCCCGTTGCTACGATACAGTTAGGCGACAGTGACCTCTTTGCAGAGGTACACGTCTTGGATTGCCTGGAGGATCTGCACACCCTCTTTCATCGGCTTCTGGAACGCCTTGCGGCCGGAGATGAGCCCCATGCCGCCGGCGCGCTTGTTGATGACCGCTGTCTTCACAGCCTCGCGCAGGTCATCCTTGCCGGATCCTCCGCCCGAGTTAATCAAGCCAATTCGGCCCATGTAGCAGTTTGCGACCTGGTAGCGAGCCATGTCGATAATGTGGTCGCTGCACAGCTCTGTGTACATGCGCTCGTCGAGCTTTCCGTACGACGAAGAGCCGCTGTTGAGCGCCTTAAAGCCGCCGTTGTTCTCCGGGAGCTTCTGCTTGACGATGTCAGCCTCGATAGTTGAGCCGAGGTGGTTGCCCTGGCCGGTCAGGTCTGCGGCTGTCTCGTGATTGACGCCGTTTACCTTGAAGGCCGAGTTGCGAAGGTAGCACCAGAGGATGGTTGCCATTCCGAGTGAGTGTGCCTCGGCGAACGCCTTCGAGACCTCAACGATCTGGCGGGTGGACTCAGCCGACCCGAAGTAGATCGTAGCGCCAATCGCCGCACAACCTTGGTTCCAAGCGTCTCGCACCTGGGCAAACATCACCTGGTCCGAGCGATTCGGGTACGAGAGCAGCTCGTTGTGGTTGATCTTCATGATGAGCGGGATGCGGTGCGCGTACTTACGCGCAACAAGCCCGAGCCCGCCGAAGGTTGTCGCAACCGCATTGCAGCCGCCTTCGATAGCGAGCTTCACGATGTTCTCAGGATCGAAGTAGATCGGGTTCTTAGCGAACGAAGCTCCGGCTGAGTGCTCGATTCCCTGGTCCACGGGAAGGATCGAGAGGTACCCGGTTCCCTTCAGGCGGCCGTTGTCATACATCGCCTGGATCGAGCGGATCACGTTGATCGAACGGTCGGAGCTCGTCCAAACCCGCTCTACGAAATCTGGCCCTGGAAGGGTGAGAGATGATGCAGGGATGCCCTTGCACGTGTGACCAAGCAGCGACTTTGCTTCAGAGCCGAGAAGCTCTTCGATATGGCTGATATTCATCGGTAACTCCTTAAACTTCCCGAGACTATAGGGGGCTGGGGTAGCGGGATCAAGGGTTGGGCAGGGCGAAAAGGCGCGAAAAAGGGGACAGACACATTTATCCGCGGCAAAGCCGCATGGATAAATGTGTCTGTCCCCTTTTTCGCGCCTTTTCGCCCTGCCCA
>OMIG01000151.1 GCA_900299035.1 Pseudomonadota bacterium
CAAGCAATCTGATGTTCATCGGCCTCTGTCTGGTGGCGCTCCTCGCGGGCGCTGGAGTCCCGCTCTTCCTCGGGGGCGATACTGAAGAATGCTACCTCGAGGATCTGTTCGGCATGTAGAGAAGTGGTCTGGTACGGGGTTACTTTCCAGCTCTCTCTTCAGGGGGCAAAAAAGTAACCCTGTACCATTAACTTTTACTCGTAGCCGGTGCGGTTGTAGAGAAGTCGCCCTGTAGCAGCTATGTCCGATCACGAAACATTTCGGCATATCCTCCGATATCTCCACTATTTGGAGAAGCTGCCGTGCCTAATCGAATTGAATCATTCATTTACATCATCCGAGAGGAGCGCGTTATGCTGGATAAGGACCTAGCGACTCTCTATCAAGTTGAGACTAAGGCTCTCGTCCAAGCTGTCCAACGAAACCGCAACCGATTTCCGCCCGACTTTATGTTTCAGCTGTCGGTTCAGGAGTTTACTGCTTTGAGGTCACAAATTGTGACCTCAAAAGGGAGAGGAGGACGACGCTCTGCACCGTACGCCTTCACGGAACATGGCGTTGCGATGCTCTCGAGCGTACTCAGGAGCGAGCGTGCAGTGGAGATCAATATCGAAGTCATCAGGGCGTTTGTCAAACTTCGGCAACTTGTCGCCTCAAATGCAGAGTTAGCCATTCGATTAAGTCATCTTGAGCAGCGGTATGATTCGCAATTCAAAGTCGTATTCGACGCAATCCGGCAGCTCATGAGCGATGCGACGCAGGTACCGCCTAAAAGGAGGATAGGATTCTAGAATCATTAAGGGCCATGTTTCCGCACACGAGCTCGGACAAACGATAGCGACAAAGTGGAAAGAAAAAATCCCGTGGTGGGCACCAGCGCGTCCAAAAACGGGCGACTAGAGCCAAGCACCAGGAACACCAAGAGCATGGTCACATAGGTAATGCCCGTGATGGATAAGAGCCGAAGTCGGCTTGTCTCCCATGCCTTGTTCGACTCCACTCGATGATTGCGACTACGTATGGCAGCAAGCTCGCTCTCAAGGACTGAGACCCGTTCCTGCAGCTTGATCAGATCGATGGAATCGTGTTGGGAGTTTGGGGTGCTCATAGAGGCTTAGCGGTCTGGTACGTGGTTACTTTCCAGCTCTCCCCTCAGGCGGCAAAAAAGTAACCCCGTACCATTAACTTTTCAAGGTTTGACGAAGTCCTTGCCCGCATATCATTGACCGCAGCAGAAGATACTTTTGGGAACGGCCCTTGTGTTCTTTGTGACCGATCATGCTTAGGCGCGAATAATCTATGCAGCACAATGGGTTAAGCTGAATCACGTATGCACGAACTCGTTTGAACCCATCGGCAGGGATGAAATGTCTGCTACATCGGGACGGAAGGCGCCTATAACACATGGAGCCGCAGGGTCCGGTAGCCCGAGCCCTGCCCACTAAAGGAAGAAGCGATGTCTCTGTCAAGTAACGGCGCTCAGCATAACAACCGCGCCACAACACGCGACAACGAGGGGCTCTTTACCTGCGAGCCTCCGCGGCATCCATCCCTCGATCGGGGTCAAACGACCCAAGCTCCCAAGAGCCTCAACCCGGAGAAGGTCAGGCGGTTCCTTGAGGAGGCTAAGGATCTTGCTCTTACCTTTACTCGTGAGACTGGCCTGGCGCCCGCAAGCTCTCCCGTAGAGAAGAGCAAAGCTGAGATCCCTGACGACGCTCTACAGCAGTTCGACAATTGGTACCGGCTTCCTGAGAGTCAGTCTCGGTTAGGGGACTTCATGGCGTCTCTTGCGAGCAAGATAGAGCGGTTTGATATGCGTGGGCATCCTGGCCACGACGCGCGGCATATCCTGATCCAAGACCCGCTCGCTGGGCTTAAGCTCGTTGAAGGCATCGCTACCGGAGAGCCGATCACAGGCGCGCGGCGGCTCTTCCTCATCTCATCGATGCTGCACGACTTTGGCCGGCTCCTCGATCCTGCCCTTGGCCGTGCGGACAAGGAGCTTGAAAGCGCGGTTGCCCGAGAGCACAGCACCATGAGCTTCGCAGAGACACAGAGGCTACTGCAGCACAGCTCGCTGAGCACAATGCCGGTTGAGCTCAAGAACCATATCGCTTTTGCTACACTTGCCCACACACAGGGGGATTATCCGAAGCACCCCTTGACGCAGTACACGACGTGGTCGGACCGCGCCCAGATTTATGGCCATGAGGGGCTACTGCGCATGCTTGCGTGTGACGTCGCCTTGAAGGGGCTCGCGCTCTTTCCTAGCGACCCCGCTACCGTCAACAGCGACAGGTCCTACGGCGGCGATGACAAGAACATGCTCGGTCACATGTGCTACTTCTTGCGCCATGGCATGGAGTTCCCCTCAAGGGCGCCACTGGCGGCCGTCACTGGGCGCATCGTGTACGAGCTGGTGAAACGAACGCCGTACGAGCAGCAGGTATTTCCGGAAAATGCCACCGACGCACGTGCGGCCGAGTACAAGACGTGCACCTCTGAGCTGCCGCCCGAGGTGCAGGCGAAAATTAACGCCCTTGGCGAGCAGTACCCTTTAAGCAGGCTGGCGGACCTCGCCTGCGCCGTTACCTCAGCCCCTGGAGCCACCCCGATACGCGAGGTGAATGCCTCCCCTCCCAACCAGGGCCTCACCGGAGAAGAGCTGCTGCGCCAGAAAGTCGCGGAGGTACCCGCACACATGAGAGGCAACCTGCGCGATGCGCTCCTGTATGCTCTCGCAACTCGCCCCACAACCGAACAAGAGACCGGCCTCGACCGTTTCCTAGGAGACCCCGACACACTAGTGCGCGGAACTGCAAAGATCATCGCCCAGGCCATGAACAGGTACGCCAACACCTAGGCCTGCATTCGCCGAAGGCGGGCAGGCCTCCGCTCGCACTAAGAGGGGCAAAGCCCGCCATAGCCGCGCAGCGCAAAGGCGGGCGGGCTGCAACCAAAAAAAAAGCCCCGCAAAGCTTTCGCCTTGCGGGGCATAAATCTGGCAACGACCTACTTTCCCGGGAGATCCCAGTATCATCGGCCTTTGAGAGCTTAACTACCGTGTTCGGTATGGGAACGGGTGTGACCTCTCAGGTAGAGTCACCAGA
>OMIG01000152.1 GCA_900299035.1 Pseudomonadota bacterium
GAGCCCCTTTCCGCAGCTTGCTGTGCTTCGCCCCGTAGGCGTAGTAAATGACCAGGCCAATGGCGAGCCAGATCACGAGCCGCAGCCAGTTGTCTTCTCCGAGCGAGAACATCATCACTCCACAGAAGAGGATGCCGAGAATCGGCACGAGCGGGACGAGCGGGGTGCGGAACGGGCGGGGGAAGTTTGGGTTCTTGATGCGCAGCACGATGATGCCGATGCACACCAGGATGAAGGCAAAGAGCGTGCCGATGCTCGTCATCTCTCCCACGATGTTGCCGGGGACTATCGCCGCAAAGAGCCCGGTGAACGCCATGAAGAGCAGGTTACTCCTGACCAGGGTGCCACGAACTGGGTGCACCTGCGCGAAAGCGGCCGGAACGAGCCCGTCTTTGGCCATCGAGAAGAAGACTCGCGATTGTCCAAGCAGCAGCACCAGGATTACTGAGGTGTAGCCGGCTAGAATGGCAACGATCACCGCTGTCATGAGCCCCTTGTATGGGGTGTGCGAGAGCGCAATCGCAACGGGCGCTAGGCCATCAGCCCCGCGGAACTCGGAGTACTTAGCCAAGCCGGTTAGGACGTGCGCGAAGAGGATGTAGAGCACCGTGCAGATCGCGAGCGAGCCGAGGATGCCCAGCGGCATGTCACGCTTGGGGTTCTTGGCGTCCTGGGCAGCCGTTGAGACCGCATCGAACCCGATGTAGGCGAAGAAGATGATCGCTGCGCCGCGCAGCACGCCGCTCCAGCCGAACTCACCGAAGCTGCCGGTGTTCTCGGGAATGTAGGGGACGTGGTTCTCTGCGGTCATGTAGCCCCAGCCCAGCACGATGAACAGGAGCACGATGCTGACCTTGAGGCACACGATGAGGTTATTGATCACGGCTGACTCGCGAGTGCCCTTGATGAGGAGCAGCGATGCAAAGACGATAATGAAAGCGGCAGGCACGTTCAGTATACCGCTCACCACTGTGCCGTCGGCAAGGGTCGCCTGCGCAAACGGCGACAGCATCCAGGGGCGCAGGGAATCGGCGAGCTCTTGGCCGCCCAGCAGCGCTATGAGCTTGTTGAGGTACCCCGCCCAGCTTATCGCGACGGTCGAGGCCGCCACGGCGTACTCAAGCACCAGGTCCCAGCCGATGATCCAGGCGACCAGCTCGCCCAAGGTGGCGTAGGCGTAGGTGTAGGCGCTCCCGGCGACAGGAATCATTGCAGCGAACTCAGCGTAGCAGAGCGCAGCGAAGACGCAGCCGAGGCCGGCGATGATAAACGAGATGGTGACTGCTGGACCGGCATGGTGGCCAGCAGCCATGCCGGTGAGCGAGAAGATCCCTGCCCCGATGATCGCCCCGATCCCAAGAGAGATGATGTTTATCCCAGTGAGCGAGCGCTTGAGAGTATGGTGCGCGTCCCCCTCCCCTGACTCAGCTTCGGCCTTTATCACTTCGATCGACTTGGTGGCGAGGAGTGGGTTCGACATGGGAGTGTAGGACGTAGGCGTTAATCTCTCAAATACCTGGCTACTTCTGCGCCGACAGTAGCCAAAAGGATCTGGTCGGGCAAGAACCCCGTGCTGACCAAAGCTAGCTGGCGTGGCCTCTGCGTGAAGCCAGCCGTTGGGAAAAGGGCTTGTTTGAAGCTTGGGGGACTAAGAAGAGATTACCTCGCCGATCGAGTCGCCAAACCAGAGGCGGGTGCCAGGGAGCACCGGCGCCTGGCCTGTTATCGGCTCAAGGCTGCCGTCAACCATGCGCTGGGAGATCTCTGTGCCGCTGGGAATGCCGGGAAAAGCGCTCAAGCGGAGGTAGAACGAACCGTCACTGCGCTGGTCTTTGCTCAAGACCGTTGCGGTGCAATGGATTCGCCCCACTGCGCCGTCACAGCTCGGCACGATCCCTCTTCCGAGGGGCACACTCTCGCCTGGCTGGGCAACAGCGAGCATGAAGGCCAGAGTCTCAGATGGTGACATCGGAGTGGGCTCTGCGCGGGAGGGCACCTGAACCGCACAGTGTTTGCTGAGGTAGAGCACATCTCCTGATCGCGCTATGAAGGGCCCTTGCAGCGGGCCATGCAGCTCGGGCTCGCGGCCCTCGGCTGGGTACCAGCGGCAGTAGATGTCGTTGGCCGGCATGAGACCCGGGTACACGATCAGCTCTCGCCCTCCAGACGTTCGCCAGACTGAGGCGAGCGGCTTTGGGCCCTCAATTTCATAGAACGGCGCGCGGCTCTTGTGCAGCATGCCGCTCGTGTCAACGAAGACAGGCTCCCCTGGGTTCAGCGTCTGCATCGCTGCTTCGATGCGCATCGCCGCTGGAGTTCGGGGCGCAGATAGGCGCTTAACGAGCTCATCTGTTAGTGGACGCTGCAACAGTGTCGGGTCAGTTGGGGCGCGGCGCGGCGATGGCTCAATGTGAGGCTGGTGTGACATACGGTGAGAACCTGCAACGGCGAGAGGATACGCTGTGCACTCTGCGCTGCAATGAGCCGACACATAGGGAGATGCTAGGAGCAACGCCTAGCGGGCGCGTCTTTAGTCGATCGCCACGTACAGAACTGCGGTGACTTCGACCTCTTGGGGGCCTTTGGGAGAGTGGAAGGTCACAACGTCACCTTCTTGCGCCTTGAGGAGCGCGCGAGCCAGCGGAGACTGCCAGCTTATCCGGCCGCGCGAAACATCGACCTCATCAATGCCGACGATTGAGTAGGTGCGCTCGCTTCCGTCTTCGTAGAGCAGCGATACGGTCGCGCCGAACTGAACGTGAGCCACCTTCACCTGGAGCGGATCAACGATCTCAGCGGCCTCAAGGCGCTTTGACAGGAAGCGCATGCGGCGGTCGATCTCTCGCAGGCGCTTCTTGCCGTAGAGGTAGTCTCCGTTCTCTGAACGGTCGCCGTTGCCGGCCGCCCAGGAGACGACTTTAGTGACCTCCGGGCGCTCCTCGTAGCGCAGCTTCTTTAGCTCTTGGCGCAGCTTCTCGGCTCCTGCCGGAGTGATGTAGTTCTTGCCGCCAGGAACCGAAGCCTCGACCTCTGGCTCAACGTCGCTCGCGTTCTCGTCGCCGTCTTTGGTGAATGCTTTGCTCATCTGTGTGAGTCGAATGGTGCTCGCGGCAGCCAGGGAAGCGGCTACTCACTCACGGGCACGTTTGCCTTAATCCATTGTATCACGTCTTGCGTGTGGGTGCCTGGGATGAAGACCTGCTTGACCCCCTGGGCTTTGAGCGCCTCGATGTCTTCTTTAGGGATGATGCCGCCGCCGAACACAACGATGTCGGACGCATTCTCTTTCTTGAGCTGGCTCAAGAGCTCCGGGAAGAGGGTCATGTGGGCGCCTGAGAGGATGCTTAAGCCGATGCAGTCGACGTCCTCTTGGATCGCCGCACGCACGATATTCTCAACGGTCTGGTGAAGCCCGGTGTAGATGACCTCCATGCCAGCATCGCGCAGCGCGCGGGCGATCACCTTCGCTCCCCGGTCGTGCCCGTCTAGGCCCGCCTTGGCGATTAGAATCCTTACCGGGCGCGGTGTTCCTTGTGCTGCTGTCATACCATCCCCGGATCTGTATACACCCCGAAAACGTTTCGGTAAATGTCCGATACCTCTCCGAGCGTGACTCCAGCCTCAACGGCGTCGATCAGCACGGGCACCACGTTTCGGCCCTCTCGGCAGGCTCTCTCAACTTCAGCCAGCCCTTTTGTGTGCGCGGCCGCATTGCGGCGCGCCTTGAACGCCTTGACCCGCTCAATCTGCTGGGTCTCAACTTCGTGCTCGATCTTGAGGATCGGGATCTCCTGCTCCCCGCCCTCAGTGTAGCGGTTGACGCCCACGATGGCCTGGTTGCCTGCGTCGAGGTCGAGCTGGAAGCGGTAGGCGGCCTCGGCGATCTCCTTCTGAGGGAACCCTGCTTCAACGGCGTGGAGCATGCCGCCCAGCGCGTCGATCTGCTGGATGTACTTCATCGCCTCTTGCTCGATCTCGTTGGTGAGCCGCTCGACGTAGTACGACCCTCCGAGTGGGTCGATCACGTTGGTGACGCCACTCTCGTCAGCGATGATCTGCTGTGTGCGAAGCGCAACGCGCACGGCGTCCTCAGTCGGCAGCGACAGCGTTTCGTCCATCGAGTTGGTGTGGAGCGACTGCACTCCGCCCAGCACCGCTGCCAACGCCTGCATCGCAACGCGAGCCACGTTGTTCATCGGCTGCTGGGCAGTGAGGCTCACCCCGGCTGTCTGCGCATGGGTGCGGAGCTTGCAGGCGGCATCGGTTTTGGCGCCGTAGCGCTCGCGCATCAGGCGCGCCCAGAGCCGGCGCGCGGCACGAAACTTCGCGATCTCCTCGAAGAAGTCGTTGTGCACGTCGAAGAAGAAGCTCAGGCGAGGCGCAAAATCATCAACCTTCATGCCGCGGCCGAGGCAGTGGTCGACGTAGCCCAGGCCGTCGGCGATGGTGAAGGCGAGCTCCTGCACCGCTGTCGCGCCGGCTTCGCGGATGTGGTAGC
>OMIG01000153.1 GCA_900299035.1 Pseudomonadota bacterium
CACCTTAGCGCCATCCATGAGTAAGGTTGCAGGGTGGAGCTGTGCTTTCTTCTTCTCTCATCCCTGGCTGCGGGATTCATCGATGCGGTTGTTGGCGGCGGCGGGCTGATCCAGCTTCCGGACAGAGGGAAGCGACGCGGACTTTCTCTAAGGGGTGTGTAGCTTGGCTACAGAGGGACACGCGAGTTTTACCGCGCTTTGCTGGAGCTTTGGGGCGTTTCGGTGGGGCTACGAGCTGATTAGGGAATCCGCTTGAGCGCCTCCTTGACGACGGGCGGAGAGCTTTTGTTGAGCTGACCTTGTAGCGGCGCCCAGGATCTAATCCACTACTCGATAGTATCCTCTTGGTCTTGGTCGGAAGAGGAGCATGCGCAATCCTCCTCTGAAGGAATATCCTCGATTTTGGCGACGTAATCTCCCGCCCGGTTGGCATACGGGGGGCCGGTCGCCGCAGCAACCTCCGGATTTGTGTACTCGTCTCCCGGCTGCAGCAAGACGACTCCCCGCTGCTCTTCTGGGTCAGTCTGCGCTTCGACCCTCGCAAGCAAGGGCGCGGATAGCGCACTGGCTGCCGACGTTTCGTCTTCACTCTTTGCGGATGCCTTGGTGGAAGCGGAATGGGTAAGTTTGATTTTGTTGATTGGCCAAGAACCTCGGCATTTGGACTCTCCTGCAATCGTTAAGGCAAGCTGCTTGAGACGAGTTAGATTAACCTCCGGTTCGATTTGGACTAGAACAAGCTGCCTCTTTACATTCTTTTTCCCGAGGATGGCCGCAGCATACCTGTAGCACCACTTTACTTGTCTCTCCTTTGTAAAGTGTTTGGCGCGCTTCTCTCTATGCCGCGAACCTTTCGAAGTTTCAGGGCCTCCCGTCCGGCAGAAAAAGATTGGGCTGCAGCGGTCTTTTTTCCCCGCCGGTGCACGAACAAGCGTGAAGTCGCGACTCTCTACCATTGGAGGTTTAGGGCTGGCTCCAGCCGTAAGAGGGGCTAGGAGCAAGGCCCCGCTCAAAAGTACATTACCAATCCTCATGAATGGGGTATCGGAATAATTCAGAGGGCACTTTAAGGAAAGTGACCTTACGGGAAAGAGAAATCAATCGTAGCCGATTATTCGGGGGATAGGTGCCTGAAATGTCGCTGACTATCAGTTATGCGAAGCTGGCGAGTGACCGCGCCCCCCTCTTTGGTTACGCGAGGGGGGGCTTAACACACATTATCGGGTGGATAGCATGCAACGAGCTTGCATCCTTCATGCGAAATGCCAGGACCCATGATGCGCCGTTCGGCGGCGTCTCGCGATGAGTCTAATACGTAGCTCAAAGTGGAGCCGGTGCCGAGGTGCTGCTCAGGCTCCGTATATCAGCTCGACCAAAAGTCGCCATATTCCTTCTCGTCCGGTAGCTGGCTAATCAATTCGTAAACCTGTTTCTGCCAGCCCCTCAATTCAGCAGCATTTTCAGGAAGCAGATCGAGCGCATACTGCTTAAAGTCGGGACGCCAGTCCCACGCAACAAAACCGAGCTCGAGCTGGAGCTTCTTCATGCTGACCATATCGCGCATGGCGTCAGCCTCGCTGCTCTCAGGAAGAACTTTAAGAAGGGAACCTAAAAATGGACCACCCTCTCGTGCGGCCCGCTCTCGGTATCCGTCCAGTTCCTCGACCGAAGGAAAAGTCATCTCCGCAGTTGGATCGACCGATTCCGCAGGTGTCTGGCTCGACTCCGCGGAGGACGGAGCCCCGTCGCCGCGCGGCTCATCTGAGTGAAGCTTCTTTTGGTTTCTATCCATACTGGTTACCTCTCACTTGAAGAAGGATATGAACGGCTAACAGGCGGCCATCGCATAAGGTCCAATATTCCTGGCGCTTGCAGCGTAACCCCCTGATAGGGCCTAGCTTTTGATGTTAATCGAGGGCCTGTGCTGTAAGGCATATGCCCTCTCCCGCTATTTGATCTTTTTACGTTAGGTGCCTGCTCCGCCATTATTTGCCCCTCCCAGAAGCAAAACCTGGAGCTAAGTCGATAAGGGGGGTAGGAACTACGAATCGGATGCCCTCGTCTATGCTCTCTAACCAGTTTGATTCAGCCTCCGCTCCGGGTAGCGCGCAGTCAACAAGCCTCTCGAAACCGGTCCCAAAGGACCTTCTTGGGGGGCTGTATGTGACGGCGCGCGAAATCGCTCATTTGGTGGCACGAGAGCCTGCCCTGTACGCGGAAACCGCCCCGTGCGCGTATCTCTCCGGCGGTTGGGTGCGAGATCGGGTGCTTGGCAAGGCGGCTGCTGACATCGACGTTCAGGTGTTTGGCGTGCCGAAGGAACGCCTACTAGGGCTTCTTCAAGGGAGCTTTCCAAACAGGGTCATCGCCCCTTCGGACAATCCAACTGCGCCTATTAAGGTGCTCGTCGAGGGAGGGCTTTACCTCGATATAACGACCCCGATTCGCAGTACGGCTGCGCACGGCTCTGAAAACGACTCCTATGCCCCGGCGCCTGAAATGTCTGTCGCTGAAGCAGCGAAACGTCGAGACTTTTCTTGCAATGCGATCTACTTCGACCCACTACGCGAGCAATACATCGATCCTGAAGGCGGCCTAGAGGATCTTTCTCGAGGCGTTCTTCGGCTGGTTCGCAATCTGCCGGAGTTCATCATCGATAGCGGCGCTCCGCTTCGTGCATGTCGATTTCTTGCTGAATACAGCTTAACTTTAGATCCAGACTCCGAGGTCTTGTTACGGGAGTCCGTAGGCCGCAATTCGCTCAGCAAACTCGCTGCCCCATTTCTGACGAAAGAGGTTCGTAAGCTCCTATGTGACTGCAGGGAACCGGCGAAGGCGCTGAGGTTTGCTGAATCCCTCGGTGTGCTGAAGTCCTTATTCCCGGCCGTGGCGGGATTGCGGGATGTTCCGCAGGATAGTCGCCATCACCCCGAAGGAGATGCCTTGGAGCACACGCTGCTCGTGGTAGACGCGGCGGCACTGCTGAGCCGTGAGCAACCCTCCGTGGAGAGGTTCAAAATTCTACTTGCTGCATTGCTTCATGACGTCGGAAAGTTGACGCATACCAAGCGGGTTGAATCAGACGGCACGCTGAAGATCATAGCGCATGGCCACGAGCACGGAAGCGCTCAGCTTGCTGCGCAGGCGCTCAAGAAGCTCTCCATAAACTCCACCGCTCGAACCGAGATTCTGAGAATGGTGCGCCATCACATGCGCCCACTCCAATTGGACTCCTCGAAGTTGCAGCCGGGTGATCGGTTTGACAACGAGGTGCGTAAGCTAGTTCGTGACGTCAGTCCAGCGCAATTCTCATCTTTCGTCATTGTATGCAGAGCCGACAGGCTTGGTCGGGGCGGACACCTTAACATTCCAACGAGCGTGGCTATCTTTGAGCGCGTAGAGGAGTCTGTGTGCCGGCTTGATTTTCTGGCAGATCCAAGATCGCGGCTCTTGAAAGGCAGCGACCTGGAGAGAATGGGGTTCTCAGAGGCCGATGTCGATTTCGGGCCCATTCTGCGGTCTGTTGAAGCTAGGCGCGATTCCGGGGTTTTGAAGACAGCTGGAGATGCAGAGCGTTTTGTCTTGCGTGCATATGCTGCGCGTCGCCTGGAGAGTGGATTGTCACCGGGCATGACTCACAAACAGCGAGAGCTGCTTGGGCGGGCGGTCAGTGCGGCGATAGCCAAGGGGGAGCTTCGCAGCGTCGGCGAGATTTCGGCATTTATAAATAATCAGAGACAGCTGCTATAGGGCCTAAATGCCGCGAGCTTAAATTTCTCTGGGGGTAGACTACTCTGGGGCATTTGTTAGGCAGGAGCTTATCCTGCCCGCTCATTGTTTGAGTCGTCTCTTAATCCGGCCCTGCTAAATGGCAATCGCTAACAAGCCCTTAAGGGCCCTTATATTCTTATTTTGCGGCGTGAGGGAGTCTACACTCAAGGTATGGCATCGGGGGGCCGATTACCCTTAGGAGCTTGGGGGTCTGGGCTGCCCCCCCCGGGGGGGGG
>OMIG01000154.1 GCA_900299035.1 Pseudomonadota bacterium
TAGTCGTCGACGGCAACAGCGTCGCCCACCTTGCGAAAGGCAGCCACTTCGGGGAGATGTCTTGGCTTAGCCATGAGCCCCGCTCTGCCACTGTGCGCTGCATTTCAGACGGAACCCTGCTCAAGGTCAGCGCTTCCTTCCTGCAGAGTTTCATCCTCAAGTCACCCGAGAATGGCGTGCGAATACTGCGTGAGCTTGCACGGGAACTGAGCTCGCGGCTGCGGGCGGCGAATGCGCTTGCTGTGAAGTAAGCGGCCGTGGCTGGCGCGGCTACTGGAGATACTCTGGCTCCCCTAACCGAGCAACGCGCCTAAAACAAGCAGCGCAAAGGAACCGGCCACAGTAACCACAGAGAGAGCCAGCCCCAACCCGGCAAATACTCTCTTTCGATTGTCCTGAAACAGCCCAGCCACCCCCAGCGCCGCGGCAACGAAGCAGAGAAAAAACACAAAGATCATTCCGCTGCCCACCAGCGTCGCAGCTTGGTCTTGTATGCCGCCTGGCTGTGACTCTAAAACACCGGCCACGAGGAAACAGGCAACCATGAGGCAGGCGCTCAACATGCCCAGAATAAATGACGTGATTCCTAGTCCAGAGTGCTGTTCAGGCTGCATGCTCGCTCTCAATTGTGTCGTTCCACATAATACATCCAACAGCTGCCCACGCCACCCGGATACCGCGACTACAGCCGCTCTTTAGGTGACTACCCTGCGCAGCCGCTTCCAGAGCCTCTCCATGTATGGCCGATGCCCTCCTGACACTTCGCGGGCGTCAAGCCTCCGTGCGACAAGCTCCAGGAGATCAATGAGGCCGAGCGCGTCGTCGATCGATATGAACTCCCTGCCTATGCGGGCTGGAACTCTTCCCGCTAACACACCATCGATGTCCTGCATGTTGTGGTAGTTGCCCAGCGGCATGCACAGGCAGGCTGACGGGAATCCGTAGGCCGCAAATGTGGTTGCTTCGCACGTGCCTCCCGCCATCAGCTTGCGCTGGTACTTAAACGTTGGATCCCTGCGGGCACAATCAGCAGCGATTGCGCTGATCTGATTTGTGAGTCCCGGCGAGAACACGCTCGTCTTGTCCCCTACACGAACGATCGGGCCGCCGCCTACAGGCGAATCATACGGGAAGCTACGCGGGGTCTCTAGGCAGATTAGCCGAGCACTCTTCGGGATGATCCCGCTCTTCGCAGCGCCGATCGCGCCTACGAATCCGATCTCTTCGCTGCGAGTAAGGAGCAGCGAAACGTGCCCGAGGCCAGAGATTCTCACGATCCTCTCAAAAGCTAGGAGTGCCACCGCCACTCCAGCCACGTCATCACAGGCATGACTGTGCAGAATGTCCCTCTTTACTTCTGCCTTCGGAAGCTTCCAGCGCGCGATGGATCCCGCAGTAATACGACGAAGCGCTGACGGCTGCGCAAGTCGAGCGGTCACAGTCACAAACGGCTTTCTGGGAAAGTCGACCCGAGAGTCAACCGACTCAATAACAGCCTCGTAGGCTTTTCTTGCCGCACGGTCAAAAATCTCAAGCCGCGCTCCACGAAAGTACGGTGGAGCAACCCATCCACGGAACTCAAGACTCACCAGGGCTCGGGTACCTTCCGCTTTCGTGCTAGTGACCACGAAAGCCGGGTGGTCCATATGGGCCGTCACAAAGATCGGCTTGCGCCCTCTCGGCTTCGCCCGGCGCTGGCGCACGAGAAGATTACCGAACCTGTCGCGCTGAACTGCAACACGGTTTTTTCGGGCAGCTGCCCAATTTTCCACAAAGTCGACCACCCGGTGCTCGACTCCTGAGGCTGTTGGAAGGGATGTGAGCCGCAAGAGGGCTCTCTCGACCGCGCTGCGCTGGGAGGGTGAGTACTTGGATTTTGGTGATTTTTTTTTGGCTGCCATAGAAACCATAGTGGAGCCGTCTCGCCGAGTTGGTCAAGCCGGCGCGAAGAACGCTACCCAGGAATCAGAATAGGGTCCCTTCAGCCTTGCTTACGAGGCTACCGAGGGGTAGCCATAGATAAACTTCTGAGGATCACCTATGCCAAACCTCGCCACCCCTATCCCGCTCGTTTCCGTATTTTCCTTCGGTTCACCAATCGACACCGGAGCTTTTGCGTCATCGCCATTCGCGTGGAGCTGGACCCCTGGCACGCCCCCGGCTTGGTGCCGAGTGACCGAATCGGCGAGCGATGGCACGGCTGAGGTCAGCGTGGCACTCGGCAAAGCTGACAAGATCGCCGGGCTGGGCCTCCACGTCGGCCCGCTCAACTGCCGGGGAAACACGTTCTGTCTCTTCTCGACAGACAACAGCGTTCACACGCCAGCCGTGCGCTCAATGTACGGCGCGCACTCGTTTCACCTGATCCTACGGGAGAAGCCCGTAGGGCTATTCGTCGACTCTCCCAGTGAAGTCACCATCGATGCCGGCTGCACCCGTCGTGACACACTCTCTATCCGCGTGTCCGAGCCCGGCTGGCGGCTTGCAATCATTGAGGGCTCCTCGCCAACGGAGATTATTCACCGCTACCTGCTGCTGACCGGCACTCCGTACATTCCTCCTCGCTGGGCGTTCGGCTTTCACCAGAGCCGGTGGAGCTACGAAAACGAAGCCGCTGTGCGGGAGGTAGCGGAATCGGCCTTGGCAAACGACATTCCGCTTGACGTCATTCACCTCGACATCCACTACATGGATGGGTACAGGGTATTCACTGTTGACGAGAGCCGTTTTCCAAACCTTGAGAAGCTCTCGGCGGATCTTTTCGAGCGAGGCATTCGACTAGTTTCGATCCTCGACCCTGGCGTGAAGGCAGAGAAAGGTTTTCCGCTCTACGACGAGGGCAAGGCAAAAGGATTTTTCTGCACGAAAGCTGATGGCAAAGAGCTCTTCGAGGGTGCTGTGTGGCCCGGCAGGTCGGTATTCCCCGACTTTTTTCGCGCAGACGTGCGGCACTGGTGGGGAGCGCAGTACCGAAAACTGCAGTCGATGGGCATATCCGGCTTCTGGAATGACATGAACGAGCCGGCGATCTTCTACACGCCCGAGTCCCTGGGAGAATTTGCCCAAAAAATTGATTCGTACTCACAAAGCGACGAGCACCTCGACGAGCTCAGCAGCATGATAAGCCGGCCCGGGCTCGGCAACCGAAGGAGCTACTGCGAGCAATTCTTGCACGAAGTCGAGGGCGAGCCTCGCCCGAACAAAGCCGTCCATAACCTCTACGGCACGCTCATGACGAAGGCCACGGCAGACTCCCTCGCCGAGACGGCGCCGAACAAGCGGCACTTCCTGCTGTCTCGCAGCAGCTACACTGGCATGCATCGGTACGCTGCTATCTGGACCGGTGACAACCATTCGTGGTGGGAGCACCTCGCGCTCAATGTCCAGCAGCTCATCTCTCTCAACATGAGCGGCTTCCTATTCTGCGGAGCAGACACCGGCGGCTTTTGGGGCGACAGCTCTCCAGACCTACTCGTGCGATGGACACAGCTGAGCGCTTTCTCTCCGTTTTGCCGAAACCACTCCTGCCTTGATTCGCGGCGGCAGGAGCCGTGGGCTTTTGACCAGGAGACCCTCGGTCTCTGCCGAGACGCGATTAAGCTACGTTACGCCATCATGCCCTACCTGTACGGGGAATTCGTGCGTGCAGCTCTGTCATGCCAGCCCTTCATACGCGGCCTGTTTCTCGACCACGACGACGCTCGGGACCGGCTCACCGGTGACCAGTTCATGTGCGGCCCCTCCCTGCTCGTTGCGCCAGTGCTAGAGCCTGCTGCAACTCAGCGGCACGTCTGGCTGCCTCGGGGCGCTTGGCTAGAGGCTTCAGCCTCTGCAGCGGGGCTCTCTGGCAAGCGAGTTGTGTCCGGCGGCGACACTCGACTTGAGGTTGGCATCGGTTCGATGCCTGTGTTCCTTCGCAACGGCTCCCTGGTTCCCATGGCGGCTGACTCATCTGCTGCGAGCAGCTTGAGCAAGGGGGTCCCGAACCGGTACAAGCTGCTCGGGTTCACAGACACGGAGGCCTCGTGCTGGCTGCTGCTCGATGATGGTGAAACGGCCTACAAGACCTGGGAAGAGTGGCCCAAGTGCGAGGTGAAGGTGTGCCGCGGCAACAACGGCTGGAGCGTTGCCGTCGATTTTGGCGCGGCCAAGCGCCGTCCTCTGGAGCTTGAGATTGAGATGTGGGACAGCTCTGTATCGGCATCCCGATTGACCGCTCGAACGTAGCCGCTGGGCCCGAGAATCGACGTTTTCCAGTCGAGCGCGGCGCTCGATGTATCAGAGTTGCCCCACCCCCGGCTGCCAGGTAGCATCGACCCATCGTAACTCCTCAGCGCCTCTGTCATGGGAAAGAAAAAACGCGCCGCGAAATCTAGCGCCCGTGCCGCAAAAGTCGAGGCGCTTGAACTGTCCCCGGCGGCAGATTCTCCCAGCTCCTACGCCTGGCCATTGATCTTCTGCCTCTTCGCAGTCTTTTTTCTCCGGTTTATTCTCCAGTTCGACGACGTCGAAAAGCTCGGCAGCATGGACCTGCCGTCGTTTTACAGCGCAAGCGTTCTAGCTTTCAGGGACGGCGCCTCCCCGTACAGCTATTCGACGCTAGCTGCCGTGCTCAGCGGAGATGTGTCAAAGACCTATCCGTACCTATACCCCCCTCCATCTCTGTTCGTGTTCTACCCCCTATCTCTGCTCACTTTTGCCCAAGCCAAGGTACTGGTCTTCACAATTAACGTGTCGCTCGTTGCGCTGCTTGCATTTCTTATGCCCCTCAAGCTCTGCAGGCTTGACCCACGGCGTCACCTTGGGCTCATCTGCCTGTGCATGGGGATGTTTGTGCTCTTCGGCCCCGTCGCCCAGACCGTTGACCACGGGCAGATAAACCTGTGGGTGCTATCTTTCCTCGTGCTGTTCTGGATTCAGTCACGGAGTGGCCACTCGCTATCCGCAGCACTATTCTTAACTCTTGCAGTCGTGCTTAAGACCTACCCAGCGATGCTTCTGCCGATGCTCTGGTTTAGCGGGAGGCGCCGAGAGGCTGTCTTCTGCATGTCGTTTTTGGCAGTCCTGATCTTACTGTCCTGGCTGACTCTACCTCAAGGGCTGTGGGACGAGTGGTTGTTCAAAATAGCCCCTTCCGGTTCGTACACGAAGGCTCCCGAAGGCCTCTTTGCGCCTTCCACCATCGGCAATCAGAGCATCAACGGCTTCTTCTCAAGGCTGTACACTGTAGGCGAGTGGGCCACGCCTATCGAAATCAACCCTGCACGCGGCGCGATGCTGGCTACTCTATCTGCTGCAGCGCTGGTTATCTTGAGCATCTTCGCGGCTTTTATCACGCGCCAAACACCCAACTCTCTCGACCGGGCGATGATAGTCACCCTACCGTGCATCTTTTTGATCGCTCCTTTCTCGTGGTTCCACCACTTAGTCTACATGCTGCCGACCCTCCTGATGCTGCTCTGTGCACGCTGGCGCGGAAGCACCCTTGGAAGCCTCTTCTTTCTCGGCTCAACCTTGCTGCTCACGCTTACGATGGCTTTCGGTAGAATGTTCGCCTCGGAGCTTCCTGCAGCTCTCTCGCTCTGGGCACTAGCCCTGTTCTCTGTGCTTAGTGATCGGGTAGTGCTGCCCGGAGCCGAACTAGATACCCCCGAAAGATCAGCGTAAGATCCCATTATCACTTACTCCAAGCCCTCGCCTGGGCCCATCCCCGTTTGCACTTCACGGCTGCAGGGGCTACTCTTGGCGCCGCTCTGCCGCCCTCAGCACCGTATGGTATTCAGCTCCGCCCTGTTCCTGTTCTACTTCTTGCCGTTCTTCTTGGCGGGCTACTTCCTGGTTCCGCGCGGGCTTAGAAATCTCTACACCGCGCTGGCAAGTCTTGTCTTCTACGCCTGGGGTGCGCCGAACTTCTTAGTGATTTTCCTTGCCTCTTGCCTGTGTGACTACCTGCTCGTTCGCCGCCTGGCCAGAGAGGACCTGCACGCCAGACGGCGCTGGTGCCTGGTGGTATCGACTGTCTTAAACGTCGGCCTCCTGCTGTACTTTAAGTACTCAAACTTTTGCGCTGCACAAGTCGCTGCGCTAGCAGCCGCCCTGGGTTTGTCAGCACCTCACTGGACTAAGGTTGCCCTGCCGATCGGCATCTCATTCTTCACGTTCCACAAGA
>OMIG01000155.1 GCA_900299035.1 Pseudomonadota bacterium
ACGTAGGGGTTATCTCTGAAGCCGGCTGCCCCGCTATTGCAGACCCAGGCTCTGAAGTGGTCCGCCGGGCTCATCAGCTCGGCATCCGCGTTTTGCCGCTGGTGGGCCCGTGCTCGATGGTGCTAGCCCTGATGGGCTCCGGGCTAAGCGGTCAGCGCTGGCGCTTCGTAGGCTACCTTCCGGTGGAAGACGAGCCGCGCCGGGCGGAGCTTCGAGCGCTTGAGGCAGATGCGCTGCGCCGCAACGAGACCCAGATCGTGATGGAGACTCCGTACCGCAACCAGCGGCTACTGCAAGAGATCCTCGCGGTTTGCCGGCCGGATACTATGCTCTGCGTCGCAACAGGCTTAACCACTCAGGAGCAGTCGATCCGGGCCTTCCCGATAGCTCAGTGGAGAACCCTGGAGCCATCCTTGGCCAAGCTCCCAGCGCTTTTCCTGTTGGGACGCTAATTCCTGCATCCGAAGCACCCCTAAGCATTTGAAAAGGCTGGGCGTTTACAGGAACTCGGTATCGGTTTACCTTGTGTTCCTTGTTACTTGGCTGTGAGCACTCCTCGCGAGGGGCTCCTCACCCTGCGGAGCAGAGAGCATCCCCCTTCGACTCGGAGACATGAAGCGCATCAAGGGAACAACGCTGGCTCTGATCGGGCTCTTCCTCGGGCTGTCGCTCGGGTGCGGCGTCGTAGCCCTCAAGCACTACCTCGTGCAGGAGATCGTGGATGCGCTCGATGACGAAGTCGAAGCCGCCTGTGACTGCAAGCTAGTCTTTGACTCCTTCTCGCTCTCGCTCCTCAAGCGCCAGGGCCGCGCCACCAACGTCCGCATCGTCGAGAACGGAGTGCCTCGCCTCTGGTTCGACGAGATCACCACTGACGTCAACATCGACGAAATACGCGAGAAGCGCCTGTACCTCGAAAACCTCACGCTGTCGCGCGGCACCGCCGACGGAATTGGCCCAGACTCAGTCATGTTCCGCTTCATCGACCAGCTCACCACGCCGCTCCCGCCCGAGAAGCAGGTGGCCGACCGCTGGCGGGCTATCCTCAACACACTGAAGGTCGAGGACACCCTGCTGCGCGAGCCCTTTAGCGACAGCGAGATACTGGCTGCGAACACTTCGATGGACCTCGTCCGAGAGGGCGAACAGTACCTCCTCAAGCCGCGCATCGGCGACCTGCGCTACCGATCGTTTGAGGAAGGCACGCGCACAGTCTCGCAAGAGCTCATGCTCGGCGAGGTATCGGCTGGCGTCACGATCGAGGATTCCCGCACCCTCTGCGACTCGCTCACCGTCGGGCGCAACGCCTCGCGCGCATCGATCAAGATGGCCGTCGACACAGACCACGGCGACCAATGCTCGGGCGACGCCAGCTTCGACCTCGCTCCAGACTACATCGGGCTGCCGGATTGGCTGCTCGGAGCGGTTGATGGCACGGCGCGCGTCGGAGGAACACTCGGCAGCCCAACCTTCAGCGGCTCGCTGCAGGGCAAGCCCTCTGCGCCGCTCACCCTCGCCTTCCCACACGCGGAGCCGGTTGCGCTCGACTCCTTCAACGCTGACCTGATGATCGACATCAACCACGGCGACCCGGTGGTGCAGCTCAGCAACATCCTCGGCAGCGCTCCAAGCTCAACGCTGCGCGGCACCTCGCCTCTCACTTTCTCTGACGAGGGGCTGCGCGCAGGCTTCGCTGTCGAGCTGCCAGAGTTCACCTACGGCCCATTCGTCCTGACCAAGGCATCTGCCAAAGCAGAGATTGAGCCTGAGGGAGAAGACACCGTCACAAAGCTCTCTGTGCGAGCCCAAGACCTGGCGCTCCAAGGAACCTCGCTTGGGCCCATGGCTCTCGCAATAACGATTAAGGGGAATGCCGTCTCCGTAGCCGCAGACTCTAGCGCCCCTCGCCAGGGCTCGCTCAAGTGGCGCGGCACGATCGATGTCAGCGGCGCGGAGCCGCTGCTCAGTGACGGGGATCTCAAGCTTGAGAACTACCGCTACCTCTCAGGCACCCCGGCCAGCTCCGACAGCCAGCTAAGCCCAGTCGCCGTTACCACCAGCATGTCGCTCAAGGGGCCGCTCGACTTGGCCAAGCTGCGCGGCGAGGGTGAGACGTCCGTGAGCTTCCCGTCGACTCCGCGTGGCATGGCCCTCAACGGCCGGGCCGTCCTCAAGGACGGAGTCCTCTCGGTTAACCTGCCCGGCTCAAGCTACAAGGGCTCCGCAGACCTCCGAGTTGACCTGGCCGGAACAAAAGGCGGCCGGCTCACCGCCTCACTCCCCGGGGTGCCTCTGTCAGAGATGGTGCAAGGCGGAGACTGCGGCTCAATCAACGCGTCACTCGACTACTCGTTTGCCCTCGACAAGCCGCTGGAAGGCTCGGGAGCGATCGCAGCCGAGCAGATCCAGGTCGGCTGCGCCCCGTACGTGCTGACACTCCCCAGCCGCTCCTCGCTGCCGATCGTCGGCGGCGCACTCAAGCTCAACCAGCTTTCGCTCAGCGGGAACGAGTCGACGCTTACCCTCAACGGCGAGGTAGGCATCGCTCGCGGGTTTGACCTCTCCGTCGACGGCGGCCTGTACCTCAGCTCGCTTCTGCCGCTCCTGCCCTCGCTCGACAACCTGCGGGGCCTGCTCACCACGAAGCTAGCGCTCAAGGGCCCGCTCGCCGACCCGTCGTTCCACGGGACGGCAGCGCTCTCAAGCGGCGAGTTCGGCATCCACGAGCCAGACCTTGAGGCTCACAAGATAGCAGGAAACTTCGTGCTAAACGGCAAGGGGGTTTCGTTTGAGAGCCTCACCGGCTCAGTGAATTCGGGAACATTCGAGATGAGCGGCACCGTGCTGCCGGCTGACATAGAGCGCTCGGCACTCACCGCTCGCCTTGACCAGGTGACGATCGAGCCAATGCCCGACTCCTCGCTGACTGTTTCAGGAGACTTTGCCCTCGGCACCGGCAAAGACAAGCGCCAAACGCTCAGTGGAGACCTCACCATCGACTTCGCGGAGGTGCGGAAAGAATTCAACCTCAACCGCATCATCGTCAACGCCATTTCGGGCTACTTCCTCCCGAGCCGCATAAAGCAGAAGTCTTCATCCTCAAAGCCCGTCGACCTAGACCTAGACGTGAAAATTCACGCGCCGCGCAACATCTTCGTCGTGACCCCGTTTTTTACCGCTGAGCTTAACGCGGACATTCTCGCCACTCGCTCCGTGTCTGAGCCCGCGCTGGACGGCAAGATGGAGATCTTAAGCGGCTGGGTCGGCCTCAAGGGAAACCGCTTCGACATCACTTCGGGGAGCCTGACATTCAAGCCAGGCAACCTTACCCCGCAGCTCTCAATCTCAAGCGAGGGCTCTGTTAGAACCCCAACCGGCGACACCATTCTCGTAATCCTTGAGGCCGACGGGCCCCTCACCTCGCCGCGCATCGTGCTCTCGTCGGACCGTGCGCTGTCGCAAGACGAGATCCTGCTGCTCCTCACCTCAAGCCGCTCGCTCACCGGCCGCACACTCGCCAACCAGTTCTCTGGGCCGATCCGTGACAACGACAAGTTCTTCTTCTCTAAGTCGACCTTTGGAGGCATCGGGGCCTTTTTCAGCAGCCTCTCAAAGATCGACGTCCTCTCGTTTGAGCCCGCCTACAACCCGTGGACAGGCTCTATCGAGCCCTCAGTTGTGGCCAAAAAGAAGCTCTCCTCGCGTGTAGACTTGGTCGCCGAGAGCCTCATGGGCACCGTGCAGAGCTCCCGTGCCGGTGCCGTCTACAACCTAACTCCTTCTCTCAGCATCAACGGTTTCGTCCAGAACCTCAGCACCCAGCGCAACAACATCGTGAGCTCAGACCTCACCTACACGATCCTGGCCGAACAGCCGACGTTCCTTGAGTTCGAGATGCCCGGCCTCGACGAGTTCAGCCAGGACAACATCCGCTCAGCCGCACACCTCGCCGGCGGCTCACGAATCAAGAACACGCCCGACACCCTCGCATCGATTCGGCGGGACGTGGTGCGCTACATGAACGAGCAGGGCTACCTCGACGCGTCAGTCGAGGTGCAGTGCCTCGAAGGCGAAACGTACTGCAAGCGCCTCAGCTTCGCGGTCACCGAGGGCCAGCCCTTCACAATCTCGGAGATCATCGTAGACGGCGACGGGCTTTCTCCTGAGTTTGACCGGGAGCTGCGCTCTGAAGTGGAGCCGGGTGACCCAGCAACATCCTCAACTTCGAACGCCGTCGAGCGAGACCTAGTGCTCGCGCTGCGCGAACAAGGCTACATCGCTGCCCGCGTGTCGCCCACGTACGAAGCCGTCCCTGGCACCGCCACCGCCAAGATGATCGTCACCACCGACATCCGAGAGCCGATCTCCTTCGTGTTCAAGGGCAACACCGTGTTCTCAGCCAGCGACTTCCTAGACTCAATCGACCTGTTCTCGCGAAGGCGGCCGTTCGGAAACAACACCATCAACCTGCTCCTGCAGAACATCGAGCAGATGTACCAGCAGAAGGGCTACCTCTTCGTGCAGGTCTCGTACACCGAGAATCGGAACAACCCAGAGCGGCTCGTCTACGAAATCACCATCAACGAGGAAGCCCCCACGAAGGTGCGGCAGCTTACGGTGACTGGCGCCTCCGGCTTCACCATGGAGCGCATTCGCGAGCTGATGGACGAGCTCGGTTACGGCGAGCAGAAAGATCTCCTGAAGCCTGAATTCGCCATCCCCGCAGACTTAGACACCCTGCGCGACATCTTGGCTGTCGTCTTCCAGCAGGAGGGCTACACAGACGTCTCGGTCTCGTACAAGATTGAGCCTGCGCCAGATAGCGATCAGCTCGATATCATATACACCGTGGCCGAGGGCGTGTCGCACACCGTTTCCTCAATCACGACCTCTGGAGTCCCGTCCACAATCAAGCTGCCCAATCGCCCTGCCACGCCAGCCTCCTACCCGCGGGTCAACCAGTACATCGAGCAGATAGTCGCGACGCTCAAGGACGAGGGGTACGTGTTTCCGTCCGTGTCGAGCGACGCGGGAATCGACGACCAGTCGATCGAGATCTTTGTTGAGCCGGGTCCGCTCGCAACCATCGGCTCCATCTCCTTCGAAGGCTTGAGCAAGCTCACCCCCGACATCGCTCAAGGCTTCGTCAAGATGCAGCCCGGCCAGCCGTACCGCATGGAGACCGTCAATGCCACAAAGCGCGCGCTCCTTCGCTCGGGGCTCTTCTCCCGGGTCGAGATCGTTGCTGCGGACGGCGACATCAACGGCCCTAATGAGGCTATCGTCATCCGGCTTGCTGAGCGTCCCCTCGACACTCTCGAGATCGGCACCGGCGCCAGCTCAGAGTTCGGCGTACACCTCTTCGGCGAGGCGACCGACAAGTCTCTCTTCCTCGACGGCCGCTCCCTGTCGTTCCGCCTCGACACCTACCTCAACCAGTTCCAGCTCTCGTCGAACAACGCCGACAGCATCAACCAGGGCTTCGCGAGCCTGCGCTACCTCGACCCTGAGTTCTTGGGCTCAAACTACATGCTCACCGAAGAGGCCCGTTACCAGCGCCAGACAATCTCGACGTACGAGTTCGACTTCGACCGCCTGCTCTTTGCGTCGTACCTCTTCAGGCGGCTCCACAACGGAGTCAGCTTCTCCGGCGGACACTCGCTTCTGCTCGACGACCTCTTCAACGTCGACCCGGGCGCAATAATAGGCCCGCTCGACGAGGGCCACGTTCGCTTGAGCTTCCTCTCGGGCGTCTTAAAGCTCGACCAGCGAGACGACCCCCTCCTGCCCCGCTCCGGCTACACCGTCACCCTAGAGCCAAAGCTCTCGATGATCGGCATCGGTTCAGAGGCCAACTACGGCACTATCGTCGGCACAACCACCGGCATCGTTCCGCTCAAGCCGCTCGGCGACCGCTTCTCGCTTGGGCTTGCGGCATCTGCCGGGCTCTCACAGCCCTGGGGGAGCACCACCGAGATCCCGATCACGCAGCGCTTCTACCTCGGAGGACGAACCACCGTGCGAGGCTACGACCAGAACTCTCTCGGACCTGAAGGGTCAGACGGCGCAATCATCGGCGGTGACACGATGCTGCTAGGAAAGGGGCAGTTGGAGTACATGCTGTTTGACTCGTTCAGCACCCACCTCTTCTACGACGCCGGCAACGTCTGGCTGCGGCACGTTGACCTTAACCTCTCTGATATCAAGCAGGGCTCAGGAGCCGGGTTCCAGTACCTCTCTCCGATCGGCCCAATCGGCATGGACCTCGGCACTCCCCTTAACCCGAGCAGCGGCGACTCAAGGCTGCTGGTGACATTCTCAGTCGGCAGCGTCTTCTAGCTGGCGTTTCGCAACGGTTTTTTCAACAAGCGTCGCCGACCCGACGGATATGCGCTATACTAGAGACATGGCGTTTCGCGGAAAGTTGCTCCTGATTTCAGCTCTCGCAGCGCTCTCCTCGTGCTGCCTCGACCTGTCGATATTCGCCGTCCCGTCGCTCCCTCCCCAACAGGCCGTAGCGCACCTGACCGTGGCGCACCGCGGCAGCCTCCACACCGGGCTCCCTGACAACTCCGTAGCTGCCCTCAGAGAAAGCATCTCAGCGGGAGTGCCCTTCCTCGAAGTCGACGTGCGGCGCTCAGCCGAGGGAGACCTCTTCATATTTCACGACGGTCGCATCTCTCCAGACAACTCCGAGGCTCCCGAGTCGCTCAGGGGCGCTCGGGTAGATTCCCTCTCTCGGCAAGAACGAGCCCTGGTGCAGCTTGGATCCGAGCAGCACATCCCGCTGCTCGCCGAAGCCCTCGACACAGTTAAAGGTTCCGGCAGCGTCTTGCAGCTAGACTTCAAGGGAGAGTCAGACAGCCTGGTGTTCGCCGCGCTCGACCTGCTTCGCGCCCGCGACCAGTTGCACGAAGCGCTACTCCAGATCCGCGATCCATCCCGAATCCCGGCTGTTCTCGCCTACCAGCCCAATGCCAGAGTCCTGGCGCGCGTCAGAAACGACGCAGAGCTCAATCAAGCCTTGCAGCACAAGGTCGAGTTCGTAGAGCTGGAGCGCTGGGCAACATTTGATGCCATCGAGAAGGCCCACCAAAAATCAGTGAAAGCGCTGGCCAACGTGGCTGGTGCCTGCGTGGACGAGCCGGACACCTGGAGGTACCTGAGAACGCGGGGCTTTGACACCATAATGACTAACCATGCCGTTGCGGCTATGCAGCAGGCAGCGCAGTAGTCTCAGCCAACTCGGGATATGCGGACCCCTGAAACGATCGCACCAGCCCCCTGGGAGCCAGAAGCCGCCCTTACGGCACGAAGACCGCTTCCTTGTCGATAATCTTAACGATCTTGTAGAGCAGCTCAACTGAGTACTCATTCTCGTCAATCGACTTGCCGGCCTTGAGCTTCTCGGCTGTTTTGAACGCATCGATGATTGAAAGTATGCTAACAACCATGCCTGGAACGCAGCACAGCAGAGTGCCGATGAAGGAAGCCACCAGCGTCATGAGCCACTTGCGCTGCTGTCCATTCACTACCAGGTGGCCGATGCCTAGCACGAACCACGTGAGCAATAGGGCAACGACGGGGTTTGCATCGGGTTTAGTTATCTTATTTCCCATACTGTAGTCTCTCGCGAAGGATTGTTGGGCCCTAGTAACGAATACGGCAGCTAGAGTCTGTTTGCCAGGCTTGAATCCGTCAATCGTAAAAAAGCGGTAACGCCGTGCCGAGCATACGCCCCTTGTTAAATCGCTGAGTGGGCGGCTTTGAAAGCTTCCCCGGCCCTAAGAAACCGGTCACGTGGCTCACCCTGTAGGCAACACAGCATCCATAGCTCGGCTGAGAGCGCATCATTTTCGGGCATTTACCCTCTATTGAGGCCCTCACACCTGTCCGCCCGCTGGGGCTGACTTCGATTGGAACCGAGCACTTTTGGGACAACTCCGTTTTGAGTAGTATCGCTGCGAAAGTTATGAACACCCCCTACCCCATCTCGCCTGCAACCCTCAAACGACAGTCCTTCTTCCTGACCTTGGCGATCCTCTTCGCCATCATGTACTTCCACCTGGCGACTCCGTTTATCACGATCCTGTTCGGCTCACTGACGCTGCACTACCTCGGCAAGGTGCTGCCGAAGGGGATTGCTATCGTGGTGTTCAGCATCTTGGCTGTCGTCTTAATCTACCTGTTCGGGCACTTCATCTCTGAAGCAGTGGGTGCCCTGCCGGCAGCCGCCAACAAGTCGATCCCAATCATCGTCGACGCTGCAAACAAGTGGGGCTTCACCCCCCCATTCACGGACTCCGAGACCCTCAAGAGCTTCTCACTGCACAAGATAAACTCGCAGCTGCACTCTGCATTCAAAGTCTTGAGCATCTTCACCAAAGAGTTCGTGTACGTCATTATCGGCATCGTCGCGACCTGCGCCATCTTCTCGAATAGCTCAATAGATCTCGGCAAGGGCAGCTACAAGGTCCAGAGCAACTTCTACTCGGAGTTCACGCGGCACCTCTCAGAGCGCTTCCGCTGCTTCTTCGACAGCTTCCGCACCGTGATGGGCGCTCAGGTAATCATCTCGGCGGTGAACACCTTCTTCACCGGCATGTTCCTGCTCTGCCTCTGGGCGCTCGACAACCCGCTCCCGTACTCCTTCGTAATCGTCGTCGTGACGTTCTTATGCGGGCTGCTGCCGATTGTTGGGAATCTCATAAGCAACTCAATCATATTCATGATTGGACTCACCCAGTCGATCCAGCTAGCGGTCATCTCACTGCTCTACCTGATTGTGCTTCACAAATTCGAGTACTTTTTGAACAGCAAGATAATTGGAGGCCGCATCAAGAACCCGATGTGGCTCACTCTGCTGGGGCTATTAGTCGGTGAGCGGGTGGCCGGCATCCCGGGGATGATCCTGGCTCCCGTGCTGCTCAACTACCTTAAGCTTGAGGCATCCCAGGTGGAGATTTCTGCCTCCGGAGATCCCAGCTAAACCCCTTAAAGCACTAGCCTTGCCCCGGGGATAAGCTTCCTCACAGAGAAAGTTCCGTAACTTCCTGCAACCTACCTCCCGAGGGCCGCATCGAATCGATCGTGCCCTGGGGAGCAATTCCGTTCTCCCAGCGCTTTTGAAGCACGTTTTGGGATCACTCCCGCAGGTTTGTAGAGGTCGTTATGCTCAGCGCTTTAATAGTTGATGACTCGCTCAACCAGGCCTCAACCCAGGCCCTCCTCCAGGCAATGAGCGACGTGCGTGCTTTCGCCGATATCGCAGTCGTCAGCACCCGCAGCCCAATCGTTCAGCCGCAGGAGAGCCGCTGGATAACGGCAGAGAACCTGGTCGATGCTCTGGCCCAGGGAATCAACACAGCGTCAAGCAAGCGGGTTATTATCATCAGCTCAACCCTCTCGTTCGGAACCGGCGACATCTCTCGCATGGCAGCCGAGCTTGAGACGCGCTCGATGCTTGAGCACACCGTCTACGAGCCCTCAATCGGTGCAAGCTCGCTGGAGCTTCCTGAGATGTGCGCAGATACCATCGTGGAGTCCCTCAAGCACAACTCAGTGTGGCCGCTCGTATGCGTTGCAACAACCCGCTACGCCCTGAGCGCCACGACCCCTTCAGGCTGCACGTCAGTAACTGAGTACATCGCCCAAACCCTCATTCGCTCCCTGTCCGACGGGGACGCAATCCGCACGTCGTCGACTGCCGCGCCGCTCATGAGCCCGGCTGACGCTGCCCGCATCACTGAGCTCTCAGGCTGTCAGCTCAGCCGCTGCCTGCACGCCGCAGTAGACTCGCTCAACATCGAAGAGCTCTTCCCGCAGCACAACTGGATGTCGTTCAGCAAGGAGAGCGCAGCTGCCGCCTACCACTCACTGGCCGCCCTGTTCATGCGCTTCGGAGACCAAAATGCTGCCTCCCAGTGCCTTGAGTGCAGCCAGCGCCTTGAGGACAGCCCTCGGTACTTCGCGCTCAAGGGCCTCATGCAGCGCGCAAACGGCGAGACCCTCGGCGCAGTTGCCAATCTCGTCTCGAGCTTGCAGATGTACGAAGAGCGCAAGCTGAGCTCATCGCAGCACTACATCACGTTTAACCCGTCCGACTTGGAGGCCGTCCAAACCCGTCTGGCCCAAGGCCTCAACGCCCTGAATGACAAGGACAACGAGCGCGCCATCGAGCACTTCTCGCAGGCTGTGTTCAACTTCGACCCGTTCTTTGCCCAGCACGGGGTAGAGCGCAATAACGCTAAGTAACGGCGCCGCGGTTACTCATCCCGAGCAGGAAGCTGGCCAGCGATCTTGTCCAGCACGCCATTGATAAACATCGGAGACTCAGGCGCGGCAAACCGCTTGGCGATCTCAAGCGCCTCGTTGATGCTGACCTTGCGAGGAATATCCGGGCAGAAGGCCATCTCGAAAGTGGCGATTCTGATGATGTTGCGGTCTACCCTCGACATACGGTCAAGGCTCCAGTGGGCCGAGGCACGCGCAATCTCGCCATCGATGTACTCTGCGTGCTCCACAACGCCGCGCACGAGGTGACTGCACAGGTCGCCCGCGGACACTCGCTCTGCCGCGTCATCGTCGTCGATCTCTTGCTGCGCCTGGAAGTGATCAAGGAAGAACTGGAGGCTCTCGGGCGAGAACTCGCCGAGCGTGTCGAACTGGTAGAGGGCCTGAAGTGCAGCCTCACGGCAGGAACGCCTCGTTTTCACCCTCTCCTCCTGGCCCAATCAATCTGGGCTTTAAAGAACGTCTGACACCGGTATGGGCATGTCATGGCTCCATGTTACACGGATCCAGCGCCACAATTCCAGCCACTTACAGCAGGTGCCCAAGCTTTTCACGCTTAGTCCGCAGGTATCCAGCGCTGCATGGGTCCTCTGGAGCAACAACCGGAACCCGCTCTGCGATAGCCACGCCGTGACGCTCCAAGACGGCGCCCTTCTCCGGGTTGTTGGTCATCAGCCGGACCTGCCGAACCCCTAGCGCCAGCAGCATGTGCGCCCCCACAGCGAAGTCTCTCTCGTCCGCCCGGAATCCGAGGCGCAGGTTAGCTTCAACCGTGTCTAACCCCTGGTCTTGCAGCTCATAGGCTCGCAGCTTGTTCTCAAGCCCGATGCCCCTGCCCTCTTGCCTGAGGTACAGGACAACGCCAACCCCCTCCTCGACGATGCGCTCCATCGCTCCGGCGAGCTGATTGCCGCAGTCGCAGCGGCGGCTGCCGAACACGTCGCCGGTGAGGCACTCAGAGTGCAGCCGAACCAGCGGAGCGTACGAAGCCGGTATCGCCGTAAGGTCTCCACGCACTAACGCAACGTGCTCGCGCCCCTCGACATCGTCTGCGAACACCGTGGCGCGAAACACCCCGAAATCAGTCTCGACGTCGCGCGTGCTGACCTGGCGAACCGCCACCTCGTGCAGCATCCGGAAACGCTTAATCTCGGCGATTGTCGTAATCTTGAGGCCGTGACGTGAGCAGAAGTCGACGATCTGCTCTCCACGGGCCATCGTGCCGTCTGGATTGAGCACCTCGCACAGGATTCCAGAGGCCGAGAAGCCGGCCAGGCGCGCCAAATCGAAGGAAGCCTCGGTGTGGCCCTGCCGCTTGAGCACTCCCGCCTCGTTGGCTATCAACGGAAACACGTGCCCCGGAATGACGAAGTCAGAAGCCGCGCTAGCCGGGTCGGCAAGCATGCGCATGGTGAGGGCCCGCGCGGCAGCCGTCACGCCACGCCCGGCGACATCGCGGTGGTCGACGCTGACTGCAAAAGGGGTTTGGTGAGGAGAGTTGTTGGTCGTGACCTGCAGCGGCAGGTTGAGCCTCTTTGCTGCCTCCGGGGCGATGCTGACGCAGATGAGGCCGCGAGCCTCCCGCATCAGGAACGAGACAGACTCCGCCGTGACCGCCTCAGTGGCGATGATGACGTCACCCTCGTTCTCTCGGCTCTCATCGTCGAGGACTACTACCGGCTTTCCCATGCGGAAGTCCTCAAGGACCTCCTGAAACGGGGCCACCGAGAGCCCCTCGCGAGAGGTATCGGCACCGCTCATAGCGCTAAGCGTTTCCTGCCTCGTCGACTGTCTTCTTGGCGCTGTCAGGCTCGTTAACAGGCGAGCCGAGGCTCTGCAGAGCGTCCACGAACTGGCTCACATCAGAAAACTCTCGGTACACCGAGGCGAAGCGCACGTAGGCTATCTTGTCGAGCTTGCGCAGCTCGTCCATGACAGCCTCACCCAAGATGCGGCTGTCGACCTCTTTGACGCACAGCTCCTGCATACGCTTCTCAACAGCCTCTACGGCTGCGTCGATAGACTCTGCGCTCACCGGGCGCTTCTCGCACGCGCGGCGAAAGCCGCGCCGGACCTTCTCTCGGTCGAACGCCTCGCGGCGGCCGTCCTTCTTGATGATTCCCGGCAGAACCAGCTCAACGCGCTCGTACGTCGTGAAACGGAACCCGCAATCTTGGCACTCGCGCCGGCGGCGGATAGCCCCGCCATCTCCACGGGAGTCAGTGACCGACGACTTCTCTGACGAACACTTTGGGCACAACATACTGCGTAGGCTCTCCTCCTAGGACACCAAGCGGTGCTTGTAGAGCGGGAACTTCCTGCTCAGCTCCTGCACGCCTGCCGTGACACTCTTGAGCTTCGCGTCGTTTCCGCTGTTCTGGAGGGCCTCAACGATGAACGCCGCAACCTGCTCCATCTCCTTAGTTCCCATGCCGCGCGTGGTGAGCGCTGGCGTTCCAAGCCGCACGCCGCTGCAGATAGTGAACGGCTGCGGGTCGAACGGAATACTGTTCTTGTTTGCAGTGATGCCGACCCGGTCGAGGGTCTCCTCGCCCACTTTGCCAGTCACGCCGAGCGGACGCACGTCGACCAGCATCAGGTGGCTGTCTGTTCCCCCCGAAACGATCTTGAGGCCGCCCTTGATGAGGGCCGCAGCGAGCGCGCGGGCGTTGTCTACTGTCTGTTGGGCGTAGCGCTTGAAGTCAGGCGTGAGCGCCTCCTTGAACATGACTGCCTTGGCGGCAATCGTGTGCATGTGCGGTCCGCCCTGTAGTCCAGGGAATACGGCCTTGTTAATAGCCTTCTGGTGAGCCGCCCGTCCCATAATCATGCCGGAGCGAGGGCCACGCAGGGTCTTGTGAGTCGTGGTCGTAACGATGTCAGCATACGGCACCGGTGACGGGTAGGCGCCGCCAGCCACAAGGCCCGCGTAGTGCGCGATGTCAGCCAGGAAGATCGCCCCAACTTCATCAGCCGCCTGGCGAAACACCTTCCAGTCAAACTGGCGGGCGTACGCAGAGGCCCCGGCGATAATGAGCTTCGGCTTGTGCTGCCGCGCCAGTGAGAGCACCTCGTCCGGGTCGATGAGGCAGTCCGCCTCACGGACTCCGTAGCCGACGACCTTGTAGTGCATTCCTGAGAAGTTGACCGGGCTGCCGTGCGAGAGGTGCCCACCCTGATCGAGCCTGAGACCCATGAAGGTGTCTCCTGGCTTCAGGAAGGCCTCAAACACAGCCTGGTTGGCCTGTACGCCTGAGTGCGGCTGCATGTTGGCGAACTCTGCGCCGAACAGCTCACAGCAGCGAGCGCTCGCCAAGTTCTCCACGTCGTCTACCACGTGGCAGCCCCCGTAGTAGCGCTTGCCAGGCTGCCCTTCGGCGTACTTGTTCGTGAGCACCGAGCCCATCGCCTCAAGCACCGCCTCGCTCACGAAGTTCTCGCTCGGAATCATCTCGAGCCCGTACTCCTGGCGCTCCGTCTCACGCTGGATGAGACCGAAGACCTCAGGGTCTACGTCACGCAGTTTCCGCGTTCTTGCTTCGTACGAAGGAGTGGAGGCCGACATCTGTTTTCTCCGGAATCTATAGACGAAAAAGGGACCCAGAGGGTCCCTTTGAGCATATCAAATGAGCGCCTTTTTGAGACCGCTAAATTGACTGCTGTCGAACATTACTTCTTCTTCGACTGGATGTACTTAGTGACATCCTCGACGGTCTGGATCTTCTCTGCATCCTCGTCGGGGATCTCCATCTCGTACTCCTCTTCGAGAGCCATGATGAGCTCAACGATGTCGAGGGAGTCAGCACCGAGGTCCTCGATGAATGAAGCCTGAGGGGTAACCTCCTCAAGGTTGACGCCCAGCTGATCAACGATAATCGCCTTTACGCGCTCTGCAATCTCCTCAGGTGTAGCCATGAAACCGATCTCCTAATTGGTTTACTCACTATAAGACGAGTCGAGTCCGTTCTGTTCCGAGCGAAGATAGCGCTCTCTAACGCCCACGAGCTGTTTAAGACCGTGGAAGCCCCCCCGCCTTTTGCTCTTTTGGGGACGGCAGCTTCGCTTTTAGGAGCTGAAGCTACTGACCTCAGAAGAGCCTCTTTAGAGGGGCTACTAATCCGGACGTCGAATCGCACCCGATCTAATTAGAGAGGGCTCGAATAGTCAAGAGGTTGGGGCTTAACTAGCCTCAGTCCATGTAATAATCGGCACTTACGGTCTCTGTTGACCCAGACCCGACAGTCAAACCGACCTTTAGGAGAATCAGCCGCGATGCGTTGGGAATGGGCGGAAACGCGAAAAAACGCAGATTTTTCGCAAAAAACGGGATTAAAGCCGTAATTGTGGCACCATATCCCCTTGGGAAAGATTGGGGGCTTGAAGAATCACCATGCGCTCGCAAAAACAGAGGCAAAACGACGAGGGCCGGGATCACCGCTACAACCCTCCGCGCTTTAGAATCGAGGAGGCTCGAGAAGCCCTCGGCCTGCCCGACGATTCTACCGGCCAGCAAGCTTCCCAGGCCCTAAAGCAGCTCCTTGAAAATACAGCGGCGTTGCCGGCTGCTATGAAGCTTTCCGGCGCGCACGAGGCAGTAACGCGCGCTTTTATACCCGGCAAGCCGGATCTTTTTGGTCCTGCCGCTGAGCTAGAGGCTCAAAATCCAGAAAAATTGCGGGAGGTGCTTCAGGCCATACGGGATCTCCGTTCCGGGCTTGAAAGGTTCCAAGCGTTCCCGCGGTACTGCTCTGAGGAGATGCCCGGCACGCCTGCCTCCAGCTCTCCTGCTGCCGAGCTTAGCCAGCACTCGCTTCCTAAGCGAACTCCGTCTGCGAGCCCTGCACCCTCTCTCAGTTTCGGCAGCGCTACAGCATTCCTCGCCGAGGCCCGGTTCATCGGTCCTGAGGCGCGCCCAGATATTCCCCCCCTGCACGAGCATACGGCCCGAGTCCGCAAGCTCCATGGCATCGAGTGGCGATGGAACGAAGAGTCTCTAAGCTGGGACCCGCGCAAGAAAAACAGCCCGCAAAACCTATTTCGCGCCGGCAGGCCTTACTTCGATGATGTCTTAAGGCAAGTAGCTACGGGCGCGGCTCAGGACCTGTCTGGACCCGCGATCGCCTTGGTCCGCTCCTGCGCAAGGCTGTGCGAAGAGATCCCCAGGCCGCTCACTCCTGGAGTGGCTATCCCCGAGCACGTCGCTGCCCAACAGCGGCTCGCCTTCTTCGCTTTCTTGGTTGCCGCTGGGCTCGCCCGCTAAGGGAGCCTACATGTACATGCCGCCATTGATTCCAATCGTCTGCCCCGTAATGTAGGCGGCAGTGTCGGAGGCGAGGAAGGAAACCAGCTCGGCGACTTCATCAGCCTGTCCGTAGCGGCCAAGCGGAATCGCCTTCATGTGCTCAGCGCGGAGCTTCTCGTCGAGCGCTGCTGTCATGTCAGTCTCGATGAACCCAGGAGCAACGGCGTTGACGGTGACGTTGCGCGAGGCGAGCTCCTTCGCCATCGCCTTAGTCATGCCGATCAGGCCTGCCTTTGACGACACGTAAGGCACCTGCCCTGCGTTGCCCATCTCTCCAACGACGGAGCTGATGTTGATAATCCTGCCCCACCTCGACTTGAGCATCAGCTTCGACGCGGCACGTCCGCAGAAGAAAGCTCCCTGCAAGTTAACAGCCAAGGTCTGGTTCCAGTCATCGTCCTTCATGCGCAGCAGGAGGCCATCGCGCGAGATGCCGGCATTGTTGACGAGGATGTCGAGCTGCCCGTGCTTGGACTTAATCTCGTCGAATGCCTTATCGACCGCGGCGCTGTCCTGGACAGGAAACTGCATCAGCTCTCCGTCTCCGCCAACTTCACGGATAGCTGCAAGGGTCTCCTTGGCGGCGTCCGGAGAGGACGAAAAGTTCACGATGACGTACGCTCCATGCTTGGCGAGATTTACGGCTATTGAGCGCCCAATTCCGCGCGAAGCTCCGGTAACGAGTGCAATCTTCCTCTTAGTCTCTGTCATGGGTTTCTCCTGTTGAAAATTCTCTGTTGGGCGCTACTTTTCGCTGCGCTTGGCGCGCGCTCTCTTCTCGAACATGCGCGACCAGCCGTTGCCGCCGTCATCGTCGACTGGGCCCTGCTTGACGTCAAGGCTGCTGAGCGCCGCGCTCAGCTTCTGCATGACCGCCTCGTCAACGAACTTCTGTGCCACGCGAATTCCGTTCATCACTGCCCTGCTCGACGACGAGCCGTGGCACTTGATCGCGATGTGCCCGAGGCCCAACAGCGGCGCTCCGCCGTAGGCTGCCGGGTCGAGCTTCTCCTTGAACACCTTCTTGAGCACGGGCTTGGCTAGCCACAGCCCGAACTTGCCGCGGGGGCTGCTCTCGACCATCGCCTTGACTGAGTCAACGACCAGCCCGACGCTGCCCTCCATCGCCTTGAGCACGATGTTGCCGACGAAGCCATCGCACACCACGACGTCGACCACGTCGCGCGCGATATCCCGGCCCTCGATGTAGCCGATGAAGTTGAGGCCATCAAGTTCAGCGAGCATCATCGCCGCGGCCCGAATGATGTCATTACCCTTGGCTAGCTCTGTCCCGTTTGAGAGCAAGGCTATCCGGGGGCGCTGAACTCCCAGGGCAGCCATGGCGTAGTGGTGCCCCATTAGGGCGAACTGTACGAGCTGAAAGGCCTGGCAGCCTGAGTTTGCGCCTGAGTCGAGCAGCACCGTCGGGGTGCCCGAGAGCCCCTTTGGGATGAGCGAGGCTATTGCGGGGCGAGCTATGCCTGGCAGGGTGCCTCCGACGAACACTCCGGCCGCCATGATGGCTCCCGTGTTGCCCGGGCTCACGACTGCCGAAGCCTTTCCTTCGGCGACGAGCTCAAAAGCAATCCGAATCGAAGAGTCCTGCTTCCCGCGGATAGCGAGCCCAGGGCTCTCTTCCATCGAGATGACCTGAGAGGCGTGGTGTATCGAGATAGGCAGGCTGCTGGCGTCAGGGTAAGCCGCTAGCAGCTCTTTGAGCTGCTGCGCATCGCCGACCAGTATTGATGGTATCTTGGAGGTTCGGGCAGCATCGACAGCGCCCGCGACGACGACCTTCGGACCATGGTCACCCCCCATCGCGTCGACCGCTACCGGTAGCGTCGCCTTTGGTTGGCTCTCAGTCTGAAAGGTCACAAAGTTTCTTTAGATTTCGTGTCCGCCTACGCAGCTGCTTTACCCGCGCGAATCTCCTTGCCACGGTACGTGCCACAGCTCGTGCACATACGGTGAGGGATAACGGGCTCGGCACACTTAGGGCAGATAATCGCGTGAGTGCGCTCCAGGGCGTGGTGAGAACGCCTCATGTTTCGCTTCGAACGAGATGTACGCTTTTTGGGAACTGCCATAACAACCAACCGAAATAATTAAGTTCTCTCCAACTGGAGGCGGAGTTTTAGCACGCTTCGCGCGCCAAACTCAACCCTACCACTCCTTACTGCCATGGGTGAGCGGGTGGGACACCGCTACACACGGGTACTTGCTCAGGAAGTTACGGATGCACAGGAGGTAAGCCCCCAAGAAGCCTAGGAAAATTCCGATTTCGGTGAACCCGAGCGGAATAGTCGTAGGGCTAATCTCCGGCATGATGAGCAGGTAGCGGTCGAGCCACACGCCCGTCATCAGGACGAAGCAGATGGCAGCGTAGGTGACCCGGTTCTTCTTGAGGTCACGGCTAAGGAGCGAGATGAACGGGATGATGAAGGCCATCGGGAACACGATCCAGGCCAGCCCCTTCCACGGAAACTCGCGTGTGCGAAGGATGAGCCACTGAGTCTCTTCAGGCAGGTTTCCGTACCACTGGGTCAGGAACTGCGACCAGAACATGTAGCCCCACAGCATGCAGAAGCCGAAGTTGAGCTTTCCGAGGTCCCAGAACTGCTGAGTAGTAATGAGCTCGCCGAGTGCCGGCTTCTTGCGCGAGAAGTACATCGACATGAGCGCCAATCCAGCCCAGCCGATGTAGATCTGGCTAACGAAGATGAACGCGCCGAAGAGGTTCGAGTACCAGGTCGGGTTCTGGCCCATTATCATCTCGAAGGAGAAGAGCGAGACCGTCACTGCGTAGGTGAACACAATAACCGGAGCTGCGTAGGACATCTTGCGCTGTAGCGGGAGCACCTCTCGCTCTGCGCCCTTCCAGTCCTTGAGCAGGTAGTGGTGGATCGGGAGATCCCAGTTCGACTTGTTCTTTGCCCGATCGCGGGCCAGGCCAACGTCTCCGCGCAGCGACAGCCCGACGAAGCGGGCCATCAGGAAGAACAGGACGAAGAACAGAACTGAGAAGCGGAAGTACACAAACCCAGGCTGCATCCAGAACTCACGTCCTGGCATCGGCTCACGTCCCCAGAAGAAGAGGTACTCTCGTCCGAAGTAGGTCGTCAGGAATGCACAGAAAGCTACCGGCAGGTACGCCACGTTCGCCTCAGCGAGGCGCCGAATCGGCGCGCCCCACTGTGCCCGGACGATCTGCATAATTACGCAGGTCATGACCCCACCGAGCGCGAGCCCCTGGAAGTACACGGCGTTGACGAAGAAGGCACCCCAAGTCGTTCCGGCGTCTCCGAAGAGAAGTCCGTAGCTGAACGTGAAGATACCCAGGAAGACGAGAGCCCACATGTTGAGGTAGGTCTTGCCCCTGATCGAGATCGGGCCTGCGTCGACTACCTTCTCGATGTTTACCGGCACTGTATGAACGTGCGACATCTTGATTCCCCTTCCTAATTTACAGCCTGCTGACTCTTAACGTAGTTGACGATATCCCAGTGCTCTGTCGGCGAGAGCTTCCAGCCGTGGCCCGGCATGAGACGGATGCCGAAGTGAATTGTGGCGTAGATGCTCCCCTCTGTCCTCGTCTTGTAGGCGTCCGAGGTGAGATCTGGCGGCGTCTGCAGCGCCTTAGCACCGACAGGCCCAGGGGCGTACGGCTTCTTGCTGATGTCGCCGTGGCACGGCTGGCAGTTGACGGTGAAGAGCCGCTTGCCGTTGGCTGTCGACGTGGGGTCTCCCTGCAGGGGGTTCACCAGCTTCTCGGCATCTTCGCGGGAAGCTACGTAGTAGTCCGACATGCCGATGGCGACTGTGCCCTCAGCCTTCTCTCGCATGATGAGGCCGGTGCGCTTCTGCACGTCCACCATGTCGTCGTTGAACGGCAACGCCGTGGCCTTGCCGGCTGCGAAGGCCGCCAACGCCGCTGCGAACCAAGCTACTTTTACGAATCGAGCTGACTTCATGAGCCCCTCACCTCACCTTACAAACTGTCCCTAACGTCAACTTCGTCAGCGCCCGCTGTCTTGAGGCGCTTGCTGACGTCGGCTACCTGGCCCGCCGAGCAGGCAACAACTACCCCGAACTTGTCGTGCGAAAATCGCGGGTCGTACCCGGCAGCGCGGACGACGCTCGGAATCTTGCAGTACGCGAAGATAGCGAAGAGCGTTCCAAGGCCGCCGAAGAGAATCGTCCACTCGTAGCCCGGCACGAAGAATGCGGGAATCGAGGCGATGTTCTTCGCCGACGTGCGCATCGGCCAGTCGAGAGAGCACAGGATGGCCAGGGACCATCCGCAGATGCAGCCCGTGAGCGCACAGCAGAAGGAGACCAATCGCACCGGGCTCTTCTGCGGGAATGTGACCTCTTCAATCTCGTGGCGCGGCACCGGGGAGTACATGCGCCAGTCAAGGTTTGCCGCCTTGACGTTCTTCACGGCCTCAAGCGCGTCGTCCATGTACGTAAAGACGCCGACTACTGCCCTGCTCGTTGACTCAACCATACCTAACGCTCCTCTTAGTGAACTGCCCCAACCGCGGCGTGCTCATGCCCATGCCCGTGCCCTTCACGGCGCACTGGCGGCGGCAGGATCTCCTTAATCTCGACGATCGCCACCGATGGGAAGAACTTGATGAAGAGGGTCATCCACATGCCGAACCACCCGAAGGCGCCGACCGTGATGCCCACCTCAACCCACGAAAAGTTGTATCCGCCCCAAGCCGCCGGGATGAACTCGCGGGTCAGGGACTGGAAGATGATGTTGAAGCGCTCGAGCCACATGCCGATGTTGATGAAGATCGAGAGCACGAAGAGGAACGGAATGTTCGTGCGCAACGACTTAACCCAAAGCAGCTGCGGGAAGATACAGTTACAGAACGTCATTCCCCAGAAGGCGATCCAAAACTCGCCGAACGGGCGGAACCAGAACTGGAAACGCTCGAAGGGGTTGTTGCTGAACCAGGCGGTGTAGAACTCGGTGATGTAGGAGTACGTTACCACGCCCGAGGTCATAAGGATCAGCTTGCTCATCGCGTCGAAGTGGAACGGCGTGATGAGGCGCTCAAGCTTGAAGGCCTTACGAAGCGGGATGATGAGGGTCACCACCATCGCCACACCCGAGAAGATAGCTCCAGCCACGAAGTACGGCGGGAAGATAGTGGCGTGCCAGCCAGGCACGATGCTCATCGCGAAGTCCCAGGATACGACTGAGTGAACCGAGACCACGAGCGGCGTAGCGAAGGCCGCAAAGATTAGGTACGCCGCGGTGTAGTGCTTCCACTGCACGTGGCTGTTGCGCCACCCGAGCGAGGTTACTCCGTACAGGGTCTTGCGGAAGCGCGTCGTCGCGCGGTCACGCGCAGCGGCGATGTCCGGGATGAGACCCACGATGAAGAACGTCGCCGAAATCGTGAAGTAAGTCGAAACCGCGAACACGTCCCAGAGGAGCGGCGAGCGGAAGTTCGGCCACAGGGCACGCTGGTTCGGGTACGGCATGAGCCACAGAGCGTACCAAGGACGGCCAAGGTGGATGATCGGGAAGAGTCCGGCGGTCATTACCGCGAACACCGTCATCGCCTCTGCGAGCCGGTAAATCGGCTGGCGGAACGCTGCACGGAAGAGGGACAGCACCGCCGAGATCAGGGTTCCGGAGTGCGCGATACCTACCCAGAATACGAAGTTCGTGATGTAGGTTCCCCATCCGATCGGGTGGCTCTTGCCTGACTCACCGAAGCCGCTCCACATCTGGTAGAACCAGCACGACGCGCCGATCGCCAAGAAGAAGAGGCAGGTAAAGAGAAGCAGGTACCAGCCGGTTCCCGGCGGCTCAAGCATCTTGAGGATCGTGTCGTTGACCTCGGCGTAGGTTACCGGGGCTTCTTTCTTTGAGTCGTGCTTCTCTTCCATACGGACGGTCTCTTGTAACAATCCTCTAAAACTTTACGCCTTGTAGCGGATGTCGTTCAGGTAGCTCACTGCCGGCTGAGTGTTGAGGTGGTGGTCGAGCACCTTGTAGGCGCGCTCGCTCTTCTCAAGCTTGCTGACACGGCTGTTGGGATCCTTGCGGTCTCCGAAGGTGAGCGCCTTCGTCGGGCAGGTCTGGACGCACGCCGGGGTGATCTCTCCGTCCTCGACGAGGCGGCCGAGATCCTTGGCGATGTCCTTCGACTCAGCGATGCGCTGAACGCAGAAGGTGCACTTCTCCATCACGCCCACAGTGCGCTTGGTGACGTCCGGGTTGATCTGCCACGAGAGCAGCTCCGGCCACTCGTACTGGAACCAGTTGAAGCGGCGAACCTTGTACGAACAGTTGTTCGAGCAGTAGCGGGTTCCGACGCAGCGGTTGTACACCATTGCGTTCATGCCCTCTTCGTTGTGGTAGGTGGCGTACACTGGGCAGACCGGCTCGCAGGGAGCGTTCTGGCAGTGCTGGCACATCATCGGCATGAAGCTCACCTTGAGCTCCTCACCACCGTCCTCCGTCGGCACAGAGTCGTAGTACCGCTCGATGCGGATCCACGCCATCTCGCGTCCCTGAGACACGACCTTCTTGCCCACGACCGGGATGTTGTTCTCTGCCTGGCAGGCAACGACACACGCCGAGCAGCCTGTGCAGGCCGCAAGGTCAACCGACAAGCCCCACTCGTACACGGGGTGCTCCCGCTGCACGTACATCTGCTTAGGCTCGTGGTGACCCTCGCCGTGTCCTTCTCCATGGCCGCCTTCGTGCGCGTGCGCGCCAGCGCCCGTGATGAAGGTAGTGCGGGCAAGCTCGCGGCCCTCTTGTGAGGCGAAGTCCTGCACCGTTACGAGGTCTCCAGAGCCGAACCCGCGCAATACGGTGACCGGGCTGCCAGTGAAGGCGAGCGAGTCAGCGCCCGCAGCGATCTTCTTCGGCAGGAGCGAGAACACCGTGCCGCCTTGGCCGGTGCTCTTGGCGTAGCGTCCGTACGCAGAGTGTCCCTGACCAATTGGGATCGCCACGATCCCCTTGTGAACGTGCTCAGTAACGTAGGCAGGCACGTGCACTTCGCCATTGTCCGTGCGGATGATGACGGCGTCGCCCTGCTTGATGCCCTGCTCCTTAGCGGTGTCTGGATGCATCTCTGCCCACGCGCCCCACACTGCCTGAGTGATGGGGTCGGCAAGCTCTTGCATCCACGGTCGGTTCGCGGCACGGCCGTCGAACGCCTTTACTGACGGGTACGGGTAGAGCATCAGCTCGCCGTGGTGAGCCGGCTTCACGCTCACTCCGTACGAGAGCGAGAAGACTGCCGGG
>OMIG01000156.1 GCA_900299035.1 Pseudomonadota bacterium
GCCCCCTGCTCACACGTGATGCGGATGGTGTCGGTGTTGCGCCCCCCTTACACCCCTTGGTGGGCCGCAACACCGACACCATCCGCATCACGTGTGAGCAGGGGGCTCTGGTTCTAGGGCTACCCAGCTCCGGGGAAAAAGCCGCAAGCACCAGCATAAAGCCCTCTTAAAACGAATCGGCTGACTTCAGGGCAGAGATCGAGCATACTCCGGCGCATGCGAAGCAATGCCGGTCGTGTCCCCTCGGTCGTTCTATCTCTCGTTCTAACGCTGAGCCTCTTCTTGGGCTGCAAACGGCAGGGCGCTGACAGCGGAGCGCCGCACATCGCGTATGTAACCAACGGCATCGCAGCGTTCTGGACGATCGCGAAAGCAGGCGCTGAAGCGGCCGGTCGAGACCTCAAGGTTAACGTGTCAGTCCACATGCCGGCCGAGGGGATCGCTGACCAGAAGCGAATCCTTGAGGACCTAATCATTCGCGGAGTGGACGGCGTCGCTCTCAGCCCGATCGACTCAAACAACCAGGCCAGCCTCATCAACGACACGGCATTAAAGACCGCGCTCATCACCCAAGACTCAGACGCGCCGAACACAAACCGTCTGGCCTACATCGGAATGGACAACTACCAAGCCGGACGAATGCTCGGGGAACTTATCAAGGAATCGCTCCCGAATGGTGGAAAGCTCGCAATCTTCGTAGGGCGCCTTGAGCAGGACAATGCGCGCAAGCGGCGTCAGGGCGTGATCGACGAGGTGCTCGGGCGCAGCGTGGACTCAAGCCGCTACGATCCTCCTGGACAGCAGCTCTCAGACGGCAAGTTTTCGGTTGTTGTGACACTCACCGACCAATTCGACCGAGTGAAAGCCAAAGGAAACTGTGAAGACGCTATGCTACAGCATCCTGACCTGGCTGGAGTCGTGGGGCTGTTCGGGTACAACGTGCCAGTCTGCCTTGAAGCCCTCAAGCAATCGAACAAGGTGGGCTCGGTAAAAGTTTTCTCTTTCGACGAAGCAGACGAAACCCTGCAGGGCATCAAGGATGGCTCTGTGGTGGGCACCGTTGTGCAGAACCCGTACGAGTACGGCTTCCAGTCTGTGCAGCTCTTAAAAGAGATCCTGTCAGGCAACCGCTCGGCTGTCCCCGAGAATAAGGTCATAAACATCCCTGCCCGCCGCATCGACCGCTCGAACGTCGAAGCCTTCTGGGCCGACCTCAAGGCGAAGCTTGGAAAATCATGACCGCGCTGCTTGAGGCCTGCTCGATCTCAAAATCGTTCGGCGCCAATCGGGTGCTGGAGAGTGTGTCGCTCAAGGTAGTGCCCGGTGAGATAGTCTCTCTGATCGGGGAAAATGGCGCTGGCAAGAGCACCCTCTCAAAGATCTTTTCAGGCATCACGCCGCCCGACTCAGGCTCGCTGCTGCTGAACGGCTCAAGCGTGCAGTTTTCGGGGCCGCGCGAGGCGATCGACGCAGGCATCGGGATTGTGCACCAGGAGCTGTGCCTGGCAGAGAACCTTTCTATAGCAGAGAACATCTGCCTTGGGCGCGAGCCAACTCGCTTCGGCACCCTCGATTTCTCGGCCATGCGCTCCATATCCACGAAAGCGCTCCAGCGGCTCGGTTCTTCACTCTCTCCCAGCCGCCTGGTCTCATCGCTCTCGGCTGCAGACCGCCAGCTCGTGGAGATCGCTCGGGTGCTCTCGTACGACGCCAAGCTTCTCATATTCGACGAGCCCACCTCTAGCCTGAGCGAGAGCGAAGCGCACTCGCTTCTGCTCCTCATCAAGCGGCTCAAGGCCGATGGCGTGTCCGTACTGTACGTTTCGCACCGGCTGCCGGAAGTGCAAGAGATCTCAGATCGCGTCGTGGCGCTGCGCGACGGCAGAAACTCCGGCGAGGAGCCCCAAGGGCCATTTAGCCGCGAGCGGCTCATCTCGATGATCGTGGGCCGTGAGATCTCTGACATCTACGGCTACACGCCGCGAGCTGCAGGGGATGTAGCACTCTTCGCCGAGGCCCTGCGCCCCAGTGAACGCCACGCACCGTGCTCATTTCAGGTACGGGCGGGTGAGATTGTAGGCATCGCTGGCCTAGTCGGCTCCGGGCGCACCGAGCTGCTTGAGTGCCTGTACGGCATTAGGGAGCCCCTGTCGGGCTCTCTCGCACTCTTCGGCGCGCCTGCTTCTATTGAGTCTCCTGCCGATGCAACCCAAGCAGGCTTGGCGCTCGTTCCCGAGAGCCGCAAAGAGGAAGGCATCGTGGCTGAGCTCTCAATCGCCGAGAACGCAAGCCTCTCGCTGCTCGCCTCAAGCGAGCACGGAGCCCTGCGCAACTTTGAAGCCGAGCGCAGCCTTGCCCAGGCCACCGTCGAATCGCTCAAGGTGCGCTGCTCTGGAATCTCTCAGCCCGTCGGCCGCTTGTCGGGGGGCAACCAGCAGAAGGTTGTCATTGGCCGCTGCCTCGCCACAAAGCCTCGTGTCCTGCTGCTGGACGAGCCAACGCGTGGCGTTGATGTCGGAGCCCGCCGGGAGATCTACTCGCTGATTTTTAGCCTGGCGGAGCAAGGCATGGCCGTGCTGTTCGTGTCGAGCGAGCTGGAAGAAGTAATCGGGATATCGGACCGCGTGCTCGTGATGGGCGACGGGGCGATTCGAGGCGAGCTTCCTCGCGCGTTGCTCTCTGAGCACGCAATAATGTCGCTCGCATCACCTCAAGCTAGGATAGCTGCATGAAGAAGAACCTTGGGCTCATAACGCTGCTGGTGGTCGCCTGTTTGTTCACGTTTCTCGCCAACGACCGCTTCCTGGCGCCCGTCAACGTCGAGAATCTCTTGCGCCGCACCGCCCTCTTCTCGCTCCTCAGCATCGGAGTGGCCTTCGTCATCACGGCTGGCGGCATAGACCTCTCAATCGGGTCGGTCGTTTGCCTGGTCGGGACCCTGTTGCCATACCTCGTTGTGCAGGCTGGCTGGTCTTGGCCGGTCGCGCTGGTGGCCCTGCTTCTGCTCGCTGGTTGCCTTGGGCTCTTGCACGGAGTCCTTATCACCAAGCTGCGCCTACAGCCCTTCATCGTTACCCTTTGCGGCCTACTGCTCTACCGAGGCCTCGCGCGCGGAATTACTGGAGACCAAACCCAGGGGTTTGGGCTTGAGCACGAGGGGCTACGGGCGGTGGCGACAGGGAAGCTCCCAACTCTCGGTGTGCTGCCATTCGAGATACCTTCCGTTGTTTTGATCTCGCTGGCTGTCGCCCTGATAGCGGGGTTTGTGATGTCACGAACTCCCTACGGCCTATTCTTGCGAGCCATCGGCCGCAACGAGCTGGCGGCCCGGTACAGCGGAGTAGACACTGACCGAGTGAAAATCCTGGCCTACCTGGCGTGCTCACTGCTGGCTGGAGTTGGCGGCACCCTCTTTATCCTCGACGTCAACTCGGCACAGCCCTCTGACTTCGGGAACTTCTACGAGCTGTACGCCATCGCGGCTGCTGTTTTGGGCGGCTGCAGCCTGAAGGGCGGCGAGTGCAGCATCGTGGGGATCCTCGTAGGGGCTTCTCTGATGCAGGTGTTGAGGAACGCTATCGTGCTGCTCGACATCCCCACACAGCTTGAGTTCGCCATCATCGGAGCTGTCATACTCGCTGGGGCCGCCGCCGAGGAGCTTGTGAGGCGCTTGGCAGGTCGCGCAGCTGTCGCCTGAGTTGTAGGAGCCTGCGCTCTCCTGCAAGCAGTAAGCCGCCCATTGCGGCTACGAGATCCTCGTAGATTACACTCTGGCTTTTGCACTTTTTTCGCCCCTCTTGGAATCGCCATTCCTACTCCGCTCGCCATTGGCAAGACAACCCGCTGATGCGGCATTGGTTTGCTTGGTTGGTCCGGACCTTGCTCTGTACCAAGTATGTCTGGCAGTGGCGCCAACATGAAGGATGGAACGCTAGGTCTTATGAAGTGCAGAGCCCTTATTTTCAGTTTTGCCCTATCACTCTCTCCGGCTGTTGTTGAGGGAGTTTTGATGACAGACGCGGCGGCGCAAGACGCCTGCACGGTGCAAGACGTCGACGAAGCGCTAAACCAGCTCTCATGTTTCGCCGATGGAGTCTACCTCGCGCCGCAGGGCATAGCCGACGCGGTGTCTGAGCTTTGCTACGACGAGTACTCGGAGGAGGCCTGCCGTGCATGCTTCAGAGGTGCGCGCCGCAAGCTGTTTCCTGGGCTCAAGGGGCTCGGCCGACTTGGCCTTATCTCCCGAGATTTCGCTTTTGCCCTAAGGGATGATCTCGATTTTGCAGAGGATGAAACATGCTACCTCGCGGACGACTGGCCGTGGGACTCCGGAAATAACGCCCCGGACAATGTCTCGCGAGAGAAGCAGAAAGGACGAGGCAGAAAGGGAGAAGATGGCGCGAGGGGCAGAACCTCGGCCAGCGGGCCCCGCTCGTCAATCAGGGGCAGAGGAACCGACTCTCGACAGCTCGTCGAGGACCTCTGTCCCTGCAATAGCCCTCGTTGGCAGCAGGAGGGAGGCCAGGCCGCCTTCCTCTCCTGCGCCGACACGGTGACAGATATCCTAGCTCGCCACGGGAAAATGGACTCGCGACGGGCGAAGGACCTACGAAGCCAATTGCAACGAAGTGAATGTGGAAGATAAGGAGAATGCAGAAAGGATGAAGTAAACGCCGAATCGCGTCTGAGGGAACCCCTAAAAGCCCCCCAGCCTCATCTCTTAAGGACCCCGCCCACCCCGGCGGCC
>OMIG01000157.1 GCA_900299035.1 Pseudomonadota bacterium
TCGCGCCCGCCAGGGCAACGGCATCGCGCGGAGTGAAGAGCCCGTCAGAATCACGCTGCGCTGCAAGTGCAGCCATCGGATCTTGGCGGCGAAAGGAGAAGAAAAAGCAAGCTACAGCGACAGCGTACAGCCCCGCTCCAATGAGTGAAACCAACATCACTCCCTGGCTGTCCGGAAGGGGCTGTACCGTTGAGGCGCTGAGAGAATTAGCGAGTGACGTGGAAACGAGCGCCGCCTGTCCTAGGTAACCGGCGATGAGCCCGAGCGCCATTAGCCCGCTACGCGCGGGGCTGCGCGTGAAGCCTGTCAGGAGGATCGCCGCGACGATTGCAACTACGATGTAGGGCAGGTTCTCCGCCCCGTTGTTCGCAAGAGGAGTGCCAGCCAGAACAAGCAGCTCGGTCAGTGGCTTGAGCGCCTGCAGGGAGAGGTTCTTGGCGGAGTCATCCACAACAGCAATGTGGAATCCAACTGCGGTGACCGCCGCGACGAGCACGACGTACAGAAATGCGCTGAGCTTATTCATTGCAAGAAATTACAGACAGAAAACGACAGACTGAAATAACCAAGTCAGCGAATTTTTCGCTATAGGGAATCTTGCGCTCGGAAGGCGTAGGAGCTTTCGCGCCAAGGATGGCGCTGCTTCGCTGCCCGTGGCACTTCGCGCTGCGCGGCCGCAAAACGGCTCTCAGCTAGTGGGCAGCGAAGCGCGGCTCTAATCCCTACGATGAAAGGGCCGCAACTAGCTGTAATTTCGGGGTCAAAAAACAGGCCAAAAAGCCAAATTTTCTCGTAGAAGGCCGGAAAGCGACCTGGTATACTTAAGGTATAAGTCCGGTTTTTAGGAGGTCTCACGGCCCTAACTCGACCGAAATTGTTAGTCCCCCTCTCCCGCTCCTTGAGCACTCTCTTCGCTGCGGTCTTCTCTCTCGTTGATTCCCTCTCTCAATTCCTCACGAATCTGCTTGCTCCTCGCAAGCCTTCTCCCGTTTTAGTTCCCGTTGTACAAAGACGAACCGTCAAACATGGAGGACCCCGCACCCTATGAAGAATAACCTCGCTCTGGCGTTGAGGAATGAGTCAGGCGCGCTACACGTCGTTAAAAACGTTGTGGGAGCGTGTGAGGATGTAAAGGGAATGGATATCGCTGTGCTGGATGTGCGCTCGGTGTCCGACTTTGCAGATTACTTCGTTGTCGTGAGCGGCCGCTCCGACAGACAAGTGCAGGGACTAACCAACAAAGTAATCGAAGAGCTGCACAGAAGCGGCTCGCGGGCCCTCTCGGTTGAAGGGTACGAAGATGGCCAGTGGGTGCTCGTTGACTGCGGAGACGTAGTGGTCCACATCTTCTACGAGCCTGTGCGCGAATTCTACGACATCGAGAGCTTGTGGATGCGGGCTAAGAGAGTCGAGCTGCCTGGCGCAGCGTAAATTCCTCTCCCTCCATTTTCCGAAAACGCGCTCCTACGGCCAGTAGCGCTGGTCAGCTATCTGCAGCATCACGTCAGAGTTGTAGTACCCCTTTCGCCAAGAGCGGCGGAGCCGCGAGATACGCCGCAACATGCGCAGCCCGTGGTTGACTACCTTAACGCTCGATGGCGCGCTGCGGCGCAGCCTCACAGGAACTCGCTTAATCTCTAGGTTGTACTTGAGGCACACGTAGAGCAGCTCTACGTCTCCCGAAAAACCTGTGTCGCGAAGGAGGGGGAAGAGCCCCTCTGCGACATCACCGCGGAATCCCTTAAGGCCGCACTGGGTGTCGAACAGCCCTCCTGCCACTAAAATTCTAACGAAGGCCGTGAAGGCCTCGGTGACAACCCGGCGCACGGGCCCGAGCTTCTCTGCGTACTCTGAGCCGGGCAGCGTGCGATCACCTACGACTACGTGCACTCGCCGCTTCTGGATGATCTCAAAGATGTACGGGATCGCCTCAAGCTCGTAGGGAATGTCGCCGTCGGTGAAGATCCGCACGTCGCCCTTGGCCTCAGCCATGCCCGCCTTGATCGCGGCGAACTTTCCCTGGTTGCTCGGCAGCGCCACGACCTTTATTCGGTCGAGCTGCAGCGAGCGCAGCACCTCGACCGTGTTGTCTGGGCTGCCGTCATCCACGAAGACGATCTCAAAGTCGAGGCCGCCGAGAGAGCTGAGGTACTCGTGCACGAGCTGCGCGCTCTGCGCCGCGTACGCGGCGCCTTTGTAAATTGGGATGACGAGAGAGAGGTCCATGCGCAGAAACGTGTTTGCCCGCCGTCGCGGACGCAGATAGTGCTACCAAGTGGTTAGATGCAGGTCACGTTAGTGGAGTTGGTCTGTTCGCGAGATGGCTCGGCAAATATGCACTCGCTAGGGCAGTAATCGTGTTTGAGGGGTGGCTGAGGGAGCAAAATCGCCGACAGATCGGGTTCATAGGGCCGATTAGTTACCTGCCGTAGGCTACTGTCGGGTCTCTCGGCAGATTTGCAAATGCTGTTTGATGGAGGCGGGTTCGGGGCTCTTGGTATCGAGCAAGACCGTCTTAAGCGACCTATCAGAAACCGACAGATCAGGCCCCTGAGGGGTGAGAGGTATACTCTTCAAAATCAGCACAGCGGGAGTCGTGAATCACGAAAAATGTTAAGCTGCGGCGGCGCGTTAGGGAATTCTCAGTTGTATTCCTAACGAAAAGAAAAGACCCCCATCGCTTGTTCAGGAAAATCGTTCGTGTCACGATTCGGGCGGCGCGTAAAACAAGGAAATCTCGATGTACCACGGCGACGTTGATCCAAACGCAAAGTTCGAGTTCATGAACATTGTAAAGCAGGGGGTGTTCTGGGCTGTTCACCTCGCTTGCTTCTCGGCCCTTTGGGTCGGTGTTAGCTGGGTGGCTGCGCTCGTCTGCCTGGCCCTGTACGTCGTCCGCATGTTCGCCATCACAGGTGTCTACCACCGCTACTTCTCTCACCGGTCGTACCAGACCAGCCGAGTCATGCAGTTCCTCTTGGCGATGCTCGGGTGCACCGCCGCCCAGAAGGGCCCGATCTGGTGGGCTTCACACCACCGCCATCACCACAGGCACTCTGACACCGAAGATGACATCCACTCTCCTATCATCCACGGCATCTGGTTCGCTCACATCGGTTGGGTGCTGAGCTCCCAGTTCCTTGAGCCGCGCCTCGACCTGGTTAAGGACCTGACTAAGTACCGAGAGCTTCGTGTTCTTGAGAAGTACAACATTGTGCCGCCGATTCTTTTGGCTGTTGCGACGTACTTCCTCGGTGTGTGGCTGCAGGCTGCCTACCCTCAGCTCGGCACATCGGGCCCACAGATGCTCGTGTGGGGCTTCTTCATAAGCACGGTGCTCTTGTACCACGGCACCTTCTGCATCAACTCCTTCACGCACTTGATTGGAAAGCGCCGCTTCCCCTCGACGGACCACAGCCGCAACAACCTCTTCCTCGCGCTCATTACGCTCGGCGAAGGGTGGCACAACAACCATCACTACTACCCCGGCTCAGAGCGCCAGGGCTTCTACTGGTGGGAGATCGACATCTCTCACTACATTCTGAAGGTCATGTCATGGTTCGGCCTGGTGTGGGACCTGCGCGTGCCGCCTCAGCGCGTGTACGAGGCAGCTGGCAAGCTTGCCTAGCTCCACAGCCGAGCTCTCTTTCTCAATGATTCTTGTCAGCGGCGCGCCACTGAGCTCCTGCTACAGTCGTTTCCAATGAGCCGCTAAGAGCAACGCCTTCGCAGAAGATCCTGCGGGGGAGATGAGCGGGGAGCGCAGTGCCCACAAGCCTGCGCGAGAGCTGGCGCAGGGTGAAATATCCCTCCGTGAAAGTTCTCCGATAGGAAAAGAACCTCCACCGGCGTGGAGGCCTCCCTCTCCCTGTTCGGCTTGGTGGTTCACGGCCTGGGCACCGAATGGTGCCCAGGTTTTTCTCCTCTCCGGCAACGCCAGCAAACGGCGCAGAGCGCGCCCACGGTGTGCTTCATGTGGCTGACGACAGATGCCCAGTCCACTATTGTCGTCATCGTTGCGGCTCTGCTCATCTCGCTATCCACAGCTATTCTCGCTCCCTTCCTGCCGGCATTCGCTTGGGCGCTAGCCCTCTCCGTCGTCGCATACCCTCACTACGAGCGACTTGCTCGAAGGCTGGGCCGACGCGGCGTGGCCGCTGGGCTGGTCGTCTCAGCGTTCACTGCGTGTGCAATGGGCCCCGTGATTTGGGTCGTCGAGAAGCTCGCTGTTGCGGCGGTTGACGGGCTGCGGCAGCTCCTGCCGCTGCTTGAGCGGCGTGAGTGGGAGTCGCGGCTGGGCGAGCATCCGCGGCTCGTAGAGTTCCTCTCGTGGCTTGAGCAGAACTTTCGGCTACACGGCGCAGCAGCAGACCTGGTGGCGCAGGCACGCCAGGCCGTCCCGGCGCTGGCCGCATGGTCGGCGTGGGCTTTCCTGCAAGCGATGCTGATACTTTTCATTTCGTTCTTCCTGCTGCGCGACGGGCCGCGACTCCTGCGGCTCGCAGAGCGGCTCGTTCCGCTCACGAGCGCTGAGACGCGGCTGCTCGTTCGCCGGATGAGCGACACTATCCACGCTACGTTGTTCGGCATGATCGCAGTGGCGCTGCTCCAGGGAACCCTGGGCGGATTGATGTTTTGGTGGCTGGGCCTGCCCGCTCCTCTCATCTGGGGCGCGGTCATGACGCTGCTGGCGACTGTCCCCTACCTGGGAACCTTCGTCATCTGGGTGCCTGTAGCTGGATTCTTCGCAGCCCAAGGCCGCTGGGGGGATGCGCTGCTGCTGGTCGTCTGGGGCTCATTTGTGATCGGACTATCCGATAACTTTCTCTATCCGATGATGGTGGGCAAGCGGCTCCACTACCACACGCTCGTCGTGTTCTTCTTTCTGCTGGGAGGAATCGTGGTCTTTGGGACCTCGGGCGTTGTGCTGGGTCCCACGGTGCTGGCCATCACGGACAGCTTCATCCGAGCAGCACGCAGGAGGCTAAGGCCGCGTCATCAGGGCGCTCCTTTGGGCAGCCCTCGCTCCCTCGCACTACCGCGTTGACTTTGCCAGTAGGACGGCATGAAATGCGTGCCCCTTGGCTGAATTCGTTTTAGCGCGATGCTGCAAAATCGTTTCCGTAATCTTAGTTCTCCAGAGTGTCTCGTTGCTCCTCGACGGGCGCTTCGGGACAGCCAGGCTCTGCGCGAGATAGGAACTGCGTGGCTCGCTTCGGTGGAGAACGCGCGAGGCGTCAGTGATCTCTTTGCAGCCCTGAGCAGCTTACGGGAGCGCCTCAATGGACAGCGCACCTCGCCTCTCTCTGACTTGCTGGCGCAGAGCGACGCTCGTCTCGCCCGCACTGGCGTCACAACCCGGTCGTGCCTCTCGGCTCGGCATGAGTTCGATCTGGTCTTAGAGGCTATTGGCTTTAAGGATCTCTCGGATGATATCTTGCCTGGCAGTGGCGCTCGTAACATCTCTCTGTCCCACCGAGGAGAAGCGGGGTCGGCAACTCTTCGGTCGGTGCGGGATCCTCTCCACACCGGATGGGTGCTTGAGCTCTCAGGCTTTGAAGGGCGCGGTTTGCGTAAACTGTTGGCCGATGCGGAGCTCGCCGGAACCTCGCAAGCGGCGAGCAGGCTGCTTGCTGGGACGTTAGAGAGCTTCCTTGCCAATGCTCCTGATATGACCCTCCTCGACGTAGACGAAATTCAGCTCGGGCATGTCACGTTAGCTGGCCCCAGGGCTCTGCTGTCCGCCTCCTCCCTCATAAGCCGCGCTCTCCCCTACAGCAGCTTTTCGCTCTACTGCCCAAAGCCTCAAACAGTTGCAGATGTCGCCGCCTGTTTCCGCGCGATGCGGTGCGAGGCCAAAGAGTCTGGCATGGCGCACACCGTAAGCTTTGGTGGGGTGAGTGTCACTGCGCGCCTGACGGGAGATCTCGTTACACTCGCCCTGGCAGTCAGGCCGAGGGAGATGATGACTAGCCACCGGCGCCCCGGATTCACCGCGACGGAGGCCGCATCGGAGCTTGCGGCTGTGCTGCTCGTCACTGGAATCGCGGATGCGCTGCCACAGATGAAGGCAGCTCTCAGTGAAGCCGAAGTCTGCAGAACGAAGGGCAACGGCTACGCGCAGCTTTCACGGCTTGTGTGTGAGCTCGGAGCGTCGCGAGGCGCTGCCACCCTCGCTGAGCTCAAGAAGCTCAACAGCTTCACCGATGGCACTCTGCCGAGCACCTTGCGGGATTTCTCGCGGCTCTGCAGGTCGAGCGCTGCTCGCGAGCTTCTGTCGCTGCTCGCCGGCGTGCTTTCGCCAACCCCCACCGCTGCTGGGCAGCCGTCCTTCCGCTGCAATCCGATGCGAACGGTGTACAGCTGCGAAGAGGCTGAAGGCTTCTTCCTCTACGCCGTTGCGAGCGGCGATTTTTCGCTTGACCCGGAGTTCCTCCACAAGCACGCCGGGGAGCGCACCGCTCTCACTCGGGTTCCGATGCTAATCGGGGGAACGCAGTTTCCTCCTGGAACGCTTTGCCGGGTCGAGCAGAAAGATGGAGAGCGGCTGGTGACTCCAGGCCGGCTCACGGCATTTGCGCTGCCAGCACCGGAGGCGCTTGAGGTCTTTAAAGACCACGTGGTCAAGCCAGCTCTTGGGCAGTGTGGGGACCCTGGTGTAGCGGTGAATCGAGTCCGAGACCTCCTCACCAAGACGCCCTGACTTTCTGCTCCCTTACGTCCTCGATGTGTTTGTGCAAGAGTTAGGGCTCCGTAGCGAGCGAGGTTCCTTTGCGAATCGTCTTATTCGTGGTTTCAGCCGTTCTGCTAGCGCTGAGCGTGTTTCAAACCCGGCTCTTCTCAATCATCTTCTGGCACACCGATGCCTTCACGGTGATGAGTCTCTGCATGCTGGCCTCCGGAGCAGGTGGTCTGTGGGCGTTCTTCGTGCCATCTCTTCGCAACGGGCGACGGAGGCGAGACATCCTCCCGATCTTGTTGCCGATTCTCAGCGTTAGCCTGCTCCTTTCGCATTTTACCATTCTCCATCTCCCGGAACTCTCACCTAATTGGGGAGCTACTGCAGCCACAGCCGTCGCAATGCTCCCTTTCTTCCTGGGCGGCTTCATTCTCGGTACCGCTATCGCCAGTCAGCCCGAGTCTATTTCCGGATTTTACTTCTGGGACATGCTCGGAGCCTCCGCTGGAGCCTTAGGGGCCCTGCCCTTGATTGAAGCCATGAATGGTCCGCGGGCTATCGCCGTGCTTAGCGAGATCTTGCTCGCTGTTTCGATGTGGCTCTGCTTGACCGACCGAAGAAGACTGGCTTTCAGGGTTTGCAAATGGCTAGTGCCGGCTCTCGCCCTCTTCATCTTCGCCCCGGATGTGGCCAATTCATTACGCGTGCGGTTTGCAAAAGGGCGGGTCCTCCTCGAACCCGAACTCGAAATTTGGTCTCCGTCCGGCCGCGTCACGGCAGTGGGAAGCATGCCCAAATTTTTGCTCGTCGATGCCACCGGTCTCTCTCCTGTCATCGAGGGAGGACAGAATTTTGAAAAGACTACGTTTCTCAAACACAGCATTTTACAGTTGGGACATGCTCTCGGGCCCTTCAAAAAGGTTGCGGTTTTGGGCTCAGGAGGCGGCAGCGATATTGTCGCGTCCCTGATTGAGGGCGCGGAAAGCATCGCCGCTGTGGAGATAAACGACGGGATTGCTCGGGCCATGACGAAGGATTTGCTGCTTTTCTCTGGCAACGTCTATGGGCGGCGACAAGTGAAATTGATTTCCGCGGAGGCCCGCTCATTTATGGCTGGCCAAACAGAGAAGTTTGACCTGATTCAGGCGTCTTTTGTCGACACCTATGCTGCCTCTGGTGGTGGGGCTTACACCCTTAGCGAGAGCTACCTCTACACAACTGATGCCATGCGTGAGCTGCTCCAGCGACTCAAGCCTGGTGGAGTGCTCTCCTTTTCCCGATGGGGCGGGGGGGCGATGGGGTTCGCTGAGACCGAGCGTATTATTGCGATCGCGGAGAGAGTGCTACGGCTTGATGGAAAAGACGATCCATCAAGCCACGCTCTGGCAGTCCTTTCAGGGGCGTCTGACCAAGACAGAATTGCCCTTCGATCTCGCGCTTTTTGAA
>OMIG01000158.1 GCA_900299035.1 Pseudomonadota bacterium
CTTGTGCCGTTGGCCGCGTTGGTAGTGGCCGGAGTATCCGATTCGGCCGGGCCTAAACAGATGCCGACTCAGGCGCATGGTGCGGACTAGTACGCACACGCAAGGGGAGCGAGTCGGGTAGGTCCAGCTCCCAGGGCTGCCGAGCAAGACACGCTTCGCAGAAGAGCCGCGAGGGCCCTCTCCCCGCAAATTCTCTCAGAGACCGCGCTAATGGTGTTGAATCAGGTGTTTGGGGCGGCGGATGCGCGGTGGGGTGATGCGGTGCACCGCTCGGTCGGGCTAGGGGAACCGGGGAGCACGGGGCACTGCCGCGGGCCGACGGAAGAGGGTTAACAAAGGAAGCCGACGACCCACATCAGCACTGACTCAGCACCCGCGAATTGTCTCAGAGACCGCGCTAATCAGGTTAAATCAGGTAGTTGGAGCCGTGGGTGTGCGGCGGGGCGGTGAAGGGTGCCGTTCGGTCGGGCTAAGGCGCACGGGGAGCACGGGGCGCAGTCGTGGGCCGCGGGGAGGGGGTTACCTCAGGCGGCCGACGACCCGGGTCAGCACGGGCTCGGTCCTGCGGAGGTTCTCCGCAAGCAGGCTCGGATACCTGTCGCGCGCCCAGGCGGTTGCTCGCATTAGGCGGTAGAGCAGGAATCGCTCCAGCTCGGGGTCTAACGCATCAGGGCTAGCGCTGGCTAACCCGTACCCCTCAAAGAAGGCCTTCACGGGCTCTGACTCAAGCCCCCGGTCGGCAGCGATGCACGCGAGCTGGTAGCGCGGCACCGGCGCTACGTTCGCAGACTCTAAGTCGAGTAGGTATATCTTGTTGTAGTCGTCGCCACAGATGACGGCGTTTGCGATGGTCATGTCGAACTGGCAGATGCCCATGGAGCCCGTGGTAGACGCGCAGCCTTGGAGGTAGCTTGTGATCTGCTCCTGCTGCTCTTGGGAGAGCATTCCCGCGTCCCGCCAGAGGGTGGTCTTAAAGATCAAGCCGATATCGTCTGCAGCTTGCTTCTCCCAGGACATCGGGAAGTAGGCAGCTTCCTGCGAGCCGCTTGCCGGCGGCGCCACCTGGTTGAGCTGACGGGCGTAGCCCCCGAGGGTTCGCCACACGCGCAGTTGGTCAACGCCATCATGAATAGGCTGGCTGTTTTCGATAAAGTGAGCCACTGAGTACGAGTGCTCATTGAGAACTCCGCAGGCAACCACCGTTGGCGTGAGAACTGAACTGGACTCAAGCTGCTTGTAGCACCACGCCTCACGCTGAAAACGGAAGAGGTGCGACTCCACGTTAGTCCTGACGACAAAGGGGCCATGTGGCGTCTCGACCACGCTGACAGAGTTGTTCATCCCGATCCCCTTGATCGGGCGGATTGAGCTGCACTCGCTGCCAACCACCTGCTTCAAGATAGCTGAGAGGAGGGCTCTGCTGTTTTCAGGGATTGCTCCGGGGACGTCTCTCATATTTCTTAGGCCATCAGGCTACTAGCAAGGGCGAAGCTCGCCAAGGGTTGGGGTGGCCCTCCTTGCGGCGCAGCATATGCGCCGCCACACCTGGAGTCGGCAACATTACTTGCCTGGAGTGTAGGGCAGGGCAGACTTGTGCGCGCACAGGCGAAGCTTGCCGTCCTCTCCGCGCCGAAATGCGAATGTCTTGTCGACCATTGATTCCTCGCCCTTGCCGTTCGTTAGGTAGACGTTGCCCATCGTAATTGCGATGTCGCCGTGGATCTGGATTCCATTCTCGGCAGCGTTGTTGTCGTAGCGCACCTTTACCCAGTCTTTAAGGGCGAAGCCCGAGTCTTCCGGGAAGTTTTTGTTGTCGCCCACGAAGTAGGAGAGGGCGCCGTCTCGAGTCGGACGGAAGGAGTTCCTGCCGGAGGCAAGCGTCGGCTTGAAGAACACCTTCCCCTTGTCGTAGTCGTAGAGGTCGTCAATAACGCGCGCAGCGACCGCCTTGTAGTCTCCGCCTGCCTTGTGTGTCTTTGAGATCTCCACGAGGCCATCACACCAGGCCTGTTGGGCAGCGTTGACCTCAGCCTCGGTGATGGGACCCATGGGTGGAGTGCCCGCCCTTGCGATAAGGAGCGGCGCGCAGATGAAGGCTACTGCGATTGCTGCCACCGCTGCCTTGCGGAAAGAGAATGGAGATGTGTAGTTCATACAGCGGGCTCCTTGATTTATTAAATTCCCAACAACAGCCTGCGCGAAGCCTCTGAGCTTCCGTGTAGCCGAATGTCTCGGCATGCTTGCATGATCTCACCGTCCCGCAAAGCTCGAATTGGGATTTCGCGCCTGAGCCCAAACGACCGGATTGTGGCCATAGCTCGGCTAACCTGACGGCCAAGGAAGCTCAGAGAGCTTTTAGAGCCCTTGCGTGGGCCGCGCGCGAGGCTCACGCCCCTGCCGCACTAGGTCTTTTTCGCTTTCTTCGCTGCGCTCTTCTTGCGCGATGGAGCCGGGGTCGCAGTTGCCTTGGGGGTGACCTTGGCGGCTGCTGGCGGGGTAGGGGTCACCGCTGGCTTCTGCGGCGCTGACGGCAAGCCGCCCTCAGGATCCTTCACTACTGTGACTCGTACCGAGCCTTCCGCTTGGCTGCGATTCTCGTTGAGGAAGACCTTAATTCGGTCTGCTATTAGGACGCTCTCCTTCTGCTGAAGCTGAGGATTGTCGGTGAGGGTCACTATCGCCGATGGCGCATCGTAGATCGCCTGCTGGGCTGTGGCCTTGATGTCCTGCTTGACGATGACGACGTCGCCCTTTGCCACGAGCTTGTTGATCTGGTTCTGCTCAGTGTACATGCCGTCGATTGTTTTTGCCGTCAGGGTCATGTCGCCCTGGGTGACTTCTACGTTCCCGCGATACGTGAACACGCGATCCTTGGCGTTAATCGAGAGCGAGTCAGACTTGATGTTGGTCGGGGCCTTGCCGAAGCTGTCGTCATTCATCTTTTGCCCAAAGAGGGAGCCCGACGAGAGTGAATCGACAGCGCTGCCTGAAGCTGGCTCCTGCGCAGTGGCCGGCACCGCGGCGCACAGGAGGGCTGTGAGGGCGATTGCTTTCTTTAATCGTTTCTTCATGGCGCTCTGTGCTCCGTGTTACTTCTTCATCCGAGGCTGAATCACTGTCTTAACGCCCCCCGAGATCGTGACTTGCTGAGGGCCGATTAGCCCCACGGCGCTCTGGCCCGAGACCGTTATCATCGGGTTTGTGAGCGTCAGGGGGACGGGGATATCGACCCGATCGGCGGCCTCATCGTACGTGGCGCGAGTGGTCTTGAGCGTTGACTCGCCCTTGAACGTGACAACGACATCGTCGAACAGGTCAGCTTTCGAAAGCTTAGTGCCGCTCAAGGTGATGTCAGCGCGCCGAGCGGTGAGGGTCACCTGGTCTCCGTTCTGCTGCACGACGAGCAGCCTCGGCTCGTCGATGTGGGCCTGGTTTGACGCCGCGTCGTACTGGCCACGCTTGCCAACGATGTCCCAAACGAGCTTGCCCTCTCGCTCTAGGCTGCGGTGGAAGTCGTTAAGCACAAATCCGATCCCACCAGCCGGGGCGCTCTGAGGGGTCCCGCCGTTAACAGCCTCGGTCGAGAGGTCGTCGCCGGCTGGAGGAAGGCGCGATGCGTTTCGCATGCGAATGATAATTCCGCTCACGATGAAGATCGACACCAAGAGGCCAAGCCCCAGCCTCATGCTCTGTTTGCGGGTTAGAATGATCGCCACAGGCTACCCCTACGAGAGCGCCTCCCTAAGGCGGCAGAGGGTTGAGAGCAGCGGGACGACCTGGTCGAGCGGCAGCATGCACGGGCCGTCTGACGGGGCGTTGTCGGGATCGTTGTGGCACTCGACGAAAACGCCGTCCACGCCCGTGGCGACAGCAGCGCGCGCGAGAGCCTGCACGAAGGTGCGCGAGCCGCCAGAGCTTCCGCCCGAGCCCCCTAGCTGCTGCACGCTGTGCGTTGCGTCGAAGACAACCGGGTACCCGGTCTCGCGCATAATGAGCAGGTTGCGCGGGTCCATAACGAGATCGCGGTAGCCGAAGCTCGTGCCGCGCTCGCACAGCAGGATCTTCTTGTTGCCGGTGCTGGCGATCTTCTCGGCGACAAACTGCATGTCGGATGGGTGCAGGAACTGCCCCTTCTTGACGTGAACCGTCCTGCCCGTGGCTCCCGCAGCGACGAGCAGATCGGTCTGGCGGCAGAGAAACGCTGGTATCTGCAAGACGTCCACGATCTGCCCCACGGTGCGAGCCTGCTCCTCGGTGTGGATGTCAGTCAGCACCGGGCAGCCGATCGAGTTGCGAACCTCTTCGAGCACCCTCAAGCCCTTGTCCATGCCGATGCCGCGTTTGCCTTTGACGGACGTGCGGTTCGCCTTGTCGAAAGACGACTTGAATACGAGCGAGACGGGCAGCTTGGCGGTGGCGTCCTTCAGGAACTCCGCTATCGAGAGGCAGTGATCGCGCGACTCGATTTGGCAGGGGCCAGCGATCAGCAGCAGCTTCTGGCCTTGGCCAACCTTGACTGACGGGGAGATCTCTACGATCACTGCGCGCTCCGAACCGGCACCGATGGCTCCGAGGCTTGAGCTGCAGATGCCGAAGAGCCAGCGGACTTGGTCCCAGTGGCGCGCTTCTCTACCTTCGACGCCAGCGTCGACAGCTGGGCCTTGCGCACCTTCGCTGCCGCAACGAACTCCCTAAAGAGCGGGTGAGGGCTCTTGGGCGTCGACTGGAACTCAGGGTGGAACTGCACGCCGATGAACCACGGGTGGTCCTTGAGCTCGATCATCTCGGCCAGCGTGCCGTCAGGCGAGGTGCCGCAGAAGATGAGGCCAGCCTTCTCAAGCTGCTCACGGAATTCGTTGTTTACCTCGAAGCGGTGGCGGTGACGCTCGCTGATGAGCGTCTTGCCGTAGACAGACCTCGCAAGCGTTCCGTCCTTGATTGCGCACGGGTAAGCCCCAAGGCGCATCGAGGCTCCCTTGATGTTGACCGCCTTCTGGCTGTCCATGATGTCGATGACTGCACACGATGAGTTCGGGTCGAACTCTGCGCTCGTTGCGGCCTTAAGCCCAGCGACGTTTCGCGCGTACTCGATGGTAGCGATCTGAAGCCCGAGGCAGATGCCGAAGAACGGCACCTTGCTCTCACGCGCGTAGCGAGCGGCAGCGATCTTCCCTTCGCTGCCACGAACGCCGAAGCCGCCGGGAATCAGGATTGCGTCGACATCTTGGCCGTTGTTGGCGGCGCGGATGGATGCCTCAGGGCTCTTGGTGTCGAGCGTCTCGCTGTCAACGTAGACGATGTTGATCTTGCAGTTGTTTGCGACGCCGCTGTGAATCAGCGCCTCGCTCAAGCTCTTGTAGCTCTCGGTCAGGTCAACGTACTTGCCAACCATCGCTATCGTCACCGTCTCGCGGCTCTCATCGGTGAGGGATGAGGCGATCTTCTTCCACGGGTCGAGCTTCGGCGCGCCGGTCCAGATGTTGAGCAGCTCCACGCAGCGCTGGTCGAGCCCCTGCTCATGCAGCGAGAGCGGCAGCTCGTAAATGGTGCGCACGTCGGGCGCGTTGATGACGCAGTTCGGCGCCACGTTGCAGAAGAGGCTAATCTTGCTCTTGAGCTTCTCGTCGAGCGGCTGCTGGCAGCGGCAGATGATGATGCTCGGGATGATTCCGTAGCCGGTGATCTCCTTGATGGAGTGCTGAGTGGGCTTGGTCTTGAACTCATGCGCAGTCGGAATGTACGGAACCAGCGTCACGTGGATGAAGAGCGTGTTCTGCGGCCCAACGTCGGTGCGCATCTGGCGAATGGCTTCAAGGAACGGAAGGCTTTCGATGTCGCCCACAGTTCCGCCCACTTCGATAAGGCAGATGTCGTAGCCTTCGGCCGCGAGCTTGACGCGGCGCTTGATCTCGTCAGTGATGTGCGGAATGACCTGAACCGTGCCGCCGAGGTAGTCACCACGACGCTCGTTTGCGATGACGGTCTCGTACACCTTGCCCGAGGTGAAGTTGTTGAGCTTCGACATGCGGGTGCCCATGAAGCGCTCGTAGTGCCCGAGGTCGAGGTCGGTTTCGGCGCCGTCGTCGGTGACGAACACCTCGCCGTGCTGGAAGGGGCTCATGGTGCCAGGGTCGACGTTGATGTACGGGTCGAGCTTGACCGCGGTCACCTTCAAGCCTCGCGCTTCGAGCAGCGCGCCGATGCAGGCGGTTGTGAGGCCTTTTCCGATCGACGACACGACGCCGCCGGTTACGAAGATGTACTTTGTTGGGCGAGTTTCCATAGGGTCAGGATGGTCCTAGGCAGTTTTAAACACTGTCCTTCAGTATCGCCTGGATAGAGTCCCAAGACAACGAAAGAGCAGGTCAATTTTAGCTCTTTTCCGCCTAAGATTCCGCTTAGATGGGGGCGGCTAGGCGGCTGCGCTCTTAAGGGCGTTGTTGAGGCGGCGCGCAGCCACCCCGAGGCTGGCCGAAAGGAACTCTGACTTATGGCCCGAGGCGTTAATCGTTTTGAGCGCTTCTACGGCCTTGGTGCCGATGGGCTGCTTGAGCATGAGCAGCACCGCTAGGCCTTTGGTGTCTGCGTCGTAGCTGCTGCTCTCGAGCACGTTGATCAAGAGATCGCTGGTAGGCAAGTTAAATGAGTTCGACTCGCGAAGCTGAGACATGCGGTTTGGGCCCTCGTAAGCGAGCATCGCCGCCACAAGAGCAGACTTCATCTCCGAGCAGCCAACCTTGTTCCAGTACCTAGGGCGCGCCCCGGTGGTGATAGCGCTGGGAGAGCCTTCGGGCGTTGTTTCCGGATCGATGAGCTGTATCGCTCTGGTCAGTTCGTTGTCAGAGATCGGAAGCTCTCGGGTTTGGGCGAGGTCCTGCCAGGGCTTAAGGCGAACGGATACCTCCTGCTGGCTGAGGGGCTGAGCCGCTGTGCCACACGGCAGAGTCGTGGAGACCAAGCCTACCGACTCGTCTTCCCTCTCTGTCTCAGATCTTCGCTTCTTTGGACCAGCGATCATTTAACCACACAAAACGACAACCACAGTTTCACTTTTTTGGGCGCCGCCAGAGCCAGTGGCCCTGAAAACCCGTGTACGGAACGCGTCTCGGAAGGTACTGTACCGGAACGCGCCCTACACCCCTTTTATGGTTTTTGTAGCGGCGGCTGTGACTTAGCCCCAGCAAGAACGTAACGGTAGCGATGCCAGCCAAATCCTCTACTCCTGTCGTGGTGTTGCGCCAAGGCCGAGATGTGTCCGTAAGGCGCCGACACCCCTGGGTTTTTTCGGGTGCCATCGCCGACCGCCAGGGCACCCTGTCGCGTGGCTGCCTGGTGGAGGTGCGCTCTAAAGACGGCGCCCTGCTCGGATGCGGCCACTGGGGCACCAAGAGCATAGCGGTACGGATGCTCTCGTTCGGTCCGGTTGAGGACGAGGCGCTGCTTCTCAAGCAGAAGATCGGTGCAGCGGTCGAGTTCCGTCGGGCGCTCGGTTTGGTTGCGAACCCTCAGACCACAGGCTACCGGCTTGTGCACGGCGAGGGCGATGAGCTGCCGGGGCTAGTGATAGACCTGTACGGTGACACGGCTGTGGTGCAGAGCCACTCGCACGGCATGTGGCGCCTGAGAACAACGATTGAGGATATCTTGCGCGCTGATGCGCAGCTCAACGTCAAGCAGGTCGTGTTCCGTCGCGTTGAGTCACAGCTTGAAGCCGACGAGACAGAGGGCGCGGCGAAAGAGCCTGAAGTGCTCGTGCCAGAGCCATCGCAGGTAGTTTCTTTTCAGGAGAGCGGGCTCCGATTCTTGGCGGACGTAACAGGCGGCCAGAAGACAGGCTTCTTCCTCGACCAGCGCGTCAATCGCGCAAAGGTGCGAGACTACGCTGCCGGAAAAAATGTGCTCAACGCTTTTTGCTACACCGGGGCGTTCTCGGTCTACGCATTCGCCGGCGGTGCTGAGTCTGTGGTGTCGGTTGATGCTTCAAAGCCAGCGATCGACCTGTGCCGCCAGAACGTCGTGGCGAACTTTGCCAGCAAGCAGCACCACTCCGAGGTTGCCGACTGCTTTAGCTACCTAGGGCAGATCCCGGACACCTTCGACATGATAGTGCTCGACCCTCCCGCTTTCGCCAAGCACCAGCGCGCCGTTCAGCGTGGGCTGCGCGGGTACGAGACTATCAACTCGCTCGCGCTCAAGCGCATCAAGCGAGGGGGCTTTCTCTTTACGTTTTCGTGCTCACAGCTCGTGGCGCGCGAGCTCTTCAGGGACGCGGTGATGCGCGCTGCGGCGCAGGCTGGCCGCTCTGTGCGGATAGTCGAGATGCTTCATCAGGCGCCTTGCCACCCGAGCAACATCTACCACCCCGAGGGCGAGTACCTGAAGGGCTTCATCCTGTACGTCGAGTAATCAGCAGCGGGCAATTCGCTACGACGGGAGCGGAAAGGTGAGCGGAGCGAGCCGCAGGCCGCGAACTGCCGATCCTGTATTGAAAAACGTCAGGCCCTCGTAGTGGAAGTCAGAGAAGGGCACATGGGTGTGGCCGAAGTAGATGCGCTCGGTGGACGCAAGCTCTTCCGGGTGCACGGCGCGCAGGTACTCAACGATGCGGGCAGCTAGCGCGCGCTTTGAGTGCCGCAGGTACTCCACCGCGTTGATTCGTGAGCGAGTGACAGCCTCCGCGAAGGCGATGCTGAAAGCGCTGCGCTGAACCTGCTCGTACCTCTTGCGCAGGACTGTGAGGTCGTTCTGTCCGCCCGGAAGGTCGCACACATCGCCGTGCAAAAAGAGGCAGCTGCCGATCTTGAGAGTGTCCTCTGAGACCCGCAAGTTTGAGCAGCGCTTCTCAAGCATGCGCAGCGCGTCGACAAATTCCCGCACGCAGTCGTGGTTTCCGACCAAGTAGTGAAAGCTTGTTTCGGGATGCCTGAGGCACAGGCCCGAGAGCCAGGCGGCTGCCTCGCGAGCTGTCTCAGCGTTGTTGGGGAAGCGTGAGCGCTTGAAGTCGAACGTGTCCCCGTTTAGCACGACGGCTTTGTGCGCTGCGGCGGCCTGCTCAAGGACCGGCAGGTGTCGCTCGTAGAGGGAGGACAGCGAGAAGATGTGCAGGTCTGATATGACGAAGCCAGCGTCGTCAGGCGTTGAGTGCATCGGAGCTCAATAGAGTAGGGTCCTAACGGGGTTATACTGCAAGGGAGCTTAGGTCGCTAGGCAGGCTTCGGTAGAAGGGGGCTTTTCAAGGGCTGGGCTCTTTACTCGCTGAGCGGGTCCGAGCCACAATGACGCCGGTATGGGGAGTCGCGCAAAGAGAGTTCTGTTTGCCTTGGCGGTATCAACTGCGACTGCGGCATCATCTGCGGCATCATTTGCGACCCGGGCCTGCCCGGCTCTGGCCGAGCCGACTCAGATGCACCTGTCGCTAGCGCCCTTTGCCGACGCCTACTCGGACTCTGTGCGCGAGCTGGTGAATCTTAACTTTCCTCCATGTGCTGAAACAGAACGGGCCGTCGTGACTGCGTGTTCGCTGCTGTCCGTCTGGTCGTACTTCGATCTGCCCGAAGGGCTTCACCCCACGATCCTTGGCGACGATGCCATAACGGAGTTGATGATGGGCGCAACGTTGGAAGGGAATTAGCGGATGAGCAGAGTCGTACAGTCTTTTAGCAGGCACTTCACGTCATTGCTCCTGTCTCTTATACACATCTCCGAGCCCACGAGACGCTACGCTATCTCGTATGCCGTCTTCTGC
>OMIG01000159.1 GCA_900299035.1 Pseudomonadota bacterium
AGGGACTGCTAACCGAAGTAACCCCGGACCAGAGAGAATCTATCTCTCTCAGGAGCCTGATCGCACCATAGCTAGCTGATCTTACTCTGTTCTCGCGGTCCCTGAGAAGAATAGTGGGGCAACCAAGACCTTCCCAGGGTCAATCATGCCTTCAATGCCCTTATAATGTGAGGCATATCGGAGGGATATCGTAAGCTACCCCAGGAGGCACCGAAGCCATAACTCACTCGTATGACCGGGATTGCACACGAAGGGACTTTGGGAACCACACCAGCTACGGGCGGCGACCCGCCGGCGTTACCCTCCGCGCCCACGGCGAGCGTGTTCGAGGCCCAAGTGCAGGGTGCTGGATCGCTTGCCGATCACGCAGCGAGCCTCCTGAGCTACTCGACGCGATTGAAGGGCGCCATAGAAACACTTAACGTCATGGCCGCTCCGAAAGGGGCGTGGTTGGTGCTCAACGATCCCGAGGCACAAGTGAAGTTTCTCGAACTCATCAAGGAGGCCGGAAGTTCGTTAGGATCTATCAAACGGGTCACAGAAGTCTACCAACAAGAGATGGAAACTCATTCCCCGAGCGAAACGGCCTGCGGAAGTGCCGCGGAGGTTGCCGCGGCTTTGGATGCTGTTGGGAGGCACGCAGTCCTCTCCGGTCACTTGATCAAAGAAGTCGAGAAGCTCGTTACCGCGGGTCCGGACAGCTCCGGATGCTTCATGGGACAGCCGTACAAAGATGTGAAGATCGAGCTCGTAGCTCGAACGTGCGGGTTCCTTCATGACAGTATGGTGATTGTCGCTTCCGGCGCCGTCCTGCCCACCGGTGCGAGATCGGAGCATACGTCGGCGATGGAACCGGCTCCGGCTGTCAGTACCGACGTTGAACGCGCCCGCGTGTTGAACTCGATAGTGGCAGAGGGCCTGCAACCTGCGTGGAGACTCTTGGCACAGGGCAGGATGTTCATGGGGTCTGCGGACGAACTTTCGCTACATCCCGGGAACCAGGTCGGAACAGCTTGGCTGCCCGTGCCCGCTCCAATCGACGATGAAGCGGGACAAGAGCTGGTAAGCGTGCTCCGATATCGATTGGGTTGCTTCGACGACCGAAGCCCGCTCGGAGTTGTGGTCGAGTCTCCCGGACTGAATGCCGAAGAGGTGCTCGAAACGTTTGGTCTGGACGAGTTCGAAGCTCGACTATCATCGAGCTGTATGGTGGTGCTGAGCCCGCCGCACGCCGTGAGCATGCCGCACAAGTTGGGAGAACAACTCACGCAAGAGCGCGCTTGGTGGCAAGGGTGGGATGGACCCTACTCCCCGATGTTCTCGTTCTTACCGCCCGAGCACATCAAGAGGCTGATCGTACCGAAGGCCGTCTACGATGACGTTGAACCGCTGCTCTCGCCCGAGGCGAAGGCCTTGGTGACGGTCGTGGACCAAAAACCGGCCGATAGGTACTCGCGACCGTACTTTCTCCCGAAGGAAGCGTGTCTTTCCGTGCCGGCCTATGCCGACGCCGTCCTCGAGCTGGTCCAGGAAGCTCGCGACTCGGGCCAACGCACTGCCTTTTTCTTTCATGCTGTACGGCTTCCGAAAGGAACACTTACTTGTGAGTAAAGTGCTACCCTATTCGGGACCACGAACCTCTTCTGCGCATGTAGCACAAGTAGATTCCCTTTCGAAGAGGGGCCCAAGGGAGAGCTGCTCATGTTGTGCATAGGCTCGAAGAACAACACAGCAGAGCAGAACCGAGATATCAACAGAGTTCGGAAACTCAAACGATTCGAATGAGTGTCCGATCACATCGCGCCACAGGTACCTACAGTACAACACGAGCAGCCGCAGCAACCGCCGTTACCTCGGAACCGGAAAAAACCGAAGATGGGGTCCGATCACCCTTCGGCGTGGCTCTCCCTGGTACGGGGCTACTTTTAGCCTCTATGGTACGGGGCTACTTCGCTCCAGGTCGCTGAATAGACTAGTGAGTTTATAAAGAGCCCTTGAGTTCTCTCCCTGGTACGGGGTTACTTTTAGCCCCTATGGTACGGGGCTACTTCGCTCCAGGTCGCCGAATAGACTAGTGAGTTTATAAAAGGAATCTACTTGTGCCGAAGATACACAAGCCCCATCAAGCTTACAGCCCAGTTTTTTGACAAAGCAATATACTCACAAGTTCCACCACTATAACCAATACATCCGCCTAAAGAAGCATAGCGTTAATCGCTGTGTTACGCTCCGCTCTGAGGACCGTGAAATTATAGCGTCGAGTACTCGCTCGAACGAGAGACGACAAGCTCCGGGGCCATCGGTACACTTCAGGGACGAGACGTATACTAACGGAGACTTGAGAAACGAAGGCCAGAAGACTCAAGCGGAACGCCTCAAGCTTCAGACTGAGAACTGAAATCACACGCCTCGTATAAAAGTGATAAGTCGCTGCATGCGCAGAAGTAGTACGAGGTCCCGAATATGGGTAGCACTTTACTCACAAGTAGGCGTTCCTTGTCTTGGTCAGATAGTGAAAAATGACTTCCCGTTGCGCTTTTCCGCAGTACCTTCGCCTGCCCCCCCCGTCCGTGGGGGCGTACGCTCCACACGTCATTACACGCACACCGGCGCGGTGCCATCCGAGCGATTGCGAGCCTGCCGATTCGGCTTCTTGACAGAGATCGCCGGGCAGTATCCCCTTGCAAGTACCCGTTATTCGGCAGGCTTAAGGACAGTAAGGCACGCCATCCCGCGCGCAGTTCATACCACCGCTGCGTGTGGTTTAACGCCCTCGAAATCTTTGACAGTCATCTAGGAAGTAAATCATGAAAGCGGGTTTTGTCTCTGGTGCCGCAGCTAATACTAACTGTAATGGCAGCCCTCCGAATTTAGGGGAATCTGCTGTGCAGGCACATCGCACAGGGGCTGCGCCAGCAAGGGTAATTGCAGAGAAGATTCAAGATAGCCTGAGCAAGCTTAGCCCTGATGCATCGCTCTTTGTCGACACACTCGGCAACATCCATCTCGGGAAAGACCTGTTCCTTAAGGGAAACGCTACCCCCCTCGTCTCCTTTAAGCGAGACGCCATAAGTGGGGACGTGATCGTCTATTCAGGCTTGCCTCCGACAAATCAGACCTTCTGTCGATCATGCCCTCTCGATCCAACATCGGCACAGGAGCTGCCGACCTTTGCGCAGCCGCTCAGGTACTTCACAGTGCTTAAGACAGGAGATGTGCTCTCCTTGACTCCAAGTTGCTCGATAACCATTCCGGGATCGGAGATGTCTGAGCCGAGAACTCCGGAGGAGAAATTAGCCCAGCTCATCGCCAAAGCGCAGCCGGGCCAGTTCGTGCAGCTTGGCAGGTTGGCGGTGGCTGAGCTGCCGCAGTTCGTCAGTCGAGCGCACTGTCGAGTAGAGGTGATTGAAAACAATTCTACCCTCGAAGGTGGAGGAAAGATCGTTATTAAGGTCTTTCCCGGCATACCGGGAAGTACTCCGATCTTTGTTGCCAGGGGCGATGAAGCCCCTGAGGAGGTGCTTGGTGAGAAGCAGGTTGCACCCGGTACTAAGGTTATCCTTGGAGAGTCTGTAGGAACTGTGACACTGCCTTTCTTTCCAGGCTCGATTGATGAATTGTCCCTGCGCGTGTCGCAATCCATTATCGGCGGAGTTCTAGGGTACGCAGAAAGGGCGCTTCAGTCCTATCGTGCCCCAAAGCAGGGCGACTACTCCGAGGATGTGCGTGCGAGGGAACGGATAGATTCTGCGGTAGCTGAAGAGAATCTCATCAAGATAAAGGTGCTTCAAAATCATATCGTAGAGGGGCTAAAGCTTGTCAAAGAGGGCAAATCAGACGAGGCAATTTCGCTATTCCGAAATACTGAAGCGTTAGAGCTCCTCGGGTATCGCTTCGAAGAAAACAATCTGTTTACGCTCGGTGGCTTGACGCATGAAGCGATAGTCGAAAACGTGAGAATGGTTGCCAGCCGTTCGTGGTTTCAGATAGACCAGAAGCTTGTCTACCCAAGCATCGGCTGCCTCAGGGAAGGGCTCACGCCTCAAAATGATCAGGAAGCGAACCTTCTAGCGTGCTGGGAGAAGGAGATAGCGCTAATCTGGGCCGAAGAGTACACGCACGCGCTGCAGGATGCGCTGGGAGGATTGGTCTCCCGCAAGGCAGCCCTCCTTCCTTGTTCCGTAGGGAAAGCGGGGCATGAGGCTGATGTTGCGCTCTTCTTCCATGAGCACGGGGTGCGCCTTATCTATGATTTCGTGAAGAACCGGTACTCTGAGCGTGAAGAGGCTCTGCAGCTTGCAGGAGGTTTTCAGACGCCGGAAACGCAGGGGCTCTTCAGGCGGGCTCTTAATCAGCTGCCCATCGGGGGTAAGCTCTACGTGGGTAGGTCGGGCATCCCGCCGGCAGAGCAGTCCCCAGAATCGGCTGCATTCTCCCTGCCATGCCCTGATCAGGTGGTGCCAAAAAGCCCTTGGCTCCTTAACGGCAAAAAAGCCCACTCGTTATTGGCGGATGTTGAGTGTGTGGTCACCAAGAATTCGGATGGAAGCTACGATGTAGAGCCTTTTGCGTCTCCCGCCAGCTTTGTGTTCGTTCCAGATAGTGCTGGGTACTACCATCGAATCGACTCTACAAAGATAGTTGAGCCAGGAACCCCTGTGTATGTTGGCCGCGCGTTTAGGCTTGAACTGTAGATCAAGCTACGCAGCAGTCGACTGCTGAGTAGGCAAAGCGTCTCGCTATCGTGTGCGAGTCGGCCCTGGGGTAGGAGTCGGATCAGTCGACTGGCCCTCCACGTCGACGTCCCACCTCTCAAGCGCGGAAAATCGCGGGTCTGAGAAGGATAGGACGATCAATCGCTTTTTTGTAAGTAGCTGAACTGTAGTAGGGGGCCGATACTTGTCCTGACTTGTCCTGTCGAGAAGGGGCAAGCGAGGGACGAAAGAAGTGGTTAGTGGCGCGACGCTAGGCTTTCCAGAGTCCAAGTGGAGCTGACGAGAGCGAGCTAAGTGGCGAAAAGTAGCATTTCACGTAGACTCTCCCTGGTACGGGGTTACTTTTAGCCTCTATGGTACGGGGCTACTTCCTAGGATAATCAATCAGATACCGGTGGCATTTGAAGTAATTCCGTACCACTTGGATAAACATATAGACCCCGCGGGGCATACCGCCGCTATCGCGGGCGTAAGCCTGCTGCAAGAAATATCGCCCCGACGATAGAAAAGGTTTCACCCAGAGTCAGTCGATGAATATTCGCGACCTGCGTCGCGGAGGTAACTCCGAAGATGGTCTCTACTGGCATTGATGGATTCCACAGGAAATACAGGCCGATTGCGAGAAATATCGCTCCTAGGATTATGCAAGCAGCTCCACTTCCTCTCGGCTTTACGC
>OMIG01000160.1 GCA_900299035.1 Pseudomonadota bacterium
AGTTCAAGAAAGACGTAGAGAGCTCTGGAGCTCGCTTCATGGTCGTGCACCTGCCCCGAAAAGTGGCGGTGACAGCAGTCGCGTCAGGAAGGCCTCTGCCCTACGAAGACCTATTGGCCGCAGTGAGGGAGGAGTTCGAGATGATCGATCCGCTGCCTAATCTTGAGGAGGCTGCTCGGTCTAGGGGCGTCGATGCCCTGTACGTCGACCCCTGGCACTATTCAGGCGCGGGCGCAGAGGTCGTTTCTCAAGCCATTATTGCGAAACAGCCCTCCTAGACCATATCAGGCTTGCTCGCGACGCCCACGAAAAGTGCCTGTGGTTGAAAGCGGCCCTGAACTGCGATAGTGAAGAAGGGGGAGCATTCATGACTCTAGAGCAGGAAAGAAAGTCACACTGTTGGCCGTGGGTGCGGAAAGCTGGCACGGCTGCCATGTGGGCAGCCGCATCGTGGTTGGCATACGTGCTCGCTCTTAGAATTTTTAATCCCCCGATAACTCCTCTCATAGCGCTGCGTGCGCTGGAGTACCAGATCGAAGACCGCAACGTCCAAACCGAGTGGGAGTGGGTCTCGCTGCAGGACATTCCTCTCCATGTTCAGCAATCAGTGGTTGCAGCAGAAGATGCTCGTTTCATGGAGCACTGGGGCATAGACTTTTCGGCAGTAGAAGATGCAATCGACGACTCGGAGGGCCGCAAGCGCCCCAGAGGCGCCAGCACAATAACGATGCAGACCGTCAAAAACGTCTTTCTCTGGCCGGGCAGGAGCTACGTCCGAAAATTCATCGAAGCTGTTATGGCGCCAGTCGCCGGCCTAGTATGGGGAAAGCGGCGCACGCTTGAGATCTACCTCAATGTGATCGAATGGGGGGAGGGCGTGTACGGAATCCAGGCTGCGTCTCGGCACTACTTTGGCAAGCCTGTGAACCAGCTTTCACTCAGCCAGGCGGCGGCGTTGGCAGCGGTGCTGCCGGCTCCCCGCCGACTCTCACCGACAAACCTCTCGGCAGTGTCTCGGCAGCGCTATGACCGCATTGTAAAGGAAGCCTCTGCCGTTCCCCTTCCCACGCACTTCTACGTGCCGGCAAGCGTGAGGCGTCGGGCTCGCTCCTGAGGGGAGGGCTACGGCTGCAGGTGCATCAGAACAGCGTCAAACAGGCCCTGGGGTGACGGGGTCGGGCCAAAAAATTGACACCAGCTATTGCCACAACCCATTGGATATATTGGGGGTTGTGCTAGTACGCAACTTGCAAAGTGGTCCCCCAGAGGTGGACTACCATGAAGCTCTTAGACTCAATTTTCGATCGGACCGTGACGGGACTTTCCCGTGCGATGGATCTCACTTGGAAGCGTCACCAGGCTATCACGTCGAACATCGCGAACGCTGAAACGCCGCAGTATCGCGCGGTGGATGTTTCGTTCGGAAAAGAGCTTGAGCGAGCTTTTGGAAATTCGAGCGGAGAGACCTTGCTGAAGACTGACAGCAACCACCTCGATGTCTCGTCCAGCCAGGGAGGCCAGTTCATCGCCGATGAGACCGGCACCGAAAAGTCGGACGGCAACAACGTAGATATCGATTTACAGATGGGCCAGTTGTACGAAAACAGTTCGGACTACACTACCGCGGCGCGCCTCATTCGCCGACAGATCGGCATGGTTCGCTCGGCTATTAGAGACGGGAGATAACGTATGACATTTGACGCAGTCGAGACGATCGCAAGCGCAATGGGCGCCGCGCGCCTGAGGCTTCAAACAGCTACAGCGAATCTCGCTAATGCTGAGACGACACGAACGCCTGAGGGCGGGCCGTACAAGGCTCGACATGTAGTGCAATCGGCCCAAGATGTGCCCGGCTCGTTCTCGGACGCGCTTGAGCGAATGACCCTGAAGAGGCCGGTTGTGTCTCAGGTAATAGAGGACTCTTCCGAGCCCCGTAAGGTGTACCAGCCCGGGCATCCAGACGCAGACGCACAGGGGTACGTGGCGTATCCGAACATTAACGTCGTCGGCACGATGACGGACCTCATGTCCGCTACCCGCCAGTACCAGGCCTCTGTCACCGCGCTTGAGACCCTCAAGGACCTGCGGGAAGCCAGCGGCAAGATCATCGCGTAGGAGATTGCATGTCGATCCAAGGAATCCAGCAACAACTCACGAGCATTCAGGGCATCCAGAGTCCAGCCACGCAGCAGTCCGGGGCCTCTCAGGGCACTGCTGCTGACTCGTTCGGGGAGATGCTTCAGACCGCCCTGAAGGAAGTTAATGAGCTGCAGAACAAGGCAGACGACCAGATCGAGGGACTGACCACCAATCGCGCTGGAGTAACAGCGCACACCGCCATGGTCGCTCTCGAGAAAGCGGACGTTGCTTTCCAACTCATGACAGCCATTCGCGGCAAGATAATTCGAGCGTACGAAGAAGTAATCAGAACACAAGTGTAACTGTTTTAGAGAGGTCCTGTGGCCCCATCCGTTGATCCAAAAGCGGTGCTGTCGAGCCTTGTTGCCGGCTACCTTAAGCTCCCGCTTGCCCAGAAAGTTCTTTTCCCCTTCCTCGTTGTGTTCTCAGTGGGGGCGATTGTCTACGTGTCGAAGTTGGCGACTCAGCCTGACTACACAGTCCTCTACAGTGACTTGAGCTCAGGTGATGCCGCAGCTGTGGTCGAGCGGCTGAAGGAGGTGCGCGCGTCGTACCGAGTTGACGGCGGAACGATTTCAGTGTCTCCGCCCGAAGCCGTTCATGAGCTGCGCTTGAGTCTCGCTTCAGACGGGATTCCCAAGACCGGCAGCGTGGGATTTGAGCTATTTGACGGCACCAACTTCGCCACAACGACTCTCGGCGAAATGGTAAAGAAACAGCGGGCGGTCCAGGGCGAGCTTGAGCGCACAATCATGGCGCTCGATTCGGTCGTGTCGGCACGAGTTCACATCTCGCAGCCAGAGAAAACAGTTTTCGCGAAGAGCAGCCAAGAGCCGTCGGCGTCAGTGCTTCTCAAGCTGCGCCCTGGCGCGGAGCTGGACAAGAAGCAGATCCTCGGAATTGCCAACTTCGTTGCTCATGGTGTTGAAGGCCTCAAGCCCCAAAACGTGACGATTATCGACATGTACGGAAACTTGCTCACCTCGCGTGAGGCTGAAGGGGGAGAGGAGCACCTCGGCGCTGATGCGGGCAGGCTGCTGTACATCCGCGAAGTTGAGAAGGGTTACGCGCAACGAATCGAGGCGCTGCTCGCTAAAGTGCTTGGCCCCAACCGGGTGGTTGCGCGCGTCAATGCCGACATAGATTTTTCGTCGAGCGAGCGAGAAGAAGAGAGCTACGATCCGGCGGGCCAAGTTGTCCGCTCTGAGAGGACGGTTGAGGAAGGCGCCGCCGCTCAGGCACGCGGGGGAATTCCAGGCACGGTGTCGAACATCTCGAACGGCCCGCCTCTGGTAAACCCGCCGGCGGGCTCTGAGCAAAACAATCGCCTCGAGAAGGTAAAAAACTTTGAAGTCTCTCGTGCCATCACCAGGAGCGCTCAAGCTCGTGGCAAAGTGGTGCGGCTCTCAGCTGGCGTGCTGGTCGACGGCAAGTACACGGAAGTGTCGGAAGTTGGCGCTGACGGCAAAGCCACGGGAAAGATGTTAAAGGAGTACTTGCCCCTGTCGCCTGAGATGATGTCGCAGGTCGAGGGAATCGTGAAGTCGGCCATAGGGTACGACACAAGCCGAGGGGACCTCGTAACAGTCGAGAACGTTCCCTTCTATGAGCCAGACGAAAGTCTGGCCGCCGAACTGGCGAAAGCTGACGAGTCTGCCAAGTGGTACAAGATGGGCTCCATGGCCGTGCCGGTGCTTGCTCTCTTGCTCTTCGTCTTCGTTGTGCTGCGGCCCTTGGTTAAGTTCCTGACCAGCAACACGCAGCCAGAGGAAGATCTCGGCCGGCTCCTCCCGGCAGACGTTGCTGAGCTTGAGTCCAAGACCCGCTCGGCGACTTCGATTGCAGGAGACGGAATGCAGGCTATAACAGGCGGCTTAGCAGATGGCATGGGAGGCTCGAGACGCTCGGCCCTCGATCTTGAGTCTTCGGTCGATCTCGAGCAGCTCGGAGAGATCATGGCGGAGAATTCGAGGCTCGTTAAGGAGAACCCGCAGCAGGCGGCTCTCCTCATTCGCTACTGGCTCAATGACGGGAGGCTATAGGCGTGGAGCAGGGGCAGCACGATAGCACGGAGCAGGCAGAGACTCCCAAGCTGTCGGCCTACGCGCCGACGCCGTACATCGACGAGTCCTGGACTGTGCTTAATGCGCAGCCAGAGGCAACAGGATTCGCCCCGCTCCAGGTTCAATCGATCTCAGGCGCGCTCGTGAGCGTCGATCCTATGTTTGAGGATTTTACCGCTTCGGCACGTCTGCGTGGAGAGCCGGGGAGCGTTGCGCCGGAGGAATCGGCAGGAATAGCTGGACGAAGCCGTTTTGAGCAAAGTTCAGATGGCTCCTCGACTGACCCTGTCGGCAAGGAAAGCGAAGTAGACCAAAACGGGGTGCTTGATGAAATCGAGCAGGTATCCTCGGGGATATCGCTGCAAGAGCACGAGCAGCTGCTTCAGGCCGCAGTTAGTGAGGCTACCGTGGCTGCTCAACAAAGCGCCCAAGCGGAGGCTGAAGCCCGACTTCAAGCGCTCTCGATGCAGCTGGCAGCCGTCAAGGAAGACCTAAAGACGCAAGTGTCGGAAAGCCTTGCGGTAACGGAGCAGAAGGCAGCAGATCTGGCGCTCTCCATTGCCCGGAAGCTGGTGGGAGCTGTTGCCGAAAGCTCGGTGGATTACCTCAAGCCGCTTATTAAGGAGGCTATAACGGCTGCCGGCAACGCGGAGATTAAGCGCATTCGAGTGAGCCCTCGCGACTACGAAGCGATTAAATCCAGCAGCCCTGAGGCTGTTGGAGTGCCTGCGGAAGCAGGCTGGGGCTTTGAGCCAGACGAGTCGGTGCGGGTGGGTTGCATAGTCGTGACGTCTGCTGGAGAGGCCGACTTTGATCTCGACCGAGCCTGGGAGCGCCTCAAGAGGCAGATTCTGAACCCGGCTGGAGCTGAAGATGAGTAGCGTTTTCGAGCGTGCGCAGGAAGTGCTTGCTCGCTCAAGCCGCTGTGAGCTTCGTGGACACGTCACGGAGGTTCGCGGGCTATTAATCGAGGGCACGGGCCCCCAAGTGCCTCTGGGCTCTCACGTCACGATCCGAAATGGCGTGCAGGCGGTTCCCGCGCAAGTAATCGGTTTCCGCCAAGACAAAGTCCTGTTCATGCCTTTCGGTGAGATGCAGGGAATTGCGCCTGGCTTCGCAATCACTGCTGGTGAGGGAACATGTCACATTCGGGTTTCCGACGAGCTGCGCGGGCGAGTTATTGACGCGCTGGGAAATCCCCTCGATGGCCGGCCGCTGCCTGTCATGGAGCATTCAGTGCCCCTGTACCGCGAGCCGCCGAATCCCGTTACTCGCCGGCGCATAACCGATCCGCTCGATATTGGCGTGAAAGCAATCAACGGGCTTCTGACAGTCGGCCAAGGGCAGCGAGTTGCGATCATGGCGGGCTCTGGAGTTGGCAAGTCGACCCTGCTCGGCATGATTGCGCAAAAAGCAACTAGTGATGTGAACGTGATCGCGCTGGTAGGAGAGCGAGGCCGGGAAGTTCGAGAGTTCCTTGAGCGCGATCTTGGCCCAGAAGGACTCGCTCGCTCAGTGGTGGTTGTTGCTACGGGAGACCAGTCAGCCTTGCTTCGCATACGCGCAGCATTTCTTGCGACAGCAATCGCAGAGTTCTTTCGTGACGAGGGCAAGAGCGTCACCCTAATGGTAGATTCCGTAACCCGGCTCGCTATGGCGCAGCGAGAGGTTGGGCTTGCGGCGGGAGAGCCTCCAAGCACGAGAGGCTACACGCCTTCGGTATTCGCCATGCTGCCAAGGCTGCTGGAGCGAGCCGGCACCTGTGCTGGTCACGGCAGCATTACGGGGCTCTACACAGTCCTGGTCGAGGGTGATGACATGAACGAGCCAGTGGCTGATGCGGTGCGAGGCATCCTCGATGGGCACATCGTTCTCAGTCGCAGGCTCGCCGGAAGGGGCCACTATCCGGCGATTGACGCGCTACAGAGCATATCCCGAGTGATGAGCGATATCGTAAATCCTGAAGTGACCAAGATGGCGAATGAGATTCGTGAAATTTTGGCCTCGTACCAGGATGCTGAAGACTTGATTACGATAGGGGCGTACAAGCCGGGCCAAAATGGGCGTGTTGACCGCGCTGTGCAGAGGATTGAGAAAGTTCAAGAGTTCCTCCGGCAGGGAATCAACGAGCGGGTCCCTCTAGAGCGATGCTGGCTCTCGATGGGGCAGATTCTCCAGGGGTAACCTATGAAAAGGTTCCGCTTTAGGCTCCAGCGCATTCTCGATATCCGGGAACAGATCCGTGACGAACTGCGTCAAGAACTTGTCCGAAAGAACCAGATAAGAGACCACGAACTAAGTGTTTTGGAGGACTTAGAGCAAGAGTCTCTGCGCGTGATGATTCAGGAAGGTGGCACGTATTCTGCAAGCGAGCTTGTGATGTTCGGTGACTACCGATTGCGCCTCAAGCTCCGAATTGAGGAGCAGCAGCTAAAGGTTGCTGCCGCCATCAAGGATGCCGATGAGGCGAAGGAGCGCTACGTCGAAGCGAGCAAGGAGGCGAAGGCCCTTGAGATGCTCAAGCAGAAGCGGAAAGCCGAACATGACGAGCACTCCCTGAGAGAGGAGGGGGCACAGCTGGATGAATTTGGAATTCAGCGCGCGCCCCGACCAAGCTAGGAAAACCGTATGGCTGAGAAAAGACTGACCAAGGAAGAAGCGGGAGCCCTGTACGACAACTTACAGAGGGCTGTTGGCTCCATGATGGCGAAGGACAGAGCTGCGCAAGCTCGGCCATCCATGCCCAAGCCCGCAGCCGCCAGGCCTGCGCCATCACCGGCTGCCGCAGCTGCGGGAATTGCGAGCCGACCGCTTGCAGCAGCCAGCGCGCCTCGGGGCCGTGCCGTATCCGGAGAAGCTCTGGCTGTTATGGCAGTCGCTATCTTCTGCTGCGCAAAAGTGACGTTGTCAGCGCTTGAGGCCAGCGGCATGGCTAGCGCTCCCCCGGCTGAAGCAGCGGGCGCAACTGCGCGCCCCAAGGGTCCGCAGTGGAGCAAGGAGGAGGCCAAGGTTCTCACAGCGCTCGATGCCCGCCGCGTTGAGTTGGAGGAGCGGTCTAATCGCCTTGAGCAGCGAGAGACAGTTGCTGCTAGTAGGGATCGAGACATCTCAGTAAAGCTCACAGAGTTGAAAGGTCTCACGGAGCGCCTAAAGTCAGAGCGGGAGAAGGGAGACAAGCAGCGCAACGCGCAGCTCGACCAACTTGCAAACGTGTACGGCTCTATGAATCCGCCTGAGGCAGCCCACCTACTGGAGCAGCTCGATATTCAGATCGCGCTCTCACTGGTCGAGCGCCTTCCGGAGAAGCGGATGGGACAGCTTCTGGGCCTGATGAGCCCGCAGAAGGCCCTTGAGCTCACGCAGCTTCTGTCGAAGAGGCGCCCGTAGTTTCGTCAGCCAACTGACTCACCGGTGTCGGCCGTGTCCTGAACTTCTTTGTTTTCTTCGGCCGCATATCGGCTCGGTCGCGAGTGACAACGAAAAGCAGGTGTGACAGCATCCCATGATGCTGCACGCGCCAATGTGTGCCGCTCCAGCACCAGATGAAAGAGATTGATCTTCCACGTATCCAAAGAAGTTTTTTTAGCAAGCACTGGAGCTGGCAGATTGGCGAAAGTGATCCTTGCGAGAAGACCGCTGGCGCAGAGCTAGCCCGCAGGCTTCCGCACATTGAGCCTGAGAGTTGGGGTCTGCGGTTTGCGCTCGGTGGCGCGTACGTCGCGGGCCGTCCTGCCGCCTACGAGACGCCAGTAGAGCCGCCTTGCCGCATTGAGTACTACGAGCCGCTCTTCGACCCATCGCACGCCGATACGTTTTATCCGCAATTCGACCCCGGCATGGTGATCGTTGAGGATGGCGACATCGGGGTCGCCTACAAGCCACCCGGGTTGCCGTCGACCCCAGCACGAGACCAGCAGCGGTTTCATATGCAGGGCTTCCTAGAGGCTCATTTTCAGGCCCCGATTCACCTGCCGTCTAGGCTGGATACGGGAGTGGCGGGCCTTCTCATTTTCTCGCGCAGCATGCGTGGCAACCGATGGTGCCAAAAGGCGCAGGAGCGGCGACTGGTCGAGAAGACGTACCTGTGTGAGGTCTCGGGCAGCCTGGAGAGCGACTGCATTGATGTTGCCCGTCGGCTTTGCCGCGATGAGCGACATCCAGTCCTTAGAAGAACGGTCGACGTGGGAGGGGAGGAGGCGCTTACTAAGCTGTGCGTGCTGGGTCGACGACAGGGGCAGTCTCGCTCCTTGGTTCAGGCGAGGCCCATCACCGGCCGAACCCATCAGATTCGCGTCCACTGTGCGGCCGAAGGGGTGCCGATCGTCGGAGATCCACTCTACGGAGGGGCGGACGGTCCCGAGCTCCGACTCGTCTCTTACGCCATTTCTTTCTTTCATCCCTTCCAGCAGCGGCAGCTCCGCATTGAGGTGCCCGACGCCCTAAGGGCGCCTTGGCTTAAAGAAGTGGAGCAGGAGCTAGGCCCGGTCGTTCTCCGCAAGCTCTGAGTCTTGCCGTGCCTCATCGTTTAGGGTTCGCGAAGTGACGGCTGTCGTGTACGATTGCAGCCATGAAAGCCATACGGATTGACGAGAGCTCACCCAAACGGGCGCTCATTCTTGAAGAGCAGCCCGAGCCAGTTTGTGGGGCAGATGACGTGCTAATTGACGTCGTCGCAGCCGGAGTCAATCGAGCCGACCTGCTTCAGCGTGCAGGAAAATACCCGCCGCCTCCGGGAGCCTCGCAGATCCTTGGACTTGAGGTGTCGGGGGTGGTAGCTGCGTGTGGCACGAACGTGAGCGAATTTTCCGTGGGCGATCGAGTTTGCGCCCTCCTAGCCGGGGGAGGTTATGCAGAGAGAGTTTCGGTTTCTGCTGCGCACGTTATGAAGCTGCCGGAGCCCCTCTCCTTCGAGGCAGGAGCCGGCCTGCCAGAGGCGTACATCACCGCATACCTGAACCTCTGCTTGGAAGGCGAGCTGCAGCCGGGAGAGCGGGTGCTTATTCACGGAGGCTCCAGCGGCGTGGGAACTGCGGCTATTCAGATTTGCCGAGCTCTCGGGGCGCAAGTGGCGTGCACGGTCGGCTCAGCAGATAAGGCCGCGCGCTGCGCAGAGCTTGGCGCTGAGTGTTGCATCAACTACAAAACTGATGACTTCGTGTCAGCCGGAAAGAAGTGGAGCCCCGATGGAGTTGACCTGATCTTAGACTGTGTCGGTGGAGATTACCTTGCCAGGGATGTGCAGCTGCTAGGATTTGGAGGGCGCGTGGTCTTGATAGCCTCTATGGGCGGAGCTACTGGCTCAGTTCCGATTCCAGAGCTCATGAGGAAAAGGGCAAAAATTATCGGCTCAGTGCTACGGAGCCGGACAGACTCCGAGAAGGCCGCGATCGTAAGCAGCTTCACAAAAGATATTTTGCCGAAAGTGGCGAGGGGAGAGCTGAGAGTGATTGTAGATTCAGTGCTACCACTCGCGGAGGCAGATGCCGCTCACGAGAGAATGGCGAGCAGCGCCCACGTCGGAAAGCTCATCCTCCGAGTGCGCGGCTAGCCTACTTCTTTCCGATCACCATCGAGAAAAACTCGGCTATCGAACTTGAGAGTGATTGGTGAGACGAGCGGATGAGGCGGTCAAGCTCTCGCGCGTCGAGCCATATGCCGTGGGAAGCCTTGCACCGATCCACCGTGATGCCCAGGACTTTCTCTTGTTGCATGGGCTCTCCGCACACCGGGCTCTTTAATCCCTCGGTGACAGCGCTGGCGCTTGGCTTCAAGGTTGGCAGCGTGCCTACGAAGTCTTGCAGGGACGCCTTGCTGTCTTTGGCCGCCGCAATAATCTGCTCAAGCTCCCCGTTATCGAGCCAGATGCCGCCCGAGTCAACACAGCGGTCAACAACCGTGCCCATAATCGTTATCTGCTCCATGGGCTTCCCAGTCACCGGGCTCAAGCGCGCCGGCTGGGTTTTCTTCAGCGCAAGGCGAGCCATAGCCTGCTTGTTGAGGGTCTCAAAGTACCCCTCTTCCTGTGCTCTGCGCCTATCATCCCATGAGTCATTCATACCTAGTCTCCTTCTCCTTGGGTCTTGGGTAAAACCGCAGGGATTCTAACTAAAACGTGTCGGTCTCTACAACACTGATAGGGATCGCACCCTAAAAACCTGTTCCTTGGGGTATTTGACTTTTTACCCGTCCTGAAGTACTCCCCTAGTCCCTAGTGCGGGTGTAGCTCAGTTGGCTAGAGCGCTTCCTTGCCAAGGAAGAGGTCGAGAGTTCGAATCTCTTCACCCGCTCCATTTTGTTCCTATCCGAACTTGGCTTCGCCAGGATTCGGATGACGGGGTTGCTCCTATCCGAACTTGGCTTCGCCAAGATTCGGATGTAGGCCTCGCCGGAGCGAAAGCGTAGGCCGGACGGGGGATGGAAGATCGACCGTAGTCTCTTATGCGGGTGTAACTCAGTTGGTAGAGTACTTGCTTCCCAAGCAAGATGCCGCGGGTTCGAGCCCCGTCGCCCGCTCCACTTTCGACCAGCTCTCACCATTCAGCAGCCTTCAAGGCAGATGAGCGATCGCAAGCTCGCCATTTATTTTATCTTGGAAGATTTGATTGCCTTTTAGAGGGCACGTGCACGCGCGAAAGCGCTGCCGGATCTGGTCTGCGGCTCTTCTTCGGGGAAAGACCCTGAAGAAGAAAGAACCGTAGTTGTTCTTCTCGAGGGTCGATTTAATCAGGCATTCTTCTCGGTACAGCTCTTAGCCACGCCAACCAGGAGCAGCATGAAGGTCCATCCAAACGCTACTGCGAGCCTCTGGAATGAATCTGCTTGGAACTCAGGGTCACCGGCAACAAGGGACGTAGCCCAATTGAGCCAGCGAATCGTAGTCCACAGCAGGAGGACGTACGCCGTCCCCCAAAAAGCATAGTGCCCGAGATTTTTCCTGTTCATTTTCCCCTCCGTTTCAGAAAGAAAAACCTTTTTCCGCAAGGTCTTTCCCCGGAGAAGAGCGCAAACCGCACCTTCCATTGTACCTGCCTTTCCGGCCGTACTCAAAAGCAGCAAAGGGGCGGAATTATCAGGAAATCCGCTGGTTTCAGAGATCCTCGCCGACGGTCGTGGTCGTAGCCGAGTACTGGATAGGCGGAGGCGCCTCGCACAGCGCGACAATTCGTTTTACGACGTCTGACCACTGGAAACGCTGCGCTGACCATGCGAGAGCAGCTTCTGACATCATTTGTAGGCGCTGCGGATTTGAGAGCAGCTCATCGAGGGTTTTTCTGAGAGCCTCTTCCGAGATCTCATCCACAACACAGCCTGTGCTGTTGTGAGCGATTCCTTCCGGAAGACCGCCGACACGGAAAGCGACGACAGGAGTGCCGCAGGCCTGAGCTTCGAGCGAAGTGAGAGGATAGGGGTCAAACCAGATAGAGGGCACCACGCAGACTCCGGCCGATGCAAGGGCGCTGGCGATCTCGCTTTGGCTCGCTTTGCCGTGGAAGGTAAGCCCAGGGACAGAGCGCTGTAGCTGCTCGACATTAATGTAATCCTCCCGCGACCAGAGCGAGGAGCTTCCAAAAACATCGAGCTGTAGGTCTGTAAACTTGCCCTTGAGAGCCACGAATGCAGCCAGCAAAAGGTGTAGGCCCTTGTCAGGCACGAGAGCGCCTGAAAACACCAGTTTTTTGGGGCTATGGCGCTCGGGAGATGCGGGCTTGAAGATGCTGAAATCAACGCCGTTGTGAATGACGTGCATGCGGTGGCGGGGTGCCCCTTCGAGAGCCAGCTTCTCGCGTTGTGCATGAGAGACGCACAAGATGTGATCGCAGCAATGCTCCAAAACGTCCGGCCTCAGGCCACAGTCGCCGGCGCTTCGGTCGTGGGTTATCAAGAGGCGCTTGATGCAACGCTCCCGACGGCGCGAGAGGTGCAGGGCGACTGCCTTTCCGGCAGCAAGCAAAACGTACTGCCCATGGGAGTCAGCCCAGTCTAGTGCTCTTTCGACATCGTATGAGGGGCCGAGGTCGATGAAAGTTACTCCGCGGTCGAATTGGAGCGGTTGGCGCAGGCGGGCGGCGACACACACAGTGCGTCCCGACAGAGCTAGGGCGCGCGCCTGGTTCAGGGTTGCCATCTCCGCGCCGCTATTGGGGCCAAGCGGGTCGAGCGGGTGGTCGCTGTGTACCAACAGGTAAACCGGGGATGGGCGGGGGGTGCTCGCAGTCATGGTTAAATATCTAGGATGACTCAGATTGCCCCAAGGGTTCCACGGCGCCGTTGGGGGCTGGTTCCGTAAGCCGATGAGATCTCGACGGTTTTTGGAAGCTTCCGGCTGAAATGAGCCATCTAAAGGAACGTGGCACCCCAATTTTTCGGCTGTGCTTACAGGGGATAGGACGAATGTCGAACAGCCTTGCTCAGGAGCTCGGAAGCGCAACGCCAAAAGTCAGCGTCATTATGCCGCTCTACAACAAAGCGGCATTCGTGCGCGAAGGCATCGAGAGTGTGCTCAGCCAAGGGTATCCGAACCTTGAGATCCTCGTGCGCGATGATGGAAGCACTGACGCATCACGAGACGTTGTGCAAGCAATCATCGACGAGAGACAGGACGCAGAGATCCAGTTCTTCAGCGGCGAAAATCGAGGAGTCTCTTTCGGCCGCAATTTTCTGATTGAGAAGGCTAGCAGCCCCATTCTCGTTCTGCAGGACCCTGACGACATCATGTTGCCTGGGTTCATCGCTGAAGCAATCAAGGCCATGCGCGCGACTGGAGCCCGAATTGTGTACAGCGATGTTGACGTCTTTGGCGTGCAGGAGACTCACTGGCAACCGCCAGCGTTTGACCCGTTCGGGATTCGGTACGGGAACTGCCTCGCTTCGTTCTCAATGCTCGATCGGGATCTGTGGCAGGCGGCGGGCCGATTCAATGAGGCCCTTCCCTTCAACGAGGACTGGAGCTTCTTCATGCGTGCCAGCCTCGAGAGCCCGGTTGTGCATCGCTTAGAGAAGCCGTACTTCCGATACAGACAAACGGAGTCAGGCCTGTATCACTCTTTTGTCTACGGCAATTGGTCGCACAACCTGCACCTGGTCATGGTGGCAAACCCAGACCTGTATGCCGTTGAAGAGGTGCTGGAAGCGGCGCGCCGCCTCCGTGAGATGCCATCCCACTGGCCAGCTAAGTTCGCCGCCCTGGGAGAGAGAAATCCTGGTCATGCGCTGCCGCTCATAGTTCGTGCGATAGCGGCCATCCGGGATAATGACGGTCGATCGGCTCGGGAGCTGCTAGAGCGTGCCGTACAGGCTTCTCCGAAGCGGGATTGGCTCGCGATTGCGCTCCTGGCTGAGGCAGTCGAGGCTTCGGAGCCCCAACTTGCATTGAGTCTCTACCACCATGCCCGCATACGGAGGCCCGACCTGACCCGGGTGGTGAATGCGCGTATTGATCACCTTCTCACGCGACTGCGCTCGCCGCAGCCCAACTCCAGCCGCTGAGGCCAACTGCTCTGGCGCCCAGCGCCCCACGTGGTACACTCCCAACCATCACCTTGCGCCCAACTCGTTGTGGCGACGGTTTCACTCTAAGGATCCCCTCATGCGAGTTGGCGTGCTTCTTTCCCTCCTCTGGTCGATCGGCGTCACCTGGACGCCAGCTCAAGCGCAGATGAAAGCCTTCCTGTGTGAGGGAGGGCAGGTGCTGTCTGCGACGCAAGCGAAGGTGATCCTGAGCCAGGTGCAGGAAAGGTACTCTGGGCTTGATTCGCTCTCGGGCGATTTCCGGCAGGAGTCTTACGTCGCGGCTCTGGACGAAGGCGAGGCCAGCTCAGGAGCGATGGTGTTCGCAAAGCCAGGCCGGATGCGCTGGACCTACAAGGCCCCGCGGGAGCAGGAAGTAGTCATCCGCAACCGCGAGCTGTGGCTGTATCAGGTGGACAAGCAGCAGGTGATGATCGATGACATCGGCCAGGTACTGCTGTCTAACCTACCCGTGTCATTCATGATGGGCATTGGCGATCTGGGGCGTGACTTTGAGCTCAAGGGGGCTTGTCGGGGCCCCGATGGCGTTGTTTTGAACCTGGTCCCCCAAAAATCGAGGGCCTCGAAAGACCAGACCCAGGAGCTGGAAGGGTTCCAATTGCTGGTTGATGACGCCCAGAAGCTCCCAAAAGGGGCTAAAATCACCTCCTTAGGGGGCAACATCACGGCGATTGTCTTTTCAAATCTGAAGGTTGGGACCTCTCAAGTTGAGGACGGCCGATTTGTTTTAGACCTGCCAAAAGGTGTAGATGTAATGGATCGGCGCCTGCAGTAGGCCGATTACGTCTCGCCTGAAGTATGAAGTCAGCTCTATCGATACTCCCCATAGACGATGGCCAAGGGGCATCTTGCTCCTCGGTTGCTGTCAACATCAACGAGCCAAGGCCGCTGGATGGAAAGGTTTCCTTTGCCGGCCGAGCTGCGGTGGTCACCCTCGGGTGTGCCAAGAACCAGGTGGACTCAGAGGTCATGATCGGAGTGCTCAGGAACTCGGGGTTTGAAATCGTCAACGATCTCAGCCGAGCAGACGTGGCTGTGGTTAACACCTGCGGATTTCTTGAGAGTGCCGTCAAAGAGAGCGTCGACTGCGTGCTTGAACTTTCCGAGCTAAAGCGCTCGGGCAGCTTGCGCAGGCTGCTCGTGGCAGGCTGCATGGTCGAGCGCTACAAGGGCGACATCCGAAAGGCGCTCCCTGAGGTAGACTCTTTCATCGCACTCGACGGGCTTCTCAGTGTTGGACAGGCGGCGCTCGGCGCCGATGACAGCTTGCGCGACATCCTGCACGAGGGAGCTCGCCCATACTTCCTGTACGATGACACGATGCCTCGGCACCTGGCTTCGCGTCGCCACATGGCGTACGTCAAAATCTCCGAAGGCTGCAATCGGCCGTGCGCATTCTGCATCATCCCGCAGATTCGCGGGGAAATGCGTAGCCGGTCGGTGGAGTCGATTGTGCGCGAGGTTCAGGCTCTCGGAGCGCAGGGCGTTCGGGAGATTAACCTCGTGGCCCAGGACCTCACGGCTTTTGGGTCTGATCGTTCTGAAAAGCTAGTCGAGCTGCTGCGCCGCCTCGATGCAGCAAAGGCTGCCTCGTGGATTCGCCTCCTGTACGCATACCCTGTGGGCGTTGACGACGAGCTGCTCTCAGCCATCGTCGAGCTTCCTAGCGTGTGTGACTACCTCGATGTCCCGCTCCAGCATGCTAGTGAAGACGTTCTTCGCGCCATGAAGCGCCCGATCGGGCGATTTGGCTCTCGGCGGTTCGTAGAGTACGTCCGCTCTACTGCGCCAGCCATCAAGCTTCGGACGACTTTCATCGTTGGCTTTCCCGGCGAAACGGAAAGAGACATTCAGGACCTCGAGAAGTTTGTCTCCGAGGGGCACTTTGAGAGCGTTGGCGTTTTCACATACTCGCCGGAGCCCGGCACTACCGCCTGCTCCATGGAGGATCAGGTCCCTGAGAAGGAGAAGCGGGCGCGCCGTGATCGGGTGATGCTGGCGCAGCAGAAGGTGCGGGTTGCCCGAAACCAGGAGTACATCGGAAAGCGCTTTGAAGTGCTGGTTGAGGGCCCGCATGAGGAGACAGATATGCTCCTGGCTGCCCGCTCGCGGTTCCAAGCTCCGGAGGTCGATGGCCAAGTTCTTGTCAATGACGTTGTCGAGCAACTTGGCAGGGTTGAGGCTGGGCACCTGGGGACGGTGGAGATAACTGAGGTTTCAGGGTACGATCTAGTAGGGACTTTAGTCGCATGAGCGCTCCTAGAATCGGCATATTCATCATCGCCTACAACGCGGTGAACCACCTCAACAAGACCATCAGCCGTATTCCGCCAGAGGTGTACGAGCAGGTTGAGGAGATCTTCGTCATCGACGATTGCAGCCAGGACAACTCGTACTACGCTGCGCTTGGGTACAAGTCAGAGTTCAACATCCAGAAGCTCACGGTTCACCGCAATCACAAGAACCAGGGGTACGGAGGCAACCAGAAAGTCGGTTACCAGTACGCCATCGACCGGGGCCTCGACATCGTTGCGCTCGTTCACGGCGACGGGCAGTACGCGCCTGAGGCGCTGCCGTCTCTGCTTGAGCCGCTGATAAAGGGCGAGGCGGAGATGGTGTTCGGCTCTCGCATGGCAACCCCAGGGGCGGCGCGCCGTGGAGGGATGCCGATGTACAAGTTTCTCGGAAACCGAATTCTCACAACTGTGCAGAACCGGCTTTCGGGGCTGAAGCTCTCTGAGTACCACTCCGGCTACCGTCTCTACTCCGTGGAAGCCCTAAAGCGCGTGCCGTTCGAGTCGTTCACGAATACCTGGCACTTCGACACTCAGATCATCCTCGCCATGGCAGAACGCAATTTTAGGATCCTCGAGCGGCCGATTCCCACCTACTACGGGGATGAAATCTGCCACGTGAACGGCATTCCGTACGCCTTCCACTGCTTGGCCACGACGTACCAGTACTACCGCAATAGGAAGCGCAACGTGCTCAGCTATCCAGGAGCGATGGACATTCCTCGAATCGTGCGCTCCTAGCCCTGCGTTCCGGCCTCTCTCAGCCCGGAACTTTCCGTGTGATTGTGGGGATTTGTGCATCCGCCAGGGACATTCTTTTCATTTCGCAATTTCCGAGAATCGAGTATATCCTCCGGGTTGCTTAGAAGTAGCAGGAGAGAACTCATGGCGGTCGGCAAGAACCCTCAAATTTTAGCCCTCAACGAAATAGGGCAGTCCGTTTGGTACGACAACCTCTCTCGAGATGTGCTGCGTTCAGGGGAACTCGCGAACTTGATCGCTCAGGGTGTCTCGGGGCTCACAAGCAACCCGACTATCTTCAAGCAGGCGATTGCAGACACCAGCAACTACGACGCGGATATGAAGCAGCCTGAGCTGGTTGGGCTTTCGACTGAGGCTCTCTGTGAGGAGCTAATGGTGCGCGATGTTGCGGCAGCAGCTGACCTGCTGCGCGCCACGTACGACTCCACCGGCGCGGGCGATGGGTACGCGAGCATTGAGGTCTCGCCTTACTTGGCGGCTGACGGCAAAGGCACCGTTGAGGCTGCAGTTCGTCTCTGGAAGAAGCTGAACCGTCCGAACGTGATGATCAAGATCCCGGCCACTCCGGAGTGCATCCCGGCCATCCAGGCGACCCTCGAGCAGGGCATTAACGTTAACGTAACGTTAATTTTCTCTACCCAGGTGTACGAGCAGGTTGCGAATGCGTACATTTCAGCGCTCGAAGCGCGGGTCAAGCGAGGTGAGGACGTTTCAAAGATCTCGTCCGTAGCGAGCTTCTTCGTTTCACGGGTCGACTCAAGCGTAGAGAAGGCAGTTGATGAGCTTGTGAAGGGTGGCAAGGCGCAGCCGTCCGACAAAGACGCTTTCCTGGGCAAGGTAGGAGTCGCAAATTCCAAGCTCGCGTACTCAAGCTTCGAGAAGCTCTTCGGCTCTGACCGCTTTAAGGCGCTCAGAGAGAAAGGAGCCCGCGTGCAGAGGCCACTGTGGGCCAGCACGGGCACGAAGAATCCAGCGTTCAAGGCTGTCATGTACGTTGAGGAGCTGGCGGGCAGGGACACGGTCAACACTATGCCTCCGGCTACCGTGAAGGCCCTTATCGCTGGAGCCACGATCGAGCCTAGGCTGCACAAGGGGCTGGCGGAGGCGCAAGCCTTGGTCGCAAAGCTTGGCGCGCTGGGCGTGAGCTTCGATGCGGTGCTTCGAGACCTCCAGGTTGCGGGGGTAAAGAGCTTCTCGGATTCGTACAAAGACCTCTTGGCCTCGATAGACGCCAAGAGGAAGGCGATCTAGTCGGCTATTTTTGTAAGGAAGCTTTGTGACAGCAAAGAGTGATCTCGACCAAGAGTCCCGCATCGTGCGCCCACCGGCCACGCTGCTCGTAATCTTCGGCGCTAGCGGTGACTTGACGTCTCGCAAGCTGATTCCAGCGCTGTGCAACCTAGCCGAAGACCAGTACCTGCCCGAGAACTTCATCGTCATAGGCTCGTCGCGCTCCAAGCTGAGTGACGAAGAGTTCCGCGCCAAGGTGTACGACGGCGTCAAGAAGTTCTCTCGCCGCCCGATTAGCCCAGGAGTGTGGGAGAAGTTCGCCAAGAATCTCCACTACCAACCGTGCAACGGCGAGGTCCTTGGTGACTTCGAGGTGCTCAAAGGTCGCATGGAGAGCCTCTGCTCGGAGTTTAAGACCCAGTTCAACTACGTCTACTACCTCGCTATGGCGCCGCAGTTCTTCGGCCCGATAGCCTCTAACCTAAAAGAGGTTGGGCTGATCGAGGACTTTGGAAAGTCGAGCCGAAGGACATCTGTGGTGGTCGAGAAGCCGTTCGGGCACGACCTTGCTTCTGCGCGCGAGCTGAACTCGGTGCTCCGCAAGAGCTTGGCGGAGGAGCAGATCTACCGCATCGACCACTACCTCGGAAAAGAGACGGTACAGAACATCCTCGTATTTCGCTTTGCGAACGGTATTTTCGAGCCGCTCTGGAACCGAAAGTACGTCGACCACATCCAGATATCGGTGTGCGAGGACATCGGCATCGGAAACCGCGCGGCCTACTTCGACCAAAACGGGATACTTCGCGACATCGTCCAAAACCACGTGCTCCAGATGCTAGCCCTGCTCTGCATCGAGCCGCCGATCTCGCTCAGTGACGCAGACAGCATTCGCGACGAGAAGGCGAAGGTTCTGCGATCGATTAAGCGCATGACGGCAGAGGAAGTTAAGCGCAATACGGTGCGGGCCCAGTACACCAAGGGCCGTGTCGGAGCTGAGGAAGTGCCGGGGTACCGCGAGGAGAAGGGAGTCGCAGCCGACTCAAGCACAGACACCTTCGTTGCCCTGAAGCTCGAGATCGACAACTGGCGCTGGAGCGGAGTGCCTATCTACATCCGTGCGGGAAAGCGCCTCCCGAAGCGCATCACGGAGATCACGATCTTTTTCAATAAGGCCCCCGATTCGCTCTTCAAGGGCCGAAACGTCGGAGAGCTTGAGCACAACGTTCTGTCCATCCAGGTTCAGCCTCGTGAGGGCATGTCGCTCAGGATCAGCTCTAAGCCTCCTGGACCCCGGTTCCGTGTGCGTCCAGTCGAGATGGACTTCACATACGACAGCTCGTTCGGCGTTGCTTCTCCGGAGGCCTACGAGCGACTTCTGCTCGATGTCATGAAGGGAGACCCTACGCTCTTCACGCGAAACGACGAGATCGAGGAGTCGTGGGATCTCTTGGCGCCAATATTCGAGAGCTGGAGCTCACCAGATGCGCCGCCGGTGCTCCGCTACGAAGCTGGATCCTGGGGGCCTCCTGAAGCGGACGAGCTGCTGAAGCCGATGCGGCACTCCTGGCGCAAGCTCTAGAGAATTTCTTTTTTGGAGCGACAGCACGGTGCTTAAGCTTTCCCTCTCAGAAACGAGCGAAGCTTTCCGGGCCTCGCTGCGGGAGTGGCTCTCAAAGAATCCGCCACCACCGACGCCCTCCGAAACGTCGCTCGAAGAGTTTGAGCGGGTCGGGCGAGCTTGGCAGCGTCAGCTCGCTGCGGGCCGCTGGATTGGAACCCACTGGCCGTCAGAGTTTGGCGGAAGGGGGCTGTCGCTGGTTGAAGAGGCGATCGTTCAGGAAGAGCTGGTGAGGGTCTCCGCGCCGCAGGTGCTAGGGCTATTTGGGCTCACCATGGTTGGTCCCGTGCTCATTTCGCACGGCTCTAAGAGCCAGCAGGAGCGGTTCCTGCCGAAGATCCTCTCAGGCGATGAGATCTGGTGCCAAGGCTTCTCAGAGCCTGGAGCGGGCAGCGATTTGGCCGCAGTGCGCGCTCGGGCTGTGGCTGTCGATGGCGGATTCCGGCTCTCCGGCCAGAAAATATGGACGAGCTTCGCGCACATTGCGGACTGGTGCTTTGTGCTGTGCCGCACATCTGAGTCGGCGAAGAAGCATGAAGGGCTGTCGTACCTACTGGTAGACATGAAATCCGGCGGCATTACGACGCGGCCGCTCCGGCAGGCGAGTGGCGATCGAGAGTTCAATGAAGTGTTCTTTGACGAAGTGTTTGTTCCGGCAGCCCACCTGGTGGGCCGCGAGGGCGAGGGCTGGAAGATAGCGATTTCTACCCTCATGTTTGAGCGAGTTGTGCTGACGTTTTCTCGGCAGCTACAGTCAGAGGTGGCGCTCAATGCGCTCTTGCGAGAGTTTGGAGGAACTGTGTCGGGCGCGGATGCGGTCGAGCTGGCCCACAACGTTACGGCAGCCTGCGCCACGCGGGCCCTGGCCTACTCGCACTTGCTTTCGTATGCCAAGGGAAAGGCGCCAGGTCCAGAGGGCTCAATGGACAAGCTTCTCTGGAGCGAGTCATTTCAGCGGCTGTGCAAGCTGGCTATGTCCCTGCGTGGGGCTGCCTCGGCCCTCGGAGAAGAGCACGGCGAGGCCGCGCATGACGTCCACAGGTACCTCTACTCACGCGGCAGAACGATCGCCGCGGGCACTTCCGAGATTCAGCGCTCGATTATCGCTGAGCGGGTGTTGGGCCTTCCGCGGCTTAGGCAGGAAAAGGCTTGATGTAGGCCTGCGCCATGAGTGAGCACCAGCCTCGGGTCGAGGAATGGAAGAGGATTAGGAGGATCGTCGTGCTGGTCACCCTTGTGATGGCCGCCTCGGGCGCAATCGGCTCCTGTGCAGGAGCGCTGAGGGATTACGCTGAGCCTGGCTTGCCGGATCCGTCTGAACCGCAGCTTGAGCTGCACATCACCTAACTCATGAGCTACTGCCAGCCCTGCAATGGCGTGATGCCCAGGCGGGCCTCGATTTCGGCGGCCTGCTCGTGCCAGAGATCCTTTGGGATCTCTTGAGACAGGGCTCGGCGAAGCTCGGCCGGAAGAAGGTCACGGATTATGCCTAGCAAGCGAGGCTCAGCGGCGATGACCAGCCTGTCTGCCCCGTGTTCGATGAATGAGCGATGAATTGATGAGATAGCTTCGCGGAAGAAGCCCTTGAGCTGCCGTTCGCGGGCTGACTCCTCGGTGCTCAGGCTGTGCTGTGCCCGCATGCGATTGTCTGTGCTGGCGCCGTGCCGATCGCTCTCGATGTCTTGGTTTTTCAGCCTGCCTGAGGGGTTTCCTACATCCCAGGTCAGGAGCAGCTTTCCAAGACCTTGCCTTTCAAAGATGCGCACTTCGTCTCTGCTTGCGACTAGAACCCAGGTTTTTAGCATGTGTGGTCTCTCTTGGGTAAAAGCGAGATGCGATTAAGAGAGTGAACGAACCGGCAGAGCCGCTCGATGATCGGGCTTAGGTAGCGACGATAGTGAAGAGGCTGCGAGGCAGCAGGAAACGAGAAGAGGTGGGGGGAGACGCACTGACCATTCCGTGAGGAACGACATACGACTCGCCCCGCACGGTTAACACGCTTTTTGCAGAATGGCCTCTATTCTTGCAAGCTCTTGCTCGGAATGGTGCCACTCTTCTTTAAGAACCTTCCATTGCTGGTCAAGCGGCTGCAGTAACTGCGAGAGCCGCGAAACCTTTCGAAACGTCTTCAGGGCTAATCGACGCAGCCGGTTGGCTTTGCCGAAGAGGCCACTGGAAACTAGCCGGGACCAAGTCGGGCCAAAAGTCTTCGCCTTGAGCTCATTTCGCTCAAGTTTGAGCTGGATAAGGCCTAGCCTCTCCTCCAGCTCGGCCAGATTTGCCGTTAAGTCGCCGTGCTGTACACGTAGCCACCCGTAGCTAGTGCGGGCGTCTTCGAGCTCTTCTGAGCACTGGTTTGAGCAGCACTCAAAGGTTCGGCGAACAGGAACAAGGCAAACTGGGCAGCGTCGGTCCGAAATACGGAATCGTGAGGCTCGACGCATCGTAGACCTCCTTTCCCTATAAAAAACCTCCTAACGGTCAGAACGTCTCTACTCCCGCCTCAC
>OMIG01000161.1 GCA_900299035.1 Pseudomonadota bacterium
GACTGCAGCGCCTTCGAGTAGCGGTCCGGCGTGCGGATTCCATCCACGAGCAGCTTGCAGTTGCCGGTCACTTCAGGAGGCAGCTGGCCATCTCCACCCAAAGCGCGCTTGAGGTGGGTAATCGGCGAGGCAGCTGTCATCTGGCTCTGGATGGCGTCTCTTCGGCTTTGCGCTGAAACGAGCTGGTCTCGCATCTCACGGATGGTGCGATCTTTGCTGCGCTGCTCCTCGCGCATCTGCTGAAGGTCACCAGAGAGGGTCTTGAGCTCATCCTCTCCAGAGAGGTCGATAGCTGCCATCTCGGCATCGAGGGCGCGAGCCGCGTCCTCCATCCGAGCGAGCGAGTTGCTGGATTCAGCCCGTCGCGGCCCGAGCATAGAACGGCGATCCTCAAGCCGCTTGGTCTCGGCCTGGCGAGCCTGCACAACTGAGTTTATCTCTCGAATGCGCGACTCCCGAGCTACGATCTCACGATTTCTCTTATTTACTTCCTCGCGAGCCTGGTCGGCCCGCTGCCGCAGCTGCTCGATCTCGGCGTCGTGACGAATCGCCTCTTCCCGCGCGCGCTGCTCTTCGGCTTGGATGTCCACCAGCGCCGACTGGGCGGACGCCTCCTCTTGTACGAGCCCCTCAGCCTTCTTGCCGCTCTCTTCGATCTTCTTTGAGAGCCGCCCAAGCGTGTCACGGAAAAGATCCTTCTCGGAGCCAGCCAGCTCCGTCTTGAGCTCGGCGCGCGTTGCCGCTCTGGCAGCTTGGCGCTTTAAGTTACCCACTTGCCGGGTCACTTCCTTAATCACGTCGTCAAGCCTAATGAGCTGACCCTCTGTGTCGACAATCCTCTTCGACACTGCGTTCATGTTCTCGCGGAAACCCGCGATGTGGGCTGCCTCCTCGATAACCATGCGGCGGTCGTCGGGCTTCGCTGTGATGATTCTTCCGATCTCGCCCTGCGCAATGATGGTGTATCCACGCGCTGCCAGCCCGATCACACGGAAGAGCTCTTTGATGTCCTTGAGGCGGCACGGCACCTTGTTGATGAAGAACTCGGACTCGCCGCTTCGGTAGAGCCTCCGGGTAATCTGCACTTCGCTGGTGGAGTTCAGCCAGGTGTACTTGGATAGGGACGCCTTAATGTCGGCGACGAAATCAGATGCAGCCTGCTCGCTGATGCCCTCCGTTAGGGATCCATCGGCTGGCGCGGCTGCCGCTACCGAACTCTCGGCTTCGGTAGAGGAAGGCTCCCCCACCGCCTGCGCAAGCTCGTCGGAGTTTTCGGGAGCAGAGGAGACTGCGGCCTCGCTTGGCTCGACACCCTCGAGGGCTTCCTCGGCGAGCCCATCCTGCGCCTCAGGGGACGAACTCCCTGTAGTAGCTTCATAAACATCTCCCTCTACAGACTCGTAGTAGCTGATTAGGTCTTGGTACAGGCTTTGCCCATCAGCCCTGATGACCACCGAAACTTCGGCCAAGCCCAGTGGCCGCAGCGTTTCAGTGCCGTTGAAAATTACGTCCTCTAGAACGCCTCCACGAAGCTGTGACGCCCGGCTCTCTCCCAGAACCCAGCGCAGCGCGTCGATAATATTAGATTTGCCGCATCCATTCGGCCCAACGACTCCCGTGATCCCCTGCTCAAGAGGGAGCACGAGACGCTCCATGAATGACTTGAATCCGAATACCTCTAACCGCTCGACTCGCATTGCTTACCGCTTCGTAAAAGTGAACTACCCGTGAAGGGCGTGCGACTGCATCTCCACCACCACTACTCGGCAGAAATACACGGAACGCCGCCTAGTTAACCTGGCGGTTTGACACACCCGAACTTGGTTTAACATGCTTAAATCAATATCGCACTACCAAGAATGAGGGCTCCGGTATGCTACCAGCTTTTCCCAACACCGCCGAGTGCTGGGTGGATGCCTAGCTGTCGTTCTAGGTCCTGATTTATACGCACTAGGATAGGCTGTTGCGCCAAGCTCAGCCGCTTCCGACTCTTTTTGCGCTACTGGTTCTGGTCGGTGCCGGGCGTCTCGTCACTCCCGGCCTGCGTCGAGCTCTCGGCCTGCGGACCGCTTGAACCTTTTGCTCCCCCATCCCCGAGCATGGACTCTCCGAGCTTTCGGGTGATGTCCCCTAGGGTTCCGGAGTTCGGAGCAAGGATCATGAGCGAGTAGTCGACGGCGGATATGTACGAGAACGCCAAGGACACCACGAGCAGGTTGAGCCCCACAAACTGGCAGGTCAGCCGCATGCCCCAGAGGTGAAACGAGTAGTCGTGGAGCAGCAGCAACAGGATGCTGACCATCTGCAGGAAGCTCTTCACCTTTCCTCCGGCCTTGGCTGACACCACCGCGCCGCCCCGAGCGGCGAAGGCGCGCAGGCCCGTTATCCAGAGCTCTCGCGCTAAGATGAGAACAGCCATCCAGGCCGGGACGAACGATGCGCACTGGTCATCGCGCAGTCCGACGAGCATAACCAGGGCCGCCATTACGAGAATCTTGTCAGCGAGCGGGTCAAACAGCTTGCCGAAATCGGTAACAGCCTTGTAGCGGCGCGCGAACCAGCCGTCTGCGTAGTCAGTAATTGCAGCAAGCACAAAGATCAGAGCGGCCCAGTTGAGCCCTGTGCGGGTCGGCTCGATAAGCAGCACCACGAATACGGGAATAAGCACCAACCGAAGGAAGGTGAGCCAGTTGGGAAGCTGCTTGTACCAGTTAGCCATTCAGCGAGGCACTATACTGCTTTTTGAGAGCTAGTACACGCCTCACATACGCGCGGGTTTCGGCGTACGGTGGGACCCCGCGGTATCGAGTAACGGGGACCTCCCCAGCGTTGTAGGCCGCAATCGCATGAGCCTCGTTCCGGAAGCGCTTCAGCAACACCGCCAAGTAGCGGGTGCCCGCCCTGATATTCGATGTCGGCGAGAACGGCTGGCGAAGGCCCATCATGCGGCCCGTGCTCGGCATGAGTTGCATCAACCCCTGGGCTCCCTTCGGTGACACGGCATACGGATTAAAAGCTGATTCGGCGTGGATCACTGCTTTTATCAATGCAGGGTCCACCTGGTGCTCATCGGCGGCTGCCAGGATCGCCTCGTTGTAGAGGTCCGGAGAGAACTTCGTTCGGCGTCCCTGGCCTCGTAGCTTGATGAATCGGCCCCTGCTCGCCTTTGCGGTGAAAACCTGGGCTGCCTGACCCTGCTGAGGTGGCCTGTTAGTGAAGCGGAGCGTGCCGTCAGCCTCACGAATAACGAAGATCCGCGCTTCCTTCGAGCCAGCATGTGAATCACAGGGAAAGGAGCACAGGACCACGGCAGCCAACACTGCCACCGTCCGCGCGATGCACGCTGCCAGACCGCCTTTTATCCGTGGAAAGCCTGCCCCTCTCACAACGAATGCTCCAGTGGTTGCACCTAATGCCCGGTCCGCGCCTCGAAAACTAGGTGGTTTTCTATCTCTTGCTCGCGCCGGTCCGTACTGAGGTTGAGATGCCCCGGGCATAGAGAGGTCGCCGACTAGTTCGGGTCCCCCTACGCTAACCCCGCCGAATTACGACCAGGGGCAATATTTTCCGGTTAAGTTAGCGCTTTTTCTAGCAAACCAGTGGTCTGAGACGGGCTGTTTCCCCTCATGCCAATGTAGGGGCCACAGCATGATTTCCACAGACCAATCAGAAACGTTCCAGACTGAGAGAACCCATTCGCCGAAAAATATCTCGCTCTTTCGGGCACTTGCGTTTTTCTGTTTTTGACCCCACCCCCAGTTCTGACCCTCCGATTCAAAAAAACCCCAAATCGCTGGTTTCGTTTTTGGGGATTTTGAGAGCGCTTTGTCGCTTCGAATTTTTTCCCGTAAATCTGAAATCACGCTGAGAGTTCGGAACCGCGACATCACTTCAGATGGAAACGGGGAAGAGCAGAACTGTGTAAGGCCGACGCAAAGAATGCCGAAGCCGAGGGAGGAAACCGTATGAGAAACTTGAAGCTGTATTTCGAAGCTGGACAACTGACCGAAGTAGTATTTCGCGAAAACGGAACGAACGAGCCACGCCGAACCATCCGTGGAAAGACTGGTGGCGCCTTCCGCCACGCCGGTTCTTTCCAGTGGACATCTGCCGTAAAGGCTCTTGGGCTGCTGGTAGCTAAGGCTGCCCTCAACCCGCAGAACTCCACGATTCAGGGACTCGGCGGTTCGCTAGCATCAAGCCTCGATTACGCTCTCTCGAAGCAGCCGATCTGGGTTACAGATATGTTCGGGTGCGATCAGCAGGGCATCAGCTTCGCACGCCGCCTGATTCTTCGGACCAACCCGGAGCGCAAGCGCCCCGGTCCAGTAGTGCTCGCTGTTAACTACGTCTACCTGCCTGCAACTTCCATCGAGGTGTTCTCTGATGGAGCAGCATGCACCGGAGCCGCGCTTGAGCAGCTCGTAGCCATGCTGGAGGGCACGCCGAACACTGCAGTTGCCCAGTCCTCGGCTTCTGTTCATCAGAATTCCGAAGCTGAGACTATGCTCGCCGGCAACATGTAAGGGGACCACGAGCTCCCCAGGGAAAGCGATGCTTTCCTAGGGGGTGCCGCGCACCAGCGCCGAGAAAGCGTCGAGTGCGCGGCGCCCCTCCTCCCCCAAATCTACGCTCCACGAGTTGACGTACAGGTCAACGTGGGACCAGATGACGGGGTCTTGAAGCTCCTGCGCGTAGCGCCTCATAGTGGCCAGTGTCTCCTGGCGATTGTCGAGGGCGTACAGCACGGAGCGCTTCACGCAGTCAGAAAAAACGCCCCTCACCTCGGCCGGCACTTCTCTAGACGCCACGATACAGCCGAGAGGAAGCGGAGCCCGAAATGCCCGCTCCCACAGCTCCCCGAGGTCAGCCTGCAGCTCAAGCCCCTCCTGCTCGAAAGTAAAACGCCCCTCATGAATCACTACCCCGTAGTCGGCTTCGCCGCGCTTGAGCGCCGGCATGATCTCCGAGAAGACTGAGTTTGAGGCCTTCGCGGCCTGCGGAAAGAAGTGCCTGTAGAGTAGCCCCGCCGTAGTCAGGGCACCCGGACACAAGACTCGAGAATTGCCGTCCAAGGCAGGCGCCCCAGGCCGCCGCAACAGGAGCGGCCCCACCCCAAAGCCCACCGCCGCACCGGCTGGTAGCAGCTCGTAGCGGTCTTCGAGCTTAACTGCGGCGAAGCAGCTCACCTTGGAGAAGTCGAGATCTCCGGCCGAAGCTCGGGAATTGAGCTCCTGCACATCCATCAAGGAGACATCAACCTCAAGCCCACGCAGGTCGATGCGCCTTTCAAGGATCGCGTGAAACATGAAGGTGTCGTTGGGACAGGTCGATATTCCGAGCGAGTACGCCATAGGAACGTACGGTACCAAGTTGTACATCCAGAAGGAACGCTTAGTCCTGATTGAGCCCGAGTATCTCCCGAACCCAGTTAATCGCCATCTGGAAGAAGTCTCGGCTGTCGCGCCCGGGATCCTGCTGGCGCATCACCACCCTCCGCTTGAGCACGGCGTTAGGCAGGGCCGCCTCGAGGAGGGCCTCGGCTCTGGCCTGCGACAGCCCTGCCTCCTCGTCGGCCAACACGCGCACGATCGCTGACTGCTCGGCAGCAGAAAATGTGTCCCTCTCCTCCCCGGGCCGAGCACAGAGGCCAGTGAGTCCGCCCAACACATTTCGCTCACCGACACTCAGGTAGACCTCCTCGATGCCACGAGGCCCAATCACGAGAGCGTGGTGTGCCACCCAACGAAATCCCGGCTGCTGAATAGGGAGAATCGAGAGCGCACACCGTCCGCGCGGAAGGGAGTCTACCCACCACGGTATCTCGAACGCAGCCGAGAAGTCTTTGAGCCGCCCCACGCGCTGTGCCTCCTGCTGCCAATGAGTTGCAACCGCGTCCGCCACCGTTAGCGACGCCAGTGATGCTGGCGCTTCGAACTGTACGTTGCAGCCAGGCGCTGTCTCAGCAATTCGCTTGAGCTCCGGTGCTGGCGAGCTGGCATGGGCAAAGAAGCGCAAAAGGAAATCTTCCCGCGCCTGCTTCGTTGCCACCCCCCTTTCCAGCGCCACGCGCAGCGTGTCGCCGAGACAGTTGCGCGCGAAGACGCCCCCTGAGAGCTCTTCATCGAGCAGGCACTCAATCCGCCAGCTCCGGCCTGGGCTTGCCCCCACTCGGTCGGCTTTCAAGGGGCTAAAGCCTCGCACGAGCCCGCGCACTCGATCGCGTGCGTGCGGCTCAAACAGCGAGAAACGCTCTGTCCATCCACCACGCTCAAAGCGCAGCAACGGGTCGGTCTCCTCAGCGGAGGAGACGACACCATTTATGCTCTCGGGACAGTGACCTACCTCGGAGCCGCTGCAACACACCGCGCGAGCCCCCGGTATCGACACGAGCCGGTCAATCAGCGCAAAGAATCGGGATGTCGAGCCAGCGCCGAGCAGCTCACGATGGATCGACCGCGCCTTGAACTGCGCCATGCCTGGCACACTGACGTCGACTCGATACTCTGTACCGCACGACAAATAGCCAGCAAAGCTGATTCTCGGCTGCGCGACGCCCGGGCCGGCCCGCTCAAACCCGAGCCACACAACACGGCCATCGCCGAGGTCCTTTGGCTCGAGGTCTCGGCCCTGGGGAGCCAAGGCCAGTGAAACCGCATCTGCAGGCGGCGCGCTCGAACGGAGCTGCCCCTCCGGCGCGGCCGCCAAGAGGCTAAAGAGAAAATGCTCGCGTGGCAGGAGGTCGTGCACAATCAGCCGCTCCCACTGCCGGCGCTCTAGCTCCTCAGCCACAGCCTGCAGCGCAACTCCCCAGCTCGCCGCCCGCTTGGAAAAGAGCAGCGAGGAGAAATCTAGAATTGCGCTGTCCACCGACGAGAGCGTCACAGGCTCTCCCTCTTGGTCGAGGATAGGCCAGCGAATCTCAATCGGCACCGCATCTATCTCTGCATTCACGAGGCGGCTGTCATCCTGGACGACGTCGAAGCGAACGACTGCCTGGTCGTTGCGCAGCACGGCGATCTCCTTTCGGCAAACGCCGTCGAGGAAGTCATTGAAGGATGTCGAGCATTGAGCCTCTATCCTGAATCGCGGCTCGAGCTCGTCGTTTAGGTGGTCATCGAGCGTGGCATGCGGCGCGCGTTCGAGCGGCTTCTGCAGCTCGCGCAAGATCGGCGATGCGCTCCCTGCGCTCGCCGCAAGGATACGAATCGCCTCGCGTCGGCTCTCCTCTCTCGTTTCAGGGTCGACCACCTGCTCAGTCGTGGCGGGCGACACCTGGTAGGCCAGCTCTAAGAGCGGGGTAAGACAGAACTCGGGACACTGGCCGGCCGGAAACTGTGGGTGCACCGTCTTAACAACAAGCGAAGTAAGACGAGGCGACTCTTGCGAGGTGTCGAAGCTGAAATGCAGCCGGTGGAGCGGCTCAACGAGCACCTGCTCCTCTCGCGCAGGCGGAAGATGTGGCTGCTGTGCACGGTCGGCTCCGTGACCGGGCTCGTCTGGTCTGTTTACTTCTGAAAACACGGCGATACTCAAACTCCCGAACTGCCCGAAGCTACTACAAGGTACCGGTCGTTTCCACGGTCGAGCCTGTCCGGGGTCACCCCTCTTTTTCAATTCCGCCCGATCCTTACAGGGGGCTACCTCGCGCGCGGGACACCTGCGGCCGGCCTGGAGCCCACTTTTCCTCTAGTCGCGTTTACCCGCTCAGGTTAGAACTTCATGAGGAATTTCATTTCGGGAACCACATGGAACAGTACGTGCTCGTCGGTGAATTCGCTGATCAAGACTCGGTAAACCGAGCCTGCTCGCTGCTCGAGGCTCA
>OMIG01000162.1 GCA_900299035.1 Pseudomonadota bacterium
ATCAATTGACCGACCTGCCCCGTTATCGATAACTTCCAGCACAGAGGAGCGCCCCTAAACATGCACATCCCTAATGTAATATTCAAAGTCATCACGTCTCCGCTCTCCATCCTCCTGGTAAACACCTACCTCATCGTTTTGATCGGCTTCGACCTCTCATCCGCCCTCACGGGCCAAACCAGGCTTGAGCTCATTGAGCTGCGAGGGGAGGACATTAGCGACATCATCGTTACCTGGGCCGTGCTCCTTGAGTCTCGCGAGCTGCTGCTCAGCAGGCCGGCCGACTCTCCGCGGGCGCCCAAGCTCTTTGAGGGCTTTCTCAACTCCGAGTCGGCTCGTTCCGGGCTCATTCTCCTCTCGCTTGGCATGCTCCTGCAGCTAGTGACCTACTTTGACTTCGACGTGCAGGCGAAGATGTTCTCGCTAAGCCTGAGCGCCACGTTTAACGCCGTAGAGTGGGCCCTTATGGCCCTCATCGGCGGGGAGCTGCTCCTTAACTGCCTAAACATCTGCAGAATTGTGTCGAAAAGGACAGCCTGAGATAGCCCAAACACTTCGACACAGAGACCGATTGAAGGCCTGCTGCCCTCCGGCTACTCTACCACCGTTATCAAGCCTCAACGCTCATGGCTACACAACCCGACAATCAAGTTCGAGGGCTCCGATTAGTAGTCGTTTTGCTGCTGCTTTTTTCTTTGATGATTATTCCGGCGCTCTTTTTTGTGCTGGGGTTTTCTCACTACCAGGCAAGCAACACGCTTCGAGAGCAGCTCGACCAGGCGCTCGGCAGGGCAAAGGTCGGAACCGCCGATTCATTGTACCAGTTCTTCACGCCGCTCTACCGAGAGGCGATCATGCTAGCGCGGCTCAGCGCGCTGGGTCCCTCAGCATCTCACGCCCGAGCAATCACTGAAGTGCTCCAGAGCACCATGTCTGAATCAGACGACCTCTCAAGCCTCGCCGTGAGGTTCGAGGATGGGCACAGCTACACAATCGAATGGGTGTCGCCTGAGCTTCGTGCGCGACAGCCAACCTGCCCACCAGAGGCCTGGTGGATTGAGGAGATTTACGCTCCCGGGGAGGACGCAGCAGCGCCAACCACAATCCATGCGTACTACGACGCGCAAATGAAGCTCCTGACCACAGAGTCGGCCGCTTCCCCCTTGAGCTTTGCGGACCAAAGGACCTACGAGGGCGCAAGGACTGCGGAGAGCGTCTTTGTCTCGCCCTCCCGCACAAGCTCTGCTTCGGACCTGCCGTCGCTAAGCTTTGCGGTACCGATACGTCGAGGCAGCTCCTTTCTCGGGGCAGTAGTTGCCAACATAGCGTTGAGAGACATCTCAGACTACCTGCAGAAATCCCGCATCAGCGAGAACAGCGAGTCGATGCTCATTTCGCAAGATGGCGCTATTATCGCAGCCTCCGGCCTGGCGCTCGAACCAGCCGCCGAACCGTCTCAAAAAGAGACGCAAGCTAGCCTCAACAGCCTCTCACAGCGCGCCCTCGATTTTCTCCAGCTGACCACACAAACAGAGCGTGAGGATGGCGCTCACAGCTATACAGTTAATTTCGATGGCGATGAGTACGCCGTTGCGGAGTTCCCGCTCGAAAATAGCCTCTCACTGAAGGAGCGTGTAGTCCTCATCACCCCAACATCGGACTTCATCGGCGGTTTACAGAGGTCGCGGCGCATATTTACCGGAGTGCTCGCCTTCCTGATCGTTGCCGAGCTGCTCTTGATTGTGCGCCTCGCCCGTGGACTGACCGCTACGATAAAGCGCTTTACCGGGACCATCAGCCGCATTCGGGGCCTGGACTTCTGGACGGAGCCGACCCGCGCGAGATGGAAGATCAGCATACGAGAGATCTCTGAGCTCGGTGTTGGCATCGACCTTCTCCTAAGCGCGCTGCGCTCGTTCTCGCTCTACGTGCCGTTTGGAGTGGTGCGCAAATTAGTCGATCAGAGGGAAGACATTAAGCCAGAGGTAGAGCGCCGCGACCTGTCGATTCTCTTCTGCGACCTTGAGAACTTTTCAACCCTAGCCCAGTCCATAACAAGTGAAGAGCTGCTCGGCTACACGACGGCGTACTTCACGGTAGCCACAGACGCGATTACCCGCCACGGCGGAACTGTCGACAAGTTCATCGGGGATGCCGTGATGGCCTTCTGGGGCGCGCCAGACCCGGCACACGACCACGCAACGTTAGCCTGCCGTGCTGCCGTGGATATCACCAAGGGGCTCCGTGCCCTGAACGAAGATTGGGCCCGACAGGGGAAGTCGTCCCTGCGCGTGCGTATCGGCATAAACACCGCCTCGGTGCTTGTGGGCAACATCGGCTCGCCGGACAGGCTTAGCTACACAGCCATCGGCGACGGGGTGAACGTTGCGTCCCGCCTCGAGGGCAAAAACAAGGAGCTCGGCACCCAGATCTGCATAAGCGACAGCACCTACGAGGCCGCCAAGGATCACATTCTCGCACGCCCCCTTCAGGCAGTCAGCGTGAAGGGCCGGAAGGGGGAGTTCATGGTCTACGAGCTGCTCGATGTTACCACTGAGGGAACTCAAGAGCGGAAGGCTGCCCAAGGGTAACTGCCACATAAAAAAGCCTCGAACCCACACGATGTTTTTGCAATACTCGGGGAATTCTTTCTAAGGAGCCTTATGAGTCAACTCTGTAAATCGGCCTGCCAAATCACCGCTAAGGCCCCAGCTCTCTGTCCGAGCGCCTCGTCCGCGCCTGCCTGGGCGGGTGAGAAGCGGGCTCACGTAGCGATCTATTTTCTTGGATTAGCCCTGGTCGCGCTCAGCCTTCCCCTCGTTGCTGCGGCCCAGGCTCAGCACAGTCAGCAGGAAATCGACGCCGCGAGAAACGCAGTGACGCAGTACCTAGTAAGCTCAATTGACCTATTTGTCATGCTCGCAGCCTTAATCATCGCTCCACTAGCCGGGCTCGGTGCGCTCATAACGGGATTGCTCAAGCATTACAAGATTGCAATCGGGCTTGCGGTTCTCTCATTAATAGCTTTTGCCGGCTTCCTTGGAGCGTTTATTTTTCGGTCAATGAGCCATTGACCGGGGCCGCCGCCTCCCAGCGCGCCAGCCAGTCAGATTAGGAGCCGCAACGGCGAGGTCGCAGCTTGAAGCCTGATGTACGACACTCCTGCAGGTCGCCGTCTAGCTTAGACCTCGACTCCCGTTCCACCGAAGCCTCCGCGAGAGCAGTTTTTCCAGCACTCCAACCACCTGCGACCTAGTCATACTCAGCAAGGCGCCGTGGTTAGCGCCGTAGGACCTACTCCCGATAGACCGACACCCGACCGAACCGGGCATCAACCGCCTCCATAGCCAGCCGCTCTAGCTCCTCGCGCCCTTGATTGGCCCGCGGGTCGTTTCGCATGTCCTCAACGTAATTGTCCGCAAAGCCGAGCAACGGATCCTCTAGTTTCCTAGTGCCCCCGGAACGCGAGGACCATAGCCCGAATCCCCACTCAGTCGACGTAGCGATTCGATTGTCGATCTGAAAACTCAATACAGCGTCTGTCGGGTCGCCGTCGTAAAAGACGACTCGCCTGGGCTCCTGTTCGGGATGCTGCTCGAAGAATCGGCGCCAGAAGGTCTCGGCGGTCACCACCACCTCTGCCCGAACGTAGTGAAGAGAGAAGTCGCTCGTGAGTCCCTCACACCAGTAAGACGGAAGAGCTTCCCCCGGATAACCAAACACCTCGGAGTGCTGGCACCCTTGGACAATCTTCGCAGAGAGAGGGGCAGCGGCATCAGCAGGAACCCCGATTCCTAGCAGCGACTCTTCCACAAGCTTGTGCGCGCGCTGAAGGGCGTCTCGGGAGACCTCCATCTTTCCGTATGAGGAGAATACTGCTTTCAGCGCCTCGGTCAGGTCCGCATCCCCATTCAACGTGGCGCACCACTCAGAAAACCTGGCTACCAGCTGCTGGTCTTGGACTACCTTTCGCGGGCTATCCTCCTTTGGAGAGAGCTTGTAACGCGAGCCAGTCTCTGGATCGACGAGCACACTCTTCGGAAGGAAGAGAATCCCCAGCTCCATCGGCACACCGTCACCAGCCCAGACAAAGACATCATTCCACTTCTTCTCGCTCTGACGGGCGAACGTCTTCTCCCAGCCATTGAAGGCGAAGGGATAGCGCGAGGCGATGAGCGCTGACGGAATGACGTAGAAGGGGCAATTGCCCGTCTCGGCGCCGTAGTAGTCATCCGCGACTGTGTCCGCGGCGAAATGAACAGCCAGCTTGTCTGGATACGGCGGAGCCGAGGCGAGGCCCTGGTGAAACAGGATTTCTACCCGCCGCATAGCCTCCTCTCTGTCTTCCGCAGCCAGAACGAACCGTTCAACAAACCGGCTCATGCTTTCCGGGGTGCGGTCCACAAGCCCGTAGCTCGCCGCTATCGGAGGGCGCATAAAATTGCCGTCTCGGAGGATCGCCCTTAGGCTGTCATGGTACTCGCCAACACCTGCGCTGTGGTAGATCATCGCAACGTGGTCCCGTACGCCGTGCCGAGTAACGTGCGAGAGAAACGCCGGGTCGAGCCGCCTCCAAACCGCAACGAAGTCCTCAAGCGAGAGAGTGCTTACAAATTCAGGCGTGAGAAGCTCGCGGACTTCATGCGGGGCGAGCTTTGAGCTAAGAACCTTGTTGAGGGACTCTTCCAGGTGCTGCTCGTAGCTAGGGACGTCCCGGTGCGGCCAGAAGGGGCGCTGGCTGAGCTCCGTGCGCTTCTCTTGAGCCGACACGAGAGCCTCCGAGCAAGCCTCACGCTCATTTAGAAGGCGATTCTCTCTTGGCGTGCGGAAGCCAACCATGGCGAACGCTTTAGCCAAAACTGAGCCCCGGTGCTCCGTAATCTTTTCATCGAGCCGACGCACCTCGTCGGTGAGGTCGTAGACCCGAGACCTTACGGCCTCCAGCTCCTTCTCCTCACGAGCATCCTTCTCCTCAAGCCGCCGTCGCTCGGCGTCACTTTGCCGCGCGGCCTCCTTGAGCGCCGCCAAGCCGCCTGGGTGATGCAAACCAGCGACCATCTCTGGGTCTAAAAGTACCTGCCTGCGGTCTTGGTCCGTGAGTTGCCCCTGCTCGGGCCCTCTAAACGCCCCTTGTGGCTCGCGCGTCTCTTCATTCAGCGTCGGGGCGTCGGGGGGTGAGTGAGGGTCCATCATGCTTTATTTTTACTCCGGGGGGAGTTCTTACTCTAGGAGAGCGGGCGGCTTTCCACCGGGTTCGGGTGGCTTCTCACTCCAGAGCCTCTCGGAACGCCTTGCGGTAGGCGAGGGGGCTGGCCCCTGCCTGATCTAATGTGTGCGTAACAGACCGGTTTATTGCGTACCAAATGGGGCGACACTAAAGCCCTTTAGGCCAATCTTAGGGACCCCTCCGCAATAGGACTGCCTTCGATGTGCTACAGTCGGGGGCATGAAAGAGCTAAACACCTCAATCCCAACGGTCCTACGACTTCAAGCTGTCTCTTATACACATCTGACGCTGCCGACGATACTCCTTGTGTAGATCTCGGTGGTCGCCGTATCATTAAAAAAA
>OMIG01000163.1 GCA_900299035.1 Pseudomonadota bacterium
GCTTGGCTCAAGGAGCCGCCCCAGCGCCAATATGAGGGTGCTCTTGCCTGAGCCAGAGCGCCCAACGATTCCGACCCGCTTACCCGCTGGGATACGGCAGGTGATGTCCATGAGGGCAGGCGGAAGATCGGGGCGGTACCCAATGGTGAGCCGTTCGAGGTCCAGCTCGCCGTGTGCCGGCCAGTTGTCTGGGGCCGGCGCCCCGAGACGGCTCTCTGGAGGGGTCGATGCGTAGAACTCAATCCGTTCGTAGGACGTTAAGTAACCCTCAGCGAGGACGAACGAGCGAACCATCCAGTTCATCGTGCCGGTGAAAGAGAGGGTGTAGGTAAGGAGCAGCCCGGCTACAGCCGAGTTAGCAGCGGACGAAGGTGTGAGCACGATACACACCCCGGTGGCCAAGAGCACGCACGCAGCCCACAGCTCGAGCCGCACACCGAGCCAGCGGTTGGCGGCAAGCAGCGAGAACGAGGCGTTGTTGAGAGTGTTGAGGTACCGCGCCATGGTCGCCTCGAACCTGCGTGTCAGCCGCGAGGTTCGAATGGTCTCCGTGCCCGCAATCGACTCTGAGAAAAGCGCGAAGACAGGAGAGCGGGCGATCGACTCAAGGCGCTGGGCCTCACGGGCAGTTGGGCGGAAGAGCCTGCTGGCGCGCAGGTACAGCAGTGCAACCGGGATCAGAACGACTAGGGTCCTTGGCTCAAGGACCGCCGCAAAGATAAAGACTACTACTACGTCAAGCAGGCAGTGGCAGGTGTCCTGGAGGGCGCGCGGCAGCCAAGTCTCGATCGTGTCGAGGTCTCGGCTAAAGCGGTTGAGGATCCTCCCTACCGGATTTGCCTCAAAGAAACGCATCGGCGCCCCCAATATTCCACGCAGCAGGTTTGCGTGGGACTCCTGGCTAGCATGCAGCCCCCGACCGAGAAACAGAAGCCATCGGAAGAAATGGAGAACCGCCAGGACCGACAGGAGTGCGGCGTACCCGAGGACGAAATCCCCCGCCGAACCGAAGTTGCCCTGTGAGAAAGTGGCTAGCCAGAGGTCGGACGAGACAGAATCGGCGTGGCGTAGCAGCACAACGGCGATAAAGAGCGGTGCGACAAAGCCCGGTATAAAGCGCTTCAGGTACGACACAAACACCCTGCGCGTGACAGCCCCAACGTCGCGCTCCTCGGCCTCAACGATTGAGCGGCTGGCAGTCGCAGGTGCCGCTGTCGCGTCGTCATCTTCATTCTGAAGTTTCTCGCCGGGCTCAACGTCGAGGAGCCCCGTGGTGGAGTGAGAGGCCGTCTCTCCGGATATCTCATCGTGGAACTCAAGCAGCGCGGCGAAACGGGATCCTGTCCGACGCAGCTCTTGGGGTGTTCCCGATTCCACTACGGCGCCTCGCTCCACGACCAAGACCCTGTCTGCGCGCAGGGCATACTCTAGGCGGTGGGTGACAAGGAGCCGCGCGTTTGTCTTTAGCAAACCGCACACCAGCCTGTCGAACACCTCATTGGCAACCCCCGGGTCAAGCGCGCTCAAGCAGTCATCGAGCAGGTAGATGTCGTTTCGGGCGTACGCCGCTCGGGCCAGGGCTACTCGCTGCCGCTGTCCGCCTGAGAGGTTTACGCCTCGCTCTCCGATGAGTGTTGCGTCTCCCTCGGGCATAAGCGCCAGGTCGTCGTTGAGCGCGGCGGCGTTAAGCGCGCGTTGGTACTGTTCCGCGTTGAACTGAGCACCGGCGAGTATGTTGTTGCGGATGGTGTCGCTCACGATCCAGGGCTGCTGTGACACGTAGCCAAGGTCTCCGTTCACTGAGACGTCTCCAGCCGAGGGAGAGAGTTCGCCGAGAATCGAAAGTAGGAGGGCGGTTTTGCCGCTTCCAACCGCCCCCACAACGGCGACCAGCTCGCCCGGCTGCACGGTAAGTGTGCCTACAGTGATAGCTTTCTCGCTAGCGGCGCACTCGAATGTAGCCTCGCGGATTCGAATTGCCTCGGGTTGTGAAGCGATGACGGCACTCGGAGCGTACTCCCTGCGGTTAAGAAAGAGCTGGATGCGCGAGGCGGAGATCAACGCCTCAAGCAGGTTTATGACCGAGTCTGGGTAAGTGTTGAGCGCGAAACGGAGGAGCAAGATGATAGACATGCTCGGAAACACGACATCTGGCTGCAGGGTGCCGCCGCGCAGCGCATACACTGAAAATGTGACGAGCATCGCCAGCGCCGGAGAGAGATTGGACGCAAGACCGGCCAGGCTGGCGAGCAGGTTAGCGCGCCTGAGTCGCCGCACCTCGGCTGCTCGCAGGTCAAGGATGTGCTGCGAGAGCGGTCGCTCCCAGGCCTGGAACTTGACCGTCTTGATGTGGCCTAGCACCTCCCCGGTGAAGCCCACTCGCTGGTCGTTGATCTTTAGTATCTCACGCCTAAGGCGGTTTAGGGCGCCAACAAAGGTTGAGGCTGCGATGAGCGGCACGGCTAGGCTCACGGTTCCGTACAGGGCTGCCACCCCCACAAAGCTGTAAAGCAGCGCCAAGGCGATAGCAACCTGTATCGGGTGGTACCA
>OMIG01000164.1 GCA_900299035.1 Pseudomonadota bacterium
TAGGCTCCTCCGTGGGCTGTGTCGCTTCGTTCGAGTAGCTGCTCCTTTTGCGCTACATTGTGCCCTATGAACGTTGACCCACAGCGACAAAAGAAAGATCTGCCGCACCTGGTTGATGCGCTGTCTGCTGCGCGGGGCCTTCCGCCTGCCGCGGCTGAGAAGACCCTCTCTGATCGTCGGGTGCTCCTGGCCGATGAGTCTGGGCTGCGCGCTGCGATCGCTGTGCAGTCGCTCGCTTTCAAGTCGATAGGAGCCGAAGCTGGAGGCAGCCAGCCAGGGGTCATCACGAGTGCCATCTTTCGGACCGGCTCTGGCAACGTCTACGAAGTCTCTCGCCTGCCGGACGGAGGCCTGCGTGTGGCCAGCGCGCGCAACCGCCGCACGGTGGTCATCTCTGGCTCGGGTGCGCTGGCCCGAGAGGCCCGCATCGGGCAGCCGTTAGAGATCGGAGAGAAGAAGACCGCCCCCGTATCGCAGATCTTTGCTGTTCGCAGCAGCCCGAAGAGCCTGGGGAGCTTCGATCTCGCCTCGACAACAAAAGTAGCGATTCGCACCTGCGGAGGCGAAGTTTCGTTCGTGCAGCTGCTCCAGAAGGAGCAGCTGCAGGCCAGCGCGGTTCCGGACCTTTCAGCGCCGGTCAGGCCGGAGCGCAGCCGGCGTCCGGTGCTGGTGACGAGCGGCCGATCTGTGTGCCTCGCACTCGACGGCGTGGGGCTCGACCTCCGCATGCTGCTCGCCCCAGCGCAGGATGAGCCCAGCGAAGTGCTTGAGATCTTTTTGCGCACCGAGTCAGGAAACATCTACGGGCTGCTCAGAAACAGAGCCGATGCGATTGTCGCTCTCAACGCGCGAGCGGGCCTAGGTGAGCCGATTGGACGCAAGCTCCTCGAGCAGGGGCGAGTCGAGGTGGGAGAGCGCTTCGTTCTCGGCGACTCGATAGTGACCTCAAAGATCTCTCAGATCGTAGCAATCTTCAAAGTAAGGAAGCTCCCAAAGCTTCCTACCCTAAACGAGTTGCGAGACCTCTCGCTCGACATCGCTGCCGGTAACATGTCGTTCATTCGGCACGAGCTTATAGAGGCGTGCTGTGCTCGCATGGGCAAGGGGCGGCTCAAAGAAATCATCCGGTCTAACAAGCCACAGCAGTAGGCTCCGCCAGCGACTTCACCCTTTTCCCGGACAAGCTCCGCCGCCGCTGGCTGGGGTTGTGGCCACAGGAGCCAGCTCTGCCTCGGTCTTGCAGCGGCACTTAATGGCCGTGACGTGCGGCGGATTGCCGGCGCTCCTGGCGCTCTGGCACTGCTTTATCGTCCAGGAGTTCGCCCGGAACGAACAGATCCACCTGCTGGTGGTTGGGCGGAACGTGCTGGTCTGCACCTCGTACGGCATGACGTACTCCCAGCTCGTGGCCTGCAGCGCTCGAGCGCAGATCTCAAGGTACTCGGGGATGTCAGCCAGGACGCCGTGCGTGTCATCGAACCCGGTGCCGAAGAGGTTGCTGGCGTGCTTGACGCCATTAATGGTGAGCGGCCCTCCGCGGCAGTTGCTCTCGAGGTTAGAGCACGGCGAGCAGCCACACGGGCCAGGGCCGGGCAGCCCGCACCCACAGCCGAGGTCAACAGCCTTTCCCCCCGACGGCGTGGTGCAGTTGAGGCACGACAGCCCCTGACCACACCCGCACCCCTGGTCGATGATGTTTGGGTCGCAGCCACACTCGTTAGGCGAAGGGTTGCCGCACCCGCAGCCGCTGTCGGTGATGGAGCGGTCGCAGCCGCAGGCGCTGGGCGGCCCCTGGTTGCAGCCGCAACCTTCGTCGACGGCGCCGCCGAGATCTACACCGAGGCAGTCTGGAAAAGCTTCAGGTGAGCGAGGCGTGGGCTGCGCGAGCGCTCTCGCGCTGAACAGAAATGTGCTCGAAGAAGCAAGCAGGGCAGCAAGCGACAACACAGCCCCTATAGGGGCTTTCAAGGCGAAAATGCGGGGCATGATACAACTCCATCCGATCGTGACACCAAGAAGGCGGGGGCTACCTCCTATAGTAGGCTCGCGGAAGAGCGCACCTCAAACGGAAAAGGGCGCAAGCTCCATGGGGATTTTCGCCAAATTGATTGCGAGTTTTTCGCAGAGGCAGGCTCATCCGCACTACGAGAGGCGACTCGTCGTTCGGGCTTACGAGAACAGTAGTCAGCAAAGAAGCAGGGTTTTGGATTTCCTAAACCACCTCTGATAGGTAACTTCCTCGGGGGCCCTAAAGGTAGCTAACCGAGTACGCTACTGAGGGGTGCGGCTGGCGCAAGAGCTGGTCGAAAGTTTCAATTTAGGAGTGAGCGCCAGTTCGCCCGATGATGCAGGTGGCCCAACAACGACACGTCTCCAGATCGGTGCTGTATGCAGCAGTATGCATCCTCCTGCTGGGCGGCCTGCTGCTCCGATTCCATGGCATGACGACTCGCTACTTGTGGGAGGATGAGGCCTACTTCCTCAAGCGGGCCGCGTTTGGCATGCCGCTGACCGACGCGCCGTTACCTGCTCTGCTTCTGCGGCAATTCGTGTTGTTCGCGGGGATTTCTCCTGCTTCGCTCTATCTCTTCGCGGCGCTCTTCGGGAGCGCCGCGATCGGGTGCTTCCTGTTGCTGGCGCGGCAGGTCTCTAGCTCTCCGATGTACCTCTTAGGGTGCCTGAGCTTCTTCGCTTTCTCTCCCTTGGCGGTGTTTTACTCGCAGGCTGGCCGCGTGTACGGATGCCTGCTCTTCGTGGTCCCGCTCGTTCTCCTTGCATTCCTGTGGGCCTATCGCTCCGGCAAAGCGTCGGCCTGGGCGCTCTTTTTCGTCACTGCGACCGCTGGAACATGCGTACACCTCGTCGTAGTTCAGCTGCTAGTCGGAGTGTGTCTCGCAGTTTCAGCGATCACGCTTTGGCCAAATCTTGAGAGGCAGCCGTGCGAGCGGCGCTGGACTCGCTGGCTGCTAGTTGTCCTTTTGAGCGCTGCGGCGAGTGGAGTCGGGCTGCTTGACCTGGGCTCTCCAGAAAGCAACTTGTACCTGACGAACGAGTTTAGGCGGTACGACGGCGGCTTCGTCGCATTCGTGAGAGCGTTTCTTGACGGGATCACATCGGCGTTTCTGCCGGAGACAGGCCCCCTCTCGCTACGCGACCTCGTGGCAGTCATTCTGGTAAGCTTTGCGGCCGTGGGAGCGACTCAAATGTGGCGTGAGGAGCGCGCCGACCTCGCTCTCATTCTCGTGTGTGCCGTCGGTGTGCCAGGGGCGATGATGTACTTTACCCTCGGGCACATGTTCTGGTGGCCGTGGCTAAGGTACGTGTGCCACCTGGTGGTTCCATTCGGGCTGCTGTGCGTTTACGGCGCGGAGTGGACTCTCATTCGGCGCAGCGAGAAAGGGAGCCGAAGCCTGTTCTCTTTAGCGTTGCTCGTCCTGATGTTCCCGGCCTATGGAGCTGCCTGGTTCAGCATGTGGCGAGACCACTCGGCTGTCGGCTGGGGGCTCTCACTCAAGGTTGCGGCGGATCGAGGCTGCTCTGGGGCGGAGCCCAAGCTTACAGGGTACTTCGCTGAGTGGGATCGAACGACCGACATGCTGTGGTTTAATTCTGTAGGGTGTGAGAGGCCGCCGGTCTTTCTTCTAAGCCCAGAAACGCGCGGTGCGGTGCGAGTGCAATTCGACGCACCAGTTCCCGGCAGCGACGAAGCCCTTCCGCGCTACAGGCCGGTGGCAGCCGATTCCATTCGTCCAGGCCGATACCTTTTGGCATCGGCAGTTTGGCTATCGGCTGACTGCACCTCGATAGGCCGAGACCTCGGTGGACTGTGGCAATCGACGGATGTCACTTCGTCAGAGCCTGACTTGGCACGGTTTCCCAACCTTAAGCTGTGCGAAGTTGGAAAGGCGGGCCAAGCCCCCGCCTCACAAGAAGACTAGCTGCAGCAATCGCTGGACATTCCTCGCAGAAACAGCCCAAAAACAACTGCTTCCGACAGCGCGCTCGCCCACCTGCTCTTTTCGTCACGGACAACCTCTCGCTACAGTAGGCGCCTGAGGTAGTGAAGGAAGTGAGCCAGAACGTGCAACAGGGGGAAGAGAGAAAGCTCTCAGTCGAGGAGTACCGCGCCGAGGTCGCCGCAGTGAAAGGCCGGCTTGAGGAGGCGAAGTCCCGGTACCATGACGCCAGGAACCGCGGCGAGATTGAGGAGTCGATCCCATGGCACAAGCAGCTCTCAGCCGCCTTTTACGAGCTTAAAAAGCTCCCCGAACGCCTAACCCCACACGGCGCTCTCGTGCTGAACTACAGAGTTGAGAAGCTCAGCCCAACACGCGTGTCGTTTGCTATTCCGGCAGGCAGTTCTCCGCGCGAGTTTTTGGCGGCGGCAGAGCAGGCGCTCGCCGCAAGTGGCTGTGGCCCACTCTTCGCTGACAAGGAAAGCTTCCTTAAGTCCTGCAGAGAGCTTCAGCAGCCCTTCGAGAAGGAGTCCGTCTTTGTCATCGAGGGGCGCTTCCCCGGCACCGAGGGGAAGAGCCACGACGAGCAGCGTCAGGTGATCGGCGCGGCTTCTGTGAAGCCTGCATCGCTAGGCGAAGCGGCGCTTGGCCTAGCAGCGCTCTTTGCTGCCCACGGTGAGGTGCTGCACGGCGATGCCCCGCGCTGCCACACTGCGACCTTGGCTGTTTCGCTCAAGCCCGGAGTGGGGCTAGAGCTCGCGACACGCTGGAAGTACGAGGGAGAAAACGCCGGAATGGCGGCGCGAATCCCTACTGACACGATATAGCGCCATCGAAGCAGGTACACGGCCGTGCCGTTCCAGCCTCTGGGCAGGTGATGAGCTCTCCAGTCAGGTTTTGCGAGTAGATCCAGCCGCTCTTGCCCGGGTCCGCACACCCCACCCCAGGATTCTGTCCGTAGCAACAGGCCTGCTTGCCCGCGACGCGGAAGTCCGCTGACAGCGTGACCTTGGAGAAGCTTCCTCCGTGGGGAATGTTGACGGGGCCAGAGTTAAACCAGCCGCCCGGGCAGGAGGTGCTGTGCTCGTGGTACATCGGCCAGCCAAGCGAGTGTCCGGCTCGGCATCGGCTCGTTGGGCAGGAGCGACACCCTCCGCACCGCCCGCATGTCGGTGTGACTCCCGCGGCGCAGCAGGCGCCCTGAGAGTCGATCACGCCGCTTGAGCAGCAGATGCCGTTAGCATCCTTCTTGTTTGCTGGGCAGCATGTGCCGTTTCGGTCTCGAGTGTCAGTTGACCCACAGCCGCACTCAGGCTGCACACCGTAGCACTTGCCGCAGGCGATCTTCGACGACGAGCAGCAGGTGCCGTAGCTGTCAGGCTGGATTGAGGTGTCGCACCCGCACTTGGGCACAGGAGCGAAGCACTTTCCACAGCCCTGCTCAGAAGGCAGACAGCACCCGCCGAACTTGTCGAGCACATTGCTGCCGCTAGGAACACCTTTGCAATCAAGCGCGGCTTCGGGTGAGTGGGCGGTCTGGGCTGAGGCTGAAGTGACGAAGAGAGGTGCTGCGGTCAGCGTAGCGGCGAAGGCCAAAGCGAGAAGCGAAAGCTGGAGAAAGATCCTAAACCGCACGCGCCGAAACCTCAGAAAGTTAAACGAAGCAGGGCCAGGACCCTCTCATCAGTGTACGGGAGGGCGGCGCTGTACCCTAGTGGAAATACGCCGCTAGCGGCGGGAGACGCCGAGCGCGGAGGCTTAACTGCTTGGTTGTATTGGCTCTAGAGCCCGTGTTTGGGGGGATCTTCCACCCCGAACAGCGCATCTTAAACCCTGAGTACAACCGATCCGCCGAGGAGCCTCAGTCAGTCGCTAGGCCCAGCGGAGAGTCGCCCGAAAAACCTAGGGAAGCTTATGACCAGACCGACAGCTGCTCGCCTCACCATGACCCTCTTCACGATAGCGCTCCTCGCCGTGTGCATCACTGTGCACCAGGGGCTCGTTCGCGCGTTCGTGTCGAACCCGTACTTCAACGGCGGCATCCTCTTTACGCTCCTGCTTGGAATCGTTGCGTCGTACCGCCAGATCATGCGCATCGACCGCTCGGTGCGGTGGATTCACAGCTTCAAGGGCTCGCAGGGCCTGCCCTCAGATCCGCCTTTTCTCCTCGTGCCGCTCTCATCGGTACTTCAGAAGAGCGATTCTATGCCATTCATCGGGGCAACCTCGCTGCGCGCGATGCTCGATGGCGTCTTCACGCGAGTCGACGAGAGCCGAGACCTCTCGCGCTACCTCATGAACGTGCTCATCCTACTAGGACTTCTTGGTACGTTTTGGGGACTGCTTGAGACCGTCGGCGGCATCGGCACGGTGATTGGCGGCCTATCCGTTGGCGAGGGTGACATCAAGACCGTGTTCAACTCTTTCAAGAGCGGCCTTGAGCGCCCGCTCCTCGGCATGGGCGTCTCGTTTAGCGCATCGCTCTTCGGACTAGCCAGCTCCCTCATCCTCGGATTTCTCGACCTCCAGACTGGCCGAGCGCAGAACCTCTTCTGCTCAGAGCTTGAAGAGTGGCTCGGCCGACGCAGCGCGATCGCTGAGCAGGTGATGCAGCCGCAGCAAGCCCAGAGCCCCTTCGCAGTCGGGCCGATTCCGCCGGCAAACTACCAGGAGGCGCTGGTGGTCACCCTGACCGAGCAGCTCGAGCGGCTCCAGAAGACGATGCGACAGCAGCACGAAAACCAGATCGCTGAGCAGGGCCACCTGCGCTCGCTCGCTGAGGCCGTGGCAGCCCTCAACGACAACGTCAAGGCGCACCACGTCCTCATGGCGAAGCTGACGCAGATACAGAACGAAACCACTCCGGCTCTCGCCCAGCTGGTCGAGGTCATTCACGTGTCCAACTCAGCCCGCGTCGAGGAGCACGTGCGAAACGTCGACGTCAGCCTCCGTGAGATCAGCCGACAGCTCTCGAGTGCTGCGACGAACCACACCACGGAGCTGCGAGACGAGCTGCGCCTAATCGCAAAGCTGTTAGCCGCTGAAGCCCAGAAAACCGACACACGGATGAACTAGCATGAGCTACCTCGCACGAAGAGCAAAGAGACGGCACTTTGATGTGTGGCCAGGGTACGTCGACGCCCTCTCGTCGATGCTGATGATGATCGCAGTGGTCCTGATGATCATGGTCGCAGCACAGTTCTACCTCTCAAGCGCCGTGGCGGACAAAGACGTGCTGCTAGGCGAGCTGAGTGAGAAGCTGCGAGTGCTCTCCGGAATGCTCGACTTCGAGAAGGAGAGCGCCCAGGTTGCCAGGACGCGCAGCGCGCAGCTTGAGTCTCAGGTGAGCATGCTCTCGACGACCCTTGAGACAGAGAAGACTAGCGCCGACCAGGCGCGCCTCAGGGCTACCCAGATGGAAGACGAGATGCGCCGAAACGCTGACGAGCTCGGGCGCAACAAGGGTGAGCTCAACGCCCTCAAGGGGGTCGTGGGCGAGAAGGACCGTCTCTACTCAGAGCTCCAGGCGAAGAAAAAGAGCGTAGACGACACGCTCACAGCGGCCGAGAAATCGAAGGCAGACCTCGCCGCCCAGCTGGCAGCCATCCGTGCCATGCTTGCTGAGAAGGAGAAGACCGCTGGCGAGCTCGAAGCCAAGCGAAAGAAGCTCGACGACACCCTGGCCTCGACTGAGAAGAAGCTCTCAGAGACCGAGAAGTCAAAGCTCGACATCGCCGCTCAGCTTGCAGCGATTCGGGCAGCGCTCGCCGAGAAAGACAAGTCAGCAAGCGACACTGACCGCAAAAAGCGAGAGCTCGACGCGAGCCTCGCGCTCAGCCAACAGAAGCTCTCAGAGACCGAGAAAGCCAAGCTTGAGCTGGCCCTGCAGCTTGCGGCGCTCAAGGCGGCGCTTGCTGAGAAGGAGAAGGTGTCAGGCGAAACTGAGCGCAAGCGCAAGGAGCTGGACGGAAGCCTCAACACGACCGAGAAGAAGCTCTCAGCAGCAGAGAAGGAGAAGCTTGAGCTAGCGGCGCAGCTTGCGTCGATTAGGGCGCTGCTCGCCAGCAAGGAGAAGGAGTCCAACGACCTCGCAGCCCAGAACAAGAAGCTCGACCTGAGCCTCTCTGCGAGCGAGAAGGAGCGGCTCGAAGTGCTCGCGCAGATAGCCATCATAAAGCAGGCACTAGCCGAGAAAGAGAAGCTCTCCACGGACCTCGGGGCGGAGAAGAAGAAAGTTGACTCAAGCCTCGCTGCCAGCGAGCTTAAGCTGACGGCGGCCGAGAAGGAGAAGCTTGAGCTTGCAGCGCAGCTTGCGGCCATCAAGGCCTTGCTCGCGGAGAAGGAGAAGCTGGCTGCTGACCTGGAGGTCCAGCGCAAGACCCTCGAAGCGAGCCTCCAAGCCAGTGAGCAGAAGCTCACGGTCACTGACAAGTCCAAGGCTGAGATGGCTGCACAGCTCGCGGCGATAGGCCAACAGGTCGACGAGCTCAACCGGAAGCTCCGGCTCCTCATGGCGGACCTCGACGCTGAGAAAGCCAAGGTGGTCGAGAAGGACAAGAGCCTTGAGGACCTCAACAAGAAGCTAAACCTCGCCTTCATCAAGAAGGCCGAAGAGCTGGCAGACTACCGCTCTGAGTTCTTCGGCAAGCTCAAGAAGGTGCTCAGCAACCGCCCTGACATCCGCATCGTTGGCGACCGCTTCGTCTTCTCTTCGGAAGTCTTCTTCGCGTCTGCCTCGGCTGAGCTGCAAGACGGAGGAAAGCAGGAGCTGATGAAGTTCGCCGAGACGCTCAAGGAAATGTCTAGAGCGATGCCGAAGGACGTCGACTGGATCCTGAGCGTCGTGGGCCACACCGACAAGCTCCCGATCAGCAACTCCGAGTTCCCATCAAACTGGGAGCTCTCGACAGCGCGCGCCATCTCAGTGGTAAAATTCCTGGCAGAGCAAGGCATCCCGCCGAACCGCCTGGCCGCCATCGGCTACGGAGAGCACCAGCCGCTCGACGCAGGCGGCAGTGCTGATGCCCTCGCCAAGAACCGCCGCATCGAGGTCAAGATCGATCAGAAGTAACCCCGGCGAAGAGGTCTCCGAAGAACCCGCCGACCTTGTTGACCGTCCACTCAACCAGAGGCGGCAGCACTGCGACGGCGGCTACGCCAGCGCCGACTACGGCAAGAGGCGTCCCCCCAGCTGCGAGCGCGATGCCAGCGAGGGTAGTTCCGGCGACAGCTATGGCACCCGTTGTGCCCGAGCGGCTGATGAAGCCGACAGCGGCGTCTCGGCTCTCGGTGCCCATCCGTCCGTCGTCGCACAGGTCCCTCGACACTGTGTCGACGAAAGTGGGGAGCTTCGTTACGTGGTCTATGACGGTTGAGGCGATCGAGTCAGGCGCCGGCAGCCGATCCTGAACGGCTGGGGCGAAGGTATCTGAGAAATAGTTTGGGAATGCGCAATTAGTGCGCTGGTCTTCTGGGTTCATAGGCTCCTCCTGCTTTTCCTAGCGGGCCAGCGGAATTCTGCTAGGGCCTGCAAGGAGGAGTTCGGAAGGGAGAGCTGAGAAGTTGCCTGATATTTAGAAAGGACTAGGGAGCGTGCTACCGCACTCCTGTGGGCCGCGGGCTTTAGACCCTGCCCCGAGCCCGCTAGTCATCATCGTTATCTTGGGACCCTGCTTCGGAGGTAGCGTACGCCTCGGGGTGGCGAATCTTCCCCCCTTCCGAGCCAGCGTAGCTGAGCGACGCTGACGCGACGATGGCTAGGAGCAGCGCTACAAGGCGTGAGTGCCTAGCCCAATTCTGCCGCAGCAGTAACCCCAGCAACGACGCGGCGCTGGCGAGTCCGGTTGCTACCGTGAGCCAGAGCGCCACGTCAGCAGCCTCCTCGTGATTTTCAATGAGGCTCTCTGAGATGCCAGGCAGGTGCTCGACGATTTCCTCTGCGCCCTCGCCAAGCAAGAAAGCCGGAACAGCAAAGATCGTCGCCACGGCAAGGAGCGACAACGCCGCGGTCGAGGCCGCCTGGGTCCGTCGAGCCAGGCTCACAAGCAGCATCACGGCTCCAGCCGGAACTAGGACGATTGGAATGTGGACGAGAATGATGTGGAGGTGAGCGTCGTTCATTGCTGAAGGATACAGCCGCCCCCCACCGTCTTGGAAGCGGCGATTATCATGGTTAAGGTGTCGCGGGCGCAGGGCTCGAGCCTGCCGTGTCGAGTTGCGGGTGGGTCGACAAGACCTTGACCTGGTCAACACTCCAGTCGTACGGCGCCGTGCCAGTCTGCTCAACGAAGAGGCACTGCGCTGAAACGGGCTGCGGGAAGATCACCCTCACGAAGTGGTGGCGCCCCCAGTACGGAAAGCCGTCTGACGTGAAGAGCAGCGGCCCCTGCCAGCCGTCGACAGTGACGACATGTTTGGCTGATGCACGGTCGCACGGCCCGGCAGAGATTGTCATGCTTCGCGGAAAGTCGCCCCAGTTCCTGCCGGGGGAGATCTCGACGCCTGACACCAGCGTCTCTTTCGGGAGCTTCGCCGTGCAGAGCTCTCCGCCAACCTGGCGGGCTATGCCAGTTGAGAGGCGTGGCCTGCCGGGCTGAGCCGGGTCACGCAGCGGCACAGACGGAGCCAGCGAGTAGGAGCCGCCCTGCCGGAAGAGATCGTGAAAGTGGCCAGAAGCCTTGTGGTGATAGTAGTCGATGTGGTCGAGGAACAGGGGGTCTTGGCGGAGGAGATTCCGAATTACCGAAGAGGAGGGCGAAGCAACGAGGCGACGGACCTCTGCGCTAGCGCTCGGAGCGAGATAGGCTGCCAGGGAAGGGCTAAAGAGCTCGGGCGAAACGATGAAGGAGCCAAGCAGTGAGGCCGTGCAAGCCAGCGCGAGCACGAAGCGTGAGGAGTGACTAAGGGCAGCAACTGCGACGAGCCAAGCAACCAGCCCGATTGCAACCGACACGAGCGGCACCACGGTGCCCCACGGCAGAAGTCGCGACAGCGTCGCAAGTGGGGCGATGAGCGAGAGGTCGTACGGCAGGGCCGAGTCGAGAACGAGGCACACGGCAGCTGCCGCGGTGCCTAGCAGGAGCCGCTTCTGGTTCGGGGTGGCGCCCCTGCCGCCCGTGACCAGCAGCGCAAGCGAGACGGCGAGCAGCAGTGCGCTGCCAGGCATGTACAGCGCCGCAGCGGCTATCCTGTCGAGCGTCAGCACAGGGTAGGCCGGCCCAACCAGCGCGTGGTACAGGAGGCTCGTTCCAGACTCCGGAACGACGTGGGCGTCCTGTGGGTAGGCGGGCAGGGGCACCGTTGGGGCAGTGACTGCAACCCACAGCGCAGGGCCGAGCGCAACCGTGGCGAGAGCGAGCGCTTCTCGCACCTTGAGTGCGCGACGATCCTGGCTGCGCTCCCAGAAGTATCGAGCGATGAAGAGCGCACCCAGACCGGTGCACACGGAGGACTGATTAGCGCTGGCGCTGTTTTGGACCGAGACGAAGAGCGCCATCACCCAGAGCGGAAGCACACGAGCGCCGTAGCTTGCTCGTGTCGCGTTGAGCAGAGCAAAGAGCATCATCGAGAGCAGCGGCATCCACGCAAGCGAGCCGATGACGAAACGGTCGAGCCCTACGAACGACAGCACCGCAAGGCACGGGACCGCGCTCACTAGCCAGCGCAGGGCAGGCGTGCGAGCGAAGTGAGCCGAGTGCTGCCGGATGGCGAGCCATGTTCCGCACAGCATAATCACCATCTGAAACGCCGCGGCTGGCAGCGAGAGGCTGCTAGCAAATAAGCGCACGAAGGAGTCCGAGCGCCAGAAGTGGAAGGCGTTCAGGTTTAAGCTCGCCAAAGCCGTCCAGGGGCCGACGTGAGCATCGGCGTCGACAGAGACAGGGGCCAGCATAAACACCGGGGCAGTTACGGCCGCAGCCGCGAGAAGGAAGGCTAGGACAGCTCTGAGCATGCCGATCATGTGGTGCGCGCTCCCTTGGAGAACAGCCGGTCGAGTGGCGATACCGACTTAATTGTCACGGGCTGTCCCGGCGTGCAGCTCGACAGCTCGACCAGAGACACTCCTGGAGCTGCTTCAAAGGCGGAGAGCTTGCAGCCAGAGCTTGAGAGGAACGGGAAGTGCTGGAGCTTGAGCACCACTCGCTCGGTCTTTGGCGTAAAGGTGACCGACCCAGAAGTAAAGGTATAGTCGCTGCCTTCGCCTTGCAGGAAGAACGTCGGCGAGTAGGCGACGCGCTCGAAGGCGAACAGCCGAGAGCCCGCGTAGATCTCGCGGTATTCACTCGGGCGCTTGCGGAAGTACTCTACCCAGGTCGGCTCGTGCGCAAAGATCACTGTCACATTCATTAAGTCGAGCCACTCTCGGATGCCGTCATCCTTGCGGAGCAGAAAGTCGCGGGGAATCGGCTGCGTGTACTGCCAGATGTTGTGCGCGTAGCTCGTAGCGAGGAGCTGCTTGTTCGTCCACAGGGCCACCGGCGCGATGTGAGCCCCGTCGATTTCGTGCAGAATGCAGCCGGAGAAGAGCACTCGCCCGGAGGTTGAGAGGCCGGACAGGAACTCTGTCAGCGAGGTCATCTCCTGTCCACGAAACTGGTAGCGCTCGCTTGAGTGGTTCTGCACGACTGTTGATGCTGCAAGGGGCGAAGCGAGCAGGAAGCCTCCCGCAGCCACAGCAGCTGCCCGATGCCAGAAGCTCGTTTTAGCCGCCTCAAAGAGGTTGTAGAGGTAGGCGGCAACCGGCGCTGCGGCGAGCATAGCCGCCATGGTCGCCATGCGGTCTAGCTCGAGCTGAGGCTTGAGCGAAACGCCGAAGGTGCCGAGGAAGAGGAGCCAGCCAGCAGAGAGGGCGTACGCGAGCCGCTTGCGCCCGCCGAGAGCCAAAATTGCCGGCACTGCGAACAGGGCCAAGAGCGGGTTTACTGTCTGCGCCTGGCTGTGAAGCTCCTGCATGCCGCGACGGAGGTCGAGCTTGCCGGCGCGATGCCTAAAGCTTGGGCCAGTGGTCGGGGGAGTGAACGGCTCCGGAGCATCACCGGTGGCCGCCTCTTGCTTGGGCTGCGTGCCCTCTTCGACAGAGGCCTGAATCGTCGAGGGAGCGCCGGACCCTTCGGCGTTGAGAAAGTTTCCCACCTTCGAGACGGTCCACATCATGGAGACCCACGGCAGGTTGAGGCACACGATGAGGAGTGCTGTGGTGATGTGCCGCGGGGAAAGGATCAGGCGCGGCAGCCTGAGGATGACCAGCACGCCGAGCGGCAGCACCGCGAGCGCAGAAGGGGACCACAGAAACATCAGCGTTGCGCTCACGACTAGCGCCAGGCAGTCCCGCCAGCGCGGCTTGGGGCTCTCGATGAAGCGCAGCGAGAGCGCGAAGACGAGCGGGAAGAGAGCAGAGCTCGTCATGAAGCCAACCGTTCCGTACTTGAGCGCCCAGCGGTACCAGAGGAGGCTCACAGCGACAGAGAGCGCGGCGGCCAGCCACGCAGTCGTCTTCTTGCCGCCCAGGAGCCGAGAGGCAGCGAAAGAGCATGCTGGAACAAGCCCCCACAAGATTCCCGCGATTATGAGGTTGTAGACGCTTTCAACGGGGAAGAGGTAGACGAGCGGGGCCGAGATGAGGAAGGCGTTCAGCGCCCCGGTTGCGAAGAAGTCGCGCGCGTCGAACCCGGCATTCCAGAGCGGCGACCAGAATGGAATCGCTGGGAAGTGCTCCTTGAGCAGCTTGAGCCGGAAGAGAAACATGGCGTGGTCGTCCGCCATTAACAGCCTGCCCTGCGACTCAGCGAAGAAAGCGGCGGCGATGAGCACGATAGAAGCCAGAGCCCAAAGCTTTAGAGCCGCTGTCCACCGCACGGTGAGGAACCAGGCGCACACGAGAGCACCCACGATGATCGGCCCGCGCGAGAAGGGGTCAGGGAAGAAGCCCCAGGGACGGACGACCCAGTCAGAGAAGAAAAACGCCACCAGGCCCAGCGACCACACGGTGGGGCTCGTTAGCTCTTTGAGTCGCGGCAGCCGATGTTCAGAGAGAAGCGAGCGAGCGCAGGCTACGGTTAACAGAAGCAGGCCGGCCATGACCGGAAAGCGACCAGCGGGGATGATCGCAGGGATGTTGGGGCTCCAGGGGTGCCACGCGCCTCCGGCAAAGCCGAGCACGAGAAGTAGTAGGGCTGCGGATGCTGCGACGTTCATGAAGGGTAGGCGATACTACGAGCGACCCAAGGTGGTTTCGGTGGTGGCCGCCCTGAATGCGAATGAAGTTTTACCACCCCACGCGAGCCAGATCAAAAACGCGAAATATTCATGATTCCGTATATTTGGCACATTTTTGAGCAGCAGCTCAGCTTAACCCGGGCGGCTTCTGCCTGAACGCGTAACCCGATTGTGCCGCAAGGCAACTCTGGCCCACCGGCCCCCGATTACCCCCAGCATGGAAAACTCACACTCCCTATCGCACGACGAGCGGCTTCCGATCGGTGCCACATCGGCCTCGGCGTTTAGTCCTCAGGATATCGCACGCTGCTCCAGCCAAGAGGCTCGCTCATTTCTCTCGCTCGCCGAGGCAGCTGCTCATTGCGTGCTGCCGCTGTCGCTGCTGAGAGCAGGCCAAAAAATGACGCTCCACTGCGCCAGCGCTGAAGACACGCCAGCGTCTCGCGCGCGCTTGCGGTTCCTGTGCGGCATCGAGGTCTCTCTCACTGTTGTCTCTCGCGAAGCTCTTGCAGAAGGCATCGAGCGAGCCTACCTGGGCTCCGATGAGCGGCTCGCGAGCGGCTTGTGTGAGATATCGCAGCGGCGCAGACAGGAGCCTCTCGGCCGCGCCGAGGCTGCGCCCCCCGAAGGAAGGGGAGATGCCGCAAAGTTTCTCTCGGCGCTGCTTGAGTTCGGCGCAGTGCGGGGGGCTTCGGACCTGCACCTCTGCCCGGTCAAGGAAGGCGCGATAGTGAAAATTCGTCTCGACGGAGAGTTGATGAGCCAAGAGGCTCAGCCGTACCCAGCATCTCTGCACGAGCAGGTGATAGCACGCCTCAAGGCGCTCGCTGGGCTCGACGTGACCTGCAAGAGGCTTCCGCAAGATGGCGCATTCCGCTTCACCGTTGCAGGACGAGAGCGCTCCGCGCGGCTCAGCACGCTGCCCGCCGTGTGCGGAGAGAGCGCTGTGGTGAGGCTCATGCAGGCGCGGTCGGCGCCCAGGATCGCCGAGCTCGGGCTGCACCCCGTGGTGCTTGCGGCGTTGCGCGGAGCGATGCGCCGCACGCAAGGGGTAGTGCTGCTCACCGGCCCCACCGGCAGCGGAAAAACAACCACGATGTACGCAGCGCTGCGTGAGCTGAAGGATGCGGGGCGAAACGTGGTGACAGTCGAAGACCCGGTCGAGGTCCCTGTGCAGGGCGTGGTCCAGGTAGGGGTGCAAGAAGAGCAGGGGCTCACGTACCCAAAAGCCATTCGCTCGGTTCTGCGTCACGACCCAGACGTTATCTTGATTGGAGAGATGCGCGACCAAGAGTCAGCGCGCATCGCACTTGAGTCGGCGGCGACAGGCCACCTCACCTTTTCGTCGCTCCACGTAGGCTCAGCGCTGCTGGCTATTGAGCGGCTCAACTCGCTCGGCGTGGCGAGAGAGCGCGCAGTGCCAGCCGTATCGCTAGTGCTGACGCAGCGGCTCGTCCCAATCCTGTGCAGCTCGTGCAAACGCAGAGACGACATCGCATCGCGCTCGCTTGGCTGCGAGGCCTTTGCGCCAGCGGGGTGCGAAGACTGCCAGCACACCGGCTTCAGTGGGCGGGCAGTCGTCGCCGAGGCGCTCGACCTGCGGTCGCGCGAAGCCAAGCAGGCCGTGCTCGTGAGCGCTTCAGAGACGGAATTGCTTGAGCGGCTGCCAAGAGGGGCCTTCACCCCCTGGCTCACCTCGTTGCGAGCTCTCGTGTGTGAGGGAAAGATCTCAGCTCGTCAGGCCGATGAGTTCTTGGGTAAAGAGGGGTGAAAACACTTCGCTGACCCCGAAACTCCCCCTCCTCAATACGTAAACGTGCTCGTGCACGTGAACGTACCCCTGGACCGGGCCGA
>OMIG01000165.1 GCA_900299035.1 Pseudomonadota bacterium
ACGTTCACGTTTACGAGTACGTTCACGTGCACGTGTTTGATGGAATGGGGGAGGGGACTATGAATTTTTGCCAAGGAGCACACATGAGCTAGTCCCTTTTTGCCAAGGATGTGTGACACTTCGCTCGTCTCTATGGCGAAACGGAAATTACCTCTCCGACCGAACGTCTGCATGCTTGTGTACAACAAGCGCGGGCAGCTCTTCCTTGGCGAGCGCCTCAACAAGAAGGCCCATTGGCAGTTCCCGCAAGGCGGCGCTGAGAAGCGCTATTCGCTCCGGCAAAACGTGGTGCGTGAGCTGCAAGAAGAGCTCGGAATTGCTCGCCGCACTATCGGCAGCATCAAGAAGCTCGCCGCCACCCACAGGTACGACTGGGCCAAGGTTCCAAGCTACGCCAAGGGCAAGTGGCGTGGGCAGTCGCAGACCTTCTGGATGGTAGAGTTCATCGGCAAAGACAGCGACATCGACCTGTGCGCGCACGAGGAGCCTGAGTTTAGGCGCTGGCGTTGGGCCTCGGTGCCGAGAGTTCGAAAGCTAGCCGACCCACGTCGTCTCCAAGGGTACGAAGCGGCGCTCAAAGAATATCTCGCCAAGCGCCCGAAACGGCGAACGCGTTAAGGCATCGAACAAGTATCGCCTGGTTACATGCTCTAACACCCACCCCAGGCTGATGCCGCGGATGTAGGGCCGCACGCGTGTGCGCTGCTCAGAGGGAGCCTAACAGGCACGAAACTCAGGGAAGCGAAGTATCGAGACTTTAAACTGAAACGGTGGTATAGATGCCGACCTCACCTATGGCAATTCCAGCTTTCAGAAACGAGCCAGCTTCTTCCCGCGTCAACAAAGGGATCCGCCTCAAGCCGCAGAACCCTGAGGCGGCCGATGCGATCGCCAAGGAGCTAAAGACAAATCCGGTGGTGGCGCGCATCCTCGCCGCCCGAGGCTTCTCACCGGGAGAGGAGCTGGCCAACTACATCTTGCCAACCTTGAGCAAGGGGCTGCCTGACCCTTCGCGGCTCAAGAACCTGGCCCAGGCCGCAAAGCTGATCGGTGACGTTCACCGCGAGGGAGGCAAGGTTGCGATCTGCTGCGACTTCGACGTCGACGGGCTCTCTGGCGGGTCGGTCGTGCACGACTTCTTCAACTCAGCCGGCGTTGCCTCAAAAGTTTTCGTCCCAGACCGCTTCGTCGACGGGTACGGACTCAACGAGAAGACCGTGCGAGAGATCGCGGCACAGGGATTTAAGCTGCTGCTCACGATCGACTTCGGCACTACCAACGTCAAAGAGATCCTGACAGCGAAGGCGCTCGGCCTTAAGACCGTAGTTGTCGACCACCACCACATCAGCGCAGACCCGCCGCCTGCCGACGTCTTCATTAACCCGCACCAAGACGGCTGCGGGTTTGCAAAGGGGATCGCGTGCGCCGCCGGGCTCGCGTGGTACCTCGTCGTCGCCCTCAAGCGCGAGCTTCAGGCGACTGACGTCGACGCCAAGCGCTACCTCGACCTGGCCTGCCTCGGCACCATCTGCGACATGGTCCCGCTCGTTGGGCTCAATCGGGTCATCGCCAAGCGCGGCCTCGAAATTCTCTCTGAGACCAACCGGCCAGGGCTGCGCGCGCTGCGAAACGTCATCGGCATCAAAGGAAACGTCGGATGTGGCGACGTTTCGTTCGGCATCGGGCCACGCCTCAACGCCGCAGGGCGCATCGTGCACGGGGAGCTGGTTGTAGAGCTGCTGACCACCAAGGAGTCAGCCGTTGCAGACAAGCTGGCGCGCCAGTTAAACGAGCTAAACGCTGAGCGCCAAGAGGTTGAAAGCTCAGTTAAGCAGGAGGCTATCAAGATAGTCGAGAGCCGCGGTGGCCCTGACTGGGGCCTCGTCGTATGGAATCCAGAGTTCCACACCGGCGTCATCGGAATCGTTGCGCAGCGGCTCGTGGAGCACTTCTACCGCCCGTCGGCGGTCATGGGCATGGACACGCCGGGCGTCTTCAAGGGGTCCGTGCGCGGCATCAAGGGATTCAGCGTCGTCGACGCGCTAGGGGCGTGCAGCGAGCACCTCATGAAGTTCGGCGGCCACGAGGGGGCTGGCGGCTTCTCAGTGAAAGAAGAGAACCTCGAGAGCTTCAAGAAAGCCTTCGTAGGCGAGTGCCAGAAGCGGCTTGAGAAGATAGAAGTTGTGCCTTTCGTGGACGCAGACACCGAGACGACGCTCGACGAGGTCACCATCGACCTCGTCCACGAGCTGGCCGCTCTTGCGCCCTTCGGCATGGGCAACCCAGCGCCGCTGGTCCTGCTCAGGAACTTGCGCGTTCGGGAGGTCAAGGAGCTAAAGGGCGCACACCTCAAGGCCTCCTTCAGCGACGGCAAGCGCTTCATCTCCGGAGTCATGTGGCGACAGCCGTCGCACCCGGCGCTCAAGCCCAACAACATCGTCGACATCGTGTGCCGCCCCGACCTCAACACCTTTAACGGCACGACGGAGCTGCAAGCGAACCTGCAGGCAGTTCAGAGCTCTGGCCCACAATCGTCTTAGAGCACTCTCGCTAGAGTGGGGGCGTCCCCAGCAGTGGCGAGCCCCACCCTAGCGCTTCCTTCGAATCGGTTTTGGAGCTGCCGGCTTCTCCGGAAATGCCTTCTGGCAAGCCCGCTCGCACTGGTTAAACTTCACAAGGGCTGCTTTCGGCCACTGGTCACAGCGCCACGCAGCGATGAGGCCCCAGTAAAGCATCTCGGAGGGCAGCCCAGTTTGGAGGTTGTCAACGCACTCTCGCTTGAAGTTGCGGCAAGAGAATTCCCGCAGCTCGGCTTGGTCGACTTCGATCTCCTTAAACTCTTGGCAGCACTTCAGGCACTCTGCTTGGGAGGCCTTCTTCTTGAGCTTTTCTCTGGCTTCGTTCGCACAAAAGTTCGGGTCTGTTTCAGGGCCTTCCTTCGGCGGCTCAGGCAGCACCTTCGCTTGGCAGTCACACCCCTCGGGCCTTGCCATCATCCGACAGATCTCCTTTTGGGGAAGGCGTGGGCTTCGGTAGGGGCCGCCGACGTCTTCAACGCTAGCGATGTTGAACACCAGCCACTGTCCGCTCACCTTACAGGTAGTGACGTTATGCCCAACTTGGGAGCCCTTGCAGCTCAACGAAATGTAGCGCGCCTCAAATCCTTGAGACTCACAGGCGCGGAAGACGTCGTGGGCCTTGGTGTTGCAGTGGTTGGTGATGCTGTACCATTGCCTGGGGTCGGGGTTAGAGCTGTTCCCGCACTGGCTGAGCACCTGATTGATGAGGGAAGAGTTGCAGGTGTCTTCCTCAACAGGAGGCAGCGGAGTGTCTCTGCAGTCTGGTCCCCCTTGGTCGACGCCGCCGTCATCGCGGCAGCGGCTGATGTGGGCCCTATCTTGGGCTTCGGCGCTGAGGGGTAAGACTAGGGCGAGAGTGGCTGCGAATGTTGCAAGAGCTCGACGCGAACGCGATACGCTAAACAGATACAGCATGCAAAAACCTCACAATGAGCTTGCGCCACTCTACTAGTGTACGTGTGGCGGCGAGGCAGGCAAGGCAAACTTCGGTGTGCTGCCTGGGTCGGAGCCATGAGGCGATGTAACCCCATGAAATGAGCCGTCCGGCAGTATTTACACAGACGGGCCCGGAGAGTACCGTTCCTTACACTTCATTGGGCCTATGAACGAGTCTCCCACACAACCGGTAAGTCGTGGCGCTAAGCTTTTGCTTTTGGCTCTTGGGCTCCTGCTAAGCCTTGTGGCTGTAGAGATAGTAGTTCGCGTGCTGGCTGTTTCGCTCAAGCCAGTGAAGTGGACTGACCGGCCGTTTGTGTACGTGCTCCCCGAGGGCTCTAAGACTCTGCAAGACTCCGACCCTCACGCAAAGCCGTCGGGTGCCTTCCGCATCGCTGTGGTCGGTGACTCATTCACCTTCGCCCCGCACATGCAGCTTCAGGACACCTTCCCCAAGCAGCTTGAGCAGATGCTCAACATGAACGCCGGCGCGCCCCAGGTGGAGGTGCTCAACCGCGGAAAGAGTGGCGCCTCGACAGGGACTGAAACTCAGCTCGTCAAGAAAGCCCTGGCAGAGCAGCCTGACTTGCTCGTGCTCGAGATCACCCTCAACGACGCAGAGCCGCACATCCTCTCGCAGCGCGAGCGCGAGGAGCTGTTCAAGCCCAAGTGGCTCACGTGGAAGGTCTTCTCGTGGTGGAAGACGCTTGGGCTCATCGCAACCCGCATTCACAACTCGCAGAGCGTCAGCCGATACATCGATTACCACTCGAAGTTCTTCAAGGATCCAAAAGAGCTGGCGCGCTTCCGCAGCGCGCTCAAGCGCATCAAGGCGCAAGCGGATGAGGCCAAAGTGCCGGTCGTAGCGCTTGTATTCCCGCTCTTCGACTTTGCAGTGAACGAGCGATACCCCTTCCACGATGTGCACGAGATCATCGGCGCGGAGCTTCGCACGCTTGGAGTCTCGATGATCGACCTGCGGCGAGCCTACCGGAACATTCCGCCGGAGCGGCTGCAGGTGATTCCAGGCGACGACAACCACCCAAATGAGATTGCTCACCGCATCGCGGCAGAGCGCCTTCTGGCTGGCCTCGTGAAGGGAGGGTTCCTCCCTCAAGCGGTGGTTCCCAAGCACCTCTTCCGCGAGCGCAAGGATCTCAACGGCCCCGGCGCTGATTCCGCTCGCGTGTGGAACCGCGGAGCCAAGGGCACCTATGTCGCTGCCGGGACTACAGAGTCGGAAGAGGTTGGTGGCGAGGCAGAGGAGCTTGAGCAGTAGCCTAAGCTCTTAGCCTAACGAGTCGCACGAGGCGCCTGCTCGACAATGCGCGCTTCACCCGTAGCGCCGGCTTTCTAGCCGGCAGTGAAGGGGCATGAGGATCATTGCTCTCTCGTTTGGCAGCTCAGCTCTTTAGCTGACGAGCCTCAACGGATACCGCTGCCAATCAAACCCTTTCACTGCCGGCTAGAAAGCCGGCGCTACGGACGAAAGGAGCAGCATCGCCGAGGCGTCCATTCAAGATTGCGCGATTTACTCTTAGCGTCCCGTCGCCAATGCCCGACCCACCCGTAGCGCCCAGTCGAGCAGTCGCTCAGCTTGGGGTCACCGCCGAGCGAATCTTCTCTTCA
>OMIG01000166.1 GCA_900299035.1 Pseudomonadota bacterium
ATCGAGGGCGAACCTCTGAGAGATGCGATCGAGTGCATCATAGGTGTGCAGCGCACGCGACGTGCCGATGATAATCGCCATCTTGTTGACCACGATGTAGCGATTGCAGGGCCTAGGCTCACCCTCTCCGACACCCCCGGGATGGCAAGCATCCGGCTCGTCGCTGCTGGCTTCGGAAAATTGCACGTCGAACGGGAAGATCACTCTCTCTGGATACTCATCCGAGCAGGTGATGTCCTGGAGTTCCTTGCTCGGCTTGGACAGCATGAAGAGCTGCTGAAGCAGGTTCTCCGTCATGAGGATATCCGGAGCGCTGGCGTCCTTCCAGCTGTCGGCATCCCAGTTAGTTGCCTGGGCTGACAACTGCTTCTGCGTCGGCTCACGAGAGTTGTTTGCGTTATTTACCTTAAACTCGCAGACCTTGTTGAGGAGCTTCAGGATGCTTTCCCACACCTGCTTGCTCTCTTCGTACTGGCGCCGCTCAAAGCCTCTTCGCTCCTCTTGCTTCTCTCCCTTCTCTCGCTGAACTTTGTAACGACGCTGAAGCTTGTCGGTGCCGACGCTCTCTGCCTTAATCGTCCAGTCGCCTACGAGGTCGATGTACTCCTTACGCAGCGCTTCAAGGTCCTGATTTGAGTGCTGCTTCTCCGGGTCTGCCGCTTCTGCCGCCTTTTGCGTCATCAGCTTTTGTTCAACGAACTTCAACTCGTCCTGCGGTGTGCCGCTGCTGCCTGACTCTGCCTCGGGCATGCTGTCGAGGGTGAACGGCGCTGATGTGTCGGGAAGCTCGTCAAAATCGCCCAAATCGCCTTGGGCTGCGTCACCGCTTGCGACGTAGAGGGCGGCTGGCCAGCTATCGACTTCGCCGCTCTCGAATGCTTGGTGAATTCGCCCAGCGTATGCGTACTTGAGCTGACCCGTGACGTCTGTCATGTCCATGAGCTCCATGGAGAATCGCTGGGTTTCTACGAGGTTGCTCTCGAGGCTTGAGACGGCGTTCATGGAGGCAGCGAAGCCTGTTCCCGCGCCATTCTCCACCATCATCATCGTCTGAAAGAGGACTGGCACACTCTTGGTGAGGAGATCTTTGTACATCTTCTGAATGGGCTGAGAGTCGGCGAGTTGGCGCATGCCCTTCAGTGGGGCGATGGCAAGTTGGTCAAACTGGTAGTTGTTGCCGCCGCCGTCTATCTCTAGGCTCTCTCCCCCGCCACCTTCTCCGCCGCTGCCTGCATTCTTATTCTTGGGGGATCCTATCCCAATTGTAGCATTTGAGCTGGTTAGTGCGGCCAGAGACGAGGAGCTTTTCTGCTTCTCTGCAGAGGGAATGCTCTTCTCCATCAGATTCTGGGCGGGGCCGGCGTGCGCTAGAGTGACTCCATAGCAAAGAGGCAGCGCCAAATTTGCCAGGAGGGCGATAGCGGAGATCCGAAATGGTACTCGCCGGCTCACCATACTACTTGCCTACTGCTGCCCCTTCATCGTGTGAATTACCTGGGCTAAGTCCTTGCTCGCCCGAACCCCCTCAATCCGGTATGTCTCCTTGGAGGTAACTGCCAAGAACAGAACGGTTGGGTAACTCTGTATCCGCAGCTCTTGGGCGAGTGCTTCTCCATTTAGCAGCGGGAAGGGGAAGGAGCTTGCAGCGCTCATCTTTTTGAGGGCAGGAAGCGCGTAAGTTCGCTTGGTTAAGCCTACGAAGCTGACCGAAGGATCCTTCTCGAACGAATCTCTTAGTGGCCTCAACACGTTAGTGAGGTCATGCAGCGAGCTATCCTTTTCATCAAAGAATATCAGCACCTTAACTTTTCCTTCGGGATCTACTGGAATCTCGGAGATACGGCGCTGCTCCGCCTCAAGAGCAGCCACACCGGCTTCAGCCTGTGCCCCCTGCTCCCGCAACGCGCGCTCAAGGTCGATCTTGCGCTCAAGCTCCTGCTGGCGCGTCTTGTCCATCAGCTCCTTGAGCTCAAGGCGGTTTGGGTTCACCGTCTCTTTCTCAAGGTTAACCTCCTGCTGAGGCCTCATTCCGAGCGCCTCCATCGCCAAAAGCTGGTAGTCAGTGGCCTTCGCCACCACGTTCTGCATCTCGGTATTTCGGCGCGCGAGAGCAACCGAGTACTGCCAAGCCAGCTCCTTGTCGCCGCTGTTGAGCGCCGCAAACAGCCCCTGCATCTCAAGCGGTGCATCTTTCTGTGCCCGAATCGGAGTGAATTGCTCTGGTGAGCCGTACCGAGCCACGATCTGGTCCCGAGAGAGCGCCGGCTCATGGACGGGTGGCTGCTGAGGAATCTGCTGATTAGCGGCGAGATTTGCAGGCTGCGGAAGCGCGTTAGTTGGCTGCTGTTTCACCGCATCGACAGCCATCGGGTAGTCTCTGTAGACCACGCCTGCCGAAGAAGTCTCCTGCACAGACGCGCGCCAGTTGACGGCATCGCCCTTCTGCCAAAACCCCTTGATCTCATCTGTTCCTGTCTGGGCGTGCAGTGACACGGGCACCAGAAGTGCAGCAAACAGCGCTATTACGGATAAAACTCTCATACGGTCACAACGCTCAAACAAACCCCGCGCCGATCCTTGGTCTATCTCTGTTATTGCGTGCAGCCGCCGCTGTGATACCTAACCTGTCGGTTTTGTGCGCAAATTGTGATAAAAATGCGCTTTTTCAGGTGCTTGGAGCGGTCTCTTTAAGGCCTAAAGAGAGGTTTTTGGATCGATTTAGCTGTCGCTGTCGGTAAGCGACCTAATCTACTCGACTGGCATCTCGCCGGTTGCGTCAATTCTCGTATTATCTTTTACGCAACGTTTAGGTTGGAGAGAGCAATAACCTGCTTGAGTTTTTCAGTAGGACTTTACACATGGCCTCGCCCTCACCAAATCATTCGTCCCTCGCCGTTCAATTACGCGGGCAGATTGACAGTGTAAGCAAAGACCTCTCCGAACGGTTGCGCGCCGCTAATTGTTCGCCGGAGAGCGTCTCCTTAATCGAGGAGGCATTAGACGGCCTGGATAATCAGGTATTGAATGCCTTAAAGAACCAGGATCTCCTCAGGTCTCTTCAGGAGCCTGTAGGCCTTTTCGAGTATCTGTCGGAATCTGACCATGCCGTCTCAGCTCTAAGCCGCGCTCTGCAGAGCGCCCAGGGCAATGATTTCGCCACACAGCTCAAAGACATCTGCAGCAACGGCAATAGGGCTAATCAGGCGTTTCTCTACGAGACCTTGCTCCGCCTAACAGAGGATCGCCGGCACTTTCCTTCCGACCCTCAGAGCGGCGAGTTTTTTTACGGCACTCCGAGGGGCGAGATTCTGTCTCGCAGGCTTCTAGAAAATAGTCCGGCCACTTGGCTGAGGATGATGCGGGAACTTCCCGATCCCAGCGGCGCTCTGATCGCAGGCAAGCGTTATCCATTAGCTCGTGATGAGGTCAACAAATCTCCTGTACGAGCAACTTTTCGGCAAAAATGGTTTGAGTGTGCGTTCAACAAGGCATTTTCGCCTGATGGTTATACGTATGATTTCAAGGGAAATGACTGGGTTTCAGCGAATGGCGCTCCGGCTTTATCCTCCCTGGATCCCGGAACGCTATCAAAGGTCCTTTCACATTTTTTGAATAGTGAGGTAGTAACAGTTCCGAAATTGGATGTTTCGGGGTCTAGCTCTAGCTCTGGCTCTGGCTCTGGCTCAACGCTCTCCCAATTGACTGACGCTAGAGGCGGCTCGGGTACATCAGCGAGTGGCTCCACAACGCCATCAAGCCAAACTGATGACTGGAGCATCGCGCCTGGCTCTCGTGCGCGGCATCACCTGCTTTATCTCTTCCAGGGCCTCAAAGAGCCATCGGTAATCGTTGCCGAGGTGAAGCTGAATGGGCTCTCAACTTTTGTCGAGGTTCTAGGCGCTGATAAGGGGCGCGTAACTTTCTTCAACCTTAAGAGCCCTGCGAACGCCGCCGAGGGTCAAGAGATCGCGGGAAGGAATCCCCCTCGTCGCCTGGAAAACTTCGACCGGCGTCACGAAAGCATGGCAGAAGATGCCTTTATGGGGTCACTTGAAAGGGCCTACGTGAGTGAGCTGCAAGCGCCTAAGTCGGTCGATGAAATCCTGGAGTACCTGCAGAAGGATCCAAATTGTTTCACGGACTCGAAAATACAAACCGCTGTTTCTACGAAGCTTGAGTCCATTCCGAAAGCTGCTCGACTCTGTGCCGTAGACTCACTCGGCATAAGCGTCGCAGAGAACGTGATGCGGCTTATCTCAACCTTCCCGACACCTTCCACAGACCGTGACGCTCTGCTTTCTAATGTGATAAATCGCGCTGCCGATCCTGGTGTCCCTAAGGAAGCCGTCGCTGGCATCGACGGAGGAGAGCGCGTTCAACTCCTGCTAGAACTAGTTAACAACGCCTTCCCTGGCGAATGGTCAAGACTAACGATGGACCTCCTGTTACGGGGAACGTCGTCAGCGCGTGGTGGCCGGCTTCAGCGGCCAGGCGTCTGGTTGCGCCAGAACAACAGCAGCGACCTGGTAGACGATGCCCTGGTTTCAACGTTCATGCAGCTCGCAGCGCCACAAGGCTTCTCCTACAACAGCGAGAAACGGGTCTTTCAGAAGAATGGCGAGCCCGATCAGCCGGCCAAGTTCACTGAGGATGATTTCAGTAAGGCTCTTGCAAGGTTCTTCCCGGCTGACACGGTGTTGGTAGGGAAAAGTGCCTTTAAGAATCAACAGTCGCTTGAAAGCGCGATCCGAAATGGCATCCAAGCCGAAGCAGACCGAGTCTGTGTCAGGGTGAACTGGAAAACGGCGGCTAACCCAGACGGAGCCCGTTCCCTCCGCATTACTAAGATTGAAAACGGCCGGGTGTTCTTCACCGATCCGAGCGGCAAGAAAAAAAAGGATCAAGGCATTAGCAGCGGTGGCTTGAGCCGGCGCACGGAAAAGAGTGAGGAAGGGCTCTACTCCGCAAGCATTAAGGACCTTTTCAACAATCTGCAAGGCCTAGTCATCGACAAAAAGGCGTTGACTCCGGATAGCCGTCCGGCGCAGTCGTGGTTGCGTCGCTGCTTGGCAAACATGTCCTTCGGGGGAACGGTGCGGACGGTGCGGCCGCTTGCTCTGCCGGTTCTGCTTTCCGCCGGCGAACTCTACGTAGGGTTCTCGGCCGACGGTGCTAATAGGCTAGTTGCCTTCAGGGAGCGTGTGGTGAACCAGCCCTGGGTGCAGAAGGCTTCGAGCACGGTCTCGGGCGCCGCTGGGCAAGCCTACGATTTTCTGAGCTCACTGAAGATACCGCAATTTTTGGGTTTGGCTACCGACAGCCCACAAGATGCGACAGGCCAGAGCAACCCGGCGTCCAGTGAGGCTCCTGCGGTTCCGGTGGATCCTAAAGCGGTTCCGCCACCCCCAGCGGCAGCTACTCCTGAGCCGATGCAGCCGGAGGCGCCAGCAAGCTCCACGCCGCAAGAAGCTGCGGAGCCGACGCCGGCGACTCCTTCAGAGTCTCCGCTCGACAGCCTACAGATGCCTCCGGTAGCTTCAGCTGCTCCTCAGACTCCAGTGGACGCTGCACCGCAGAATCCACCTACTCCTTCGACTCCTTCAGCCGCACCCCTCAACAGCGCACAAATGCCTCAGCCAGCAGCACCCGCACCTCAGACTCCAGCGAGCGCTGCGCCGAAAGCAGCTCCTGCAGCGCCCCCGGCCACTCCTTCAGCCGCACCGATGGCCAACCGACAAGTGCCTGCACCAGCTCCAGCCGTGCCAACACAGCCTTCGCCGTCGGCTAAACCAGCGGCGCCGCCCAAGCCCGCACCGTATTTTATTCGAAAGCCGGAAGCTCCCGCCCCGGTAAATAGGTCCGACGGGACTCTCCAGTCTCTCTTCCAGCGCCCCTCAGCGCCTCAGCAAGTTGAGCCGACGAATAAGCCCTCCGCTACCGTCTCGAGCCTCGGCGTTGGCCGTCGCTTCGAGAGCATCAAGTCTCAAGCGGCTGAAATGATTCTTGAGGAGCTAAAAGACTCGGATGCAGTCTTTATGGCTATCGACATCGAGCAGGGATTTCCCCTAAAGCGGCCCACGAAGAACCTCGACAGCCTGAAGGGAGTCGGAGAAACGTTGGCTAAGTACCGGGCTGTGTGGAAGCAGATCGATCCATCCGGCACTGCCGCCCAGCGTCTTGAAAATCGCTGGATCGTCGACCCCGAAAGAACTCTGGAAAGCTACCAGCGCATCTACGGAAAGGCTGCTGTCCAAGAGCGTGCACGATCCTACGAGCGCGTGAAGCAGACCTTGAAGCCCATGCTCGAAACGTACCTAGAGGAGACTGCAAAACGGTTTGAAGATGCAGGTTTGACTCCGCCAAGAATTAAGCTTGAGACGGCCGACCAGACGCTCGATACCCTCCGCGAGTACCGACAGTGGATGATACTGAACAAACAGTTCGTTCCCAAAGGAGAGGGATCAGGCCCTTTCTCTCTGCATGAGATCCTCTGGCTTCACAACCGCATCGTCGACTTCATCGAAAGTCCGAGCAAAGTTGCCAACAGGCTCGCGCGCGAGCAGCAGTAACAATCACGCCGGCAGCCATTATTGGTCCCGGGCGGTGCGCTGTGCAGCCCTGGCTCGATTCGGTGCTAGCCCTACTTGAGCCCCTCACAAGAACAGAACAGGTTCCTGTCCCCGTACACGCCGTCGATTCGGCCGACGGCTGGCCAGAACTTGTTCTCACGGGTCCACGGGGCTGGGTATGCTGCCAACTCGCGGCTGTAGGGCTTGTCCCAGCTGTCGCTCACTACCGCCTGGGCGGTGTGTGGAGCGGCCTTGAGCGGGTTGTTCGTCTTGTCGAGCTCTCCGCGCGCGATCTGGCGAACCTCCTGGCGTATCATTGCGAGCGCGTCGCAGAAGCGGTCTAGCTCCTGCTTCGATTCGCTCTCGGTCGGCTCGACCATCAGCGTGCCTGCAACTGGCCACGACACGGTCGGAGCGTGGAAGCCGTAGTCCATCAGCCGCTTGGCGACGTCCTCTACCTCAACGCCGGCCTCGGCCTTGAGGGCCGACAGGTTCAGGATGCACTCGTGAGCCACGAAGCCTGACGCGCCGCGGTAGAACACGGGGTAGTCTGCCTCAAGGCGCGCGGCAACGTAGTTCGCCAACAGAATCGCCACTTCAGTTGCCTGGGTGAGCCCGTCGCCCCCCATCATCGCCAGGTACATCCAGGAGATCGGCAGGATGCTCGCTGAGCCCCACGGTGCTGCGGAGATCGGGCCCACACCCTTGGCGCGACCGAGGTCAACGACTGGGTGGTTCGGCAGGAAAGGCGTCAGGTGCTTCGCGCAGCAGATCGGGCCCATGCCTGGGCCGCCGCCGCCGTGCGGTATGCAGAAGGTCTTGTGCAGGTTGATGTGGCACACGTCTGCGCCAAACTCTCCGGGACGAACGAGCCCCACGAGCGCATTGAGGTTGGCGCCGTCCATGTAAACCTGTCCGCCGCGGGCGTGCACGATTTCGCAGGCTCTCTTGATTCCTTCCTCGAATACGCCGTGCGTGGACGGGTAGGTCACCATGAGAGCCGCCAGGCGCTCGGCGTGCTGCTCGGCCTTCGCCTCAAGGTCTGCCAAGTCGACATTCCCTAGCTCGTCACACGCTACTGCGACGACCTCCATGCCTGCCATGGCGGCCGAAGCCGGGTTGGTGCCGTGGGCAGACTTCGGAATCAGGCACACTGTGCGCTTGGAATCTCCGCGGCTGTGGTGGTAGGCGCGAATCACGACGAGACCGGCGTACTCTCCCTGCGAGCCGGCATTGGGCTGCAAGGAGCAGCCATCAAAGCCCGTTATCTCGCACAGAGACACCTCTAGGTCTGAGAACAGCTCCTCGTAGCCGCGGCGGTGGTGCGCAGGCGCGAAGGGATGCATCGCTCCAAACTCAGGGAATGTGACTGGGAGCATCTCTGAGGTCGCGTTGAGCTTCATGGTGCACGATCCGAGCGGAATCATGGAGAAGCCGAGCGAGAGATCTCGGGACTCAAGCTTGCGGACGTACCGCAGGAACTCGGTCTCGGAGTGGTGAGAGTTGAAGACAGGGTGTGCGAGGTAGTCGACAGCGCGAGCGAGCGGCGCCGGGATGCCTGGAGCAGAAGCTTCGAGCTCCTTCTCTACTTCGCTGCGCATGACCCGTATGCCGAGCGCTACGCAGAGCCCTGTGAGGTCATCAACGCCCTTGGCCTCGTCGAAGCTCACGGCGATGCGCGAGTCATTCACGACTCGCACGAGAACACCGTGCTTCTCGGCCTGGCTCGCGAGCGCCTGTGCGCGCCGAGCGCCAACGTCGAGCGTGACGGTATCGAAGCGGCTCTCGTTGACGACGGTGAAGCCTGACTTCTTCGCGAGCGCCGCAAAGGCCGTCGCAAGACGGCTTACGCGCTCTGCGATCGCCCGCAAGCCCTTTGGCCCGTGGTAGACGCCGTACATGCTCGCCATCACAGCCAGGAGCACCTGCGCCGTGCAGATGTTGCTCGTGGCTTTCTCTCTGCGGATGTGCTGCTCGCGGGTCTGGAGCGCCAGGCGCAGGGCTGGCTTGCCGCTGGAGTCTTTTGAGACGCCGACGAGACGGCCGGGCATAGAGCGCTTGTACTCGTCGCGGGTAGCGAAGAACGCTGCGTGCGGGCCGCCGAATCCCATCGGAACGCCGAACCGCTGCGCCGAGCCGACGACGATGTCAGCACCCATCTTGCCCGGAGGCGAGAGGAGCGCCAGGGCCAGCAGGTCTGTTGCAACGCAAACCAGTGCCCCGGCCTCGTGCGCCTTTGCGCATACCGAGGAGAGGTCGTTCACATTGCCGAGAGTGTCTGGGTACTGAAGGAGGCAGCCGAAGGTGTCTGCGCCGAAGGCGAATTGAGCCACTGGGGCGACCTTCACGGTCACGCCGAGAGCCTCTGCGCGTGTTGCGACAACGCCTAAGGTCTGCGGGTGAACTGAGTCAGACACGAGGTACTCGCGGGCCGTTGCCGAGCCAGCCTTCGATGAAACCGAAAGCGACATCGCCATGGCTTCTGCGGCCGCGGTGCCCTCGTCGAGCAGCGACGCATTGGCGATCGCCATGCCGGTCAGGTCCATCACCATGGTCTGGAAGTTGAGCAGTGCCTCAAGACGCCCCTGCGCAATCTCAGCCTGGTAGGGCGTGTACTGGGTGTACCAGCCCGGATTTTCGAGGATGTTACGCTGGATGACTGGCGGCGTAATGCAGTCGTAGTAGCCGGCGCCGATGAAGCTGCTGGCGATAACGTTCTTTGACGCCACTGCCTTGATCCGCTCAAGCGCCTCGTACTCGGACAGCGCCTGCGGAAAACGCGAGAGCACGAGCGGCGTCTTGGATCGCACCGAGCCTGGAACGATGGCGTCGATCAGCTCCTTGAGCGACTGCTTCCCCAACAGCTTGAGCATCTCGCTCACCTCGCTGTCGTTTGGGCCGATGTGGCGCTGTGGAAACCCTGACGGACCGAAGCCCGTTCGGGGTGCTGCTGTCTTGTCGCTCTTTGCCTCGTTGCTGCTCATCGTCTCTGCCAACATAGGATACCGTACGCTCTGTTCCCGACGCGGGTCTTATTTTCCGAGATGCTTCTTATACTCGTCAGCCGTCATAAGACCGGCCACCTCAACCTGTGAAATGCCAGAAAGCTTCGCTATCCAGCCCTCAGAGTACGGGGTGCGGTTTATGAGGCCCGGGTCTGCCGCGAGGCCGTCGTTGACGGCTGCTACCGTGCCGGCTAGGGGGGAGTAGACGTCCGAAGCCGCTTTCGTTGACTCTACGACGCACAGCGTTCCGTGGTTTGCGACGCTCTTGCCTAGGGCTGGCAGGTCGACGAACACCAGGTCTCCTAGCTCGGCCTGGGCGAACTCAGTGATTCCGACTACGGCGACGTCTCCTTCGAGACGCACCCACTCGTGGTCCTTCGTGTACTTAAGCTCTGAGGGAAATTCCATGAGGTCTCCTTTGGTTTATTTCGAACGTTTGTAAAACGGGAGCGGGACCACGTGCGCGGCTATCGCCCGCCCACGCACCACCGCGGACAGCTTCGTCTCGGGCTGCGCGAGGTCGGAGCGCAAGAACGCCATGCCGAGGGCCTTGTTGACCGTTGGGGTCTTAGTGCCGCTAGCAATCGCTCCCACCGTCTCGCTGCCGAGAGCCAGGGAGTCTCCCTGACGGGCGATGCCAGGCTCGTCGAGCACGAAGCCGACGAGCTTGCGCGGCACACCCTTCTCCTTCAGCTCAAGCAACGCCTTGCGCCCGATGAAGTCTCCTTTGTCGAACTTCACTATCCAGCCCAGACCGCTCTCAAGCGCCGGCACGTCTTCGCCTAGCTCGTGGCCGTGCAGCGGGTACGCTGCCTCAAGCCTGAGCGAGTCTCGCGCCCCTAGCCCACACGGCAGCACGCCGAAGCTCGCGCCGTGCTCAAGCAGGAGCCTCCACAGGTCGACCGTGCGGTCAGCCTTCACAAAGATCTCCACGCCGTCCTCCCCGGTGTAGCCGGTGCGGGCGACGATCACCTTTGAGCCAAGCAGCTCAGTCTCAACGAAGTGGAACGGCTTGAGGGCCGAGAGGTCGCAGCCCTTGACGAGCGGAACCAGCAGCTCCATCGCGCGCGGGCCCTGCACGGCGATCTGTCCGTACTCTTGGCTTGCGTTCTCGATGCGCGCGTCCGTTGGGTTCTTGCTCGACAGCCACTCGAAGTCTTTGTCGGCGTTTGACGCGTTGACGCACAGCAGGAAGAGCTCCTTGCTGAAGCGGTAGATGATGATGTCGTCGATGACGCCTCCCCGCTCGTTGAGGATGGCGCTGTACTGTGCCTTGCCGTCGCTGAGCGCTGCGACGTTGTTGCAGGTGAGGTGCTGCAGCGCGGCTTCGGCGTTTGCGCCCCTGACCCAGATCTCGCCCATGTGGCTCACGTCGAACAGCCCCACGCGCTCGCGCACGTTGAGGTGTTCCGGGATCACGCCTGAGTACTGCACCGGCATCTCCCATCCGGCGAACTCAACCATCTTTCCGCCCAGGCGGAGGTGCTCCTCGTACAGCGGGGTTCTCTTCATGGGGTGATTCCGTTCCTTCTCGCGCAGTTTTCTACCGTGTTTGAGATGAGCATTGCGACAGTCATGGGCCCAACACCGCCTGGCACCGGCGTGATGGCCGACGCCACGGGGGCTACTTCGTCGTACGCGACATCGCCGCACAGCTTGCCGTCCGGCATCCTGTTTATTCCGACATCAAGCACGATGGCGCCTGGCTTGACCCAGTCTCGCTTCACCAGCTTCGGAACGCCAACTGCAGCAACGACGACGTCAGCCGCTCGGCACACGGCGGGTAGGTCAGAAGTCTTAGAGTGCGCAAACGTGACCGTGGCGTTTCTCTCAAGCAGCAAGAACCCCATCGGCTTGCCGACGAGCTGCGAGCGCCCGATCACCACAGCGCTCTTGCCCGCGAGCGAGGCCTTCGGAATATCAGCGAGGGTCGTGCTGTCGTTCACCTCAACGCCTGAGAGCGCCAAGTCGAGCATCACCATCACCCCGAGCGGCGTGCACGGCCGTGGGGCAGGCGCTCCCTGCAGCAGCAATCCCTGGTTGGCAGGGTGGAGCCCGTCAGCATCTTTCTCCGGAGCTATCAGGCGGACGAACTCAGCGCCGTCGAGCGGGGCTGGGAGCGGAAGCTGGAGCAGGATGCCGTCGACTGCGTCGTTGGCGTTGTACCCTTCAATGACCTTGCGCAGGTCGCTCGCCGACACGGAAGCCGGGAGGTGCGCGTCGAAGGTCTCAAGCCCGCACTCTTTTGCGAACCTGTGCTTCGAGGCGACATACGTCTTCGACGCTGGATTTTCGCCAACGAGTATGACGGCGAGACCAGGAGCACGGCCGACTTTTGCGCGAATCTCTGAAACTCGCGCCGCCGCGGTACGAGCAACAGCTCTGGATAAAGTTTTGCCGTCAAGAATTTTGGGGGAGCGGGGAGAGGATGACGAGGCACCTGATTGTGCCGAAGAGGAGTCTGCGCCTGTTGGGGCGTGGTGCGCCATGAGCCGTGCTCTCGCGAGGTCTAAGCCGTTGAAAACCCGCCTAGTTTTATAGGAAACCCGCCTAGGAAAGTAAACAGGAGTAAGACCACATTGAGTATTTACGCATGCACGGCTGCGTGCGTTTGGCGTAGCATAGAGGGTGGTGCTGTCCAGCCGGGAGGAAGAGCTATGCATATCGGTGTGCCGCGGGAGCGAAAGACCCTTGAGAAGCGCGTGGCGATTACCCCAGAGGGTGCTGGTCAGCTCGTTCAGCGCGGTCACGCAGTATTAATAGAGACATCAGCCGGAGACGGCTCTGGCTTCTCCGACGACGATTACCGGGCAGTAGGCTGCAAGATCGCTAAAACGCTAGGCGATGTTTGGAACAACGTGGAGCTGCTGGTCAAGGTGAAGGAGCCAGACCCGTCCGAGTTCGAGTTCTTCCGGGCGGACCTGCTGCTCTTTGACTTCTTGCACCTGGCCAGCCTTCCAGAGGTGGCGAAGGCGCTCCTCGCCAAAAAAGTAACAGCGTTTGCCTACGAGACCCTTCAGACCCCAAATCGGCGCCTGCCCCTGCTTGAGCCCATGAGCGAGGTGGCCGGGAAGCTCTCGGTCTTAAACGGGTCGTACTTCTTGCTCTCCCAGAACGGGGGGCGTGGGGTGCTGCTCGGAGGAGCCGGAGCTGCTCCTCCGGGAAGAGTCATGGTCGTCGGTGCCGGGATCGCAGGCCGCGCCGCGTGCTCTACCGCCCACGGCATGGGCGCCGCGGTCAGCGTGTACGACATCAGCAACGAGAAGCTCTCTGCTCTGCGGGACGACTTCCCCGGAATCGAAACGGTGATCTCAACTCCAGAGAGCCTGATGCGTGGGTGCTCCCAGACCGACCTCCTGATCGGAGCTGTGCTGGTGCCGGGCGCTGCCACTCCAAAGATCATCACCCGAGAGATGATCCGGGCGATAGGGCCGCGCGGCGTGTTCGTCGACATCAGCATTGACCAGGGCGGGTGCGCGGTGACGAGCAAGCCGACGACTCTCGATAACCCAACCTACGAGGTTGATGGCGTCATTCACTACGGCGTGTGCAACATGCCGGCCCAGACTCCGCGCACCTCCACAATGGCGCTGGCCGCCCAGACGCTGCCGTACGTGGCGCTGCTCGCAGACCTGGGCGCAGCCAAGGCGATCCATCAATCCAGCGAGATGAAAGCTGCGCTAACGTGCTTTGACGGCAAATTGACCAACAAGCCAACAGCCGAGGCGCTCGGGATCGCTTACTCGGCGCCGGCGGCGTAGAAAACTTCTCTACCCGATCTTCTTAAGGGTCGCCTTCCCGGTAATCACCACGTCGCCGTTCTGGTTCACCACCGTGGTGCTCAAAACCACGACGCGCTTCGGCAGCTTCTCAATCACCTCCACTCGCGCAGTGAGGGTGTCGCCGAAGTAGACGGGCTTCTGGAATGAGAGCTCTTGGCCGAGGTAGATCGAGCCGGGGCCCGGACACTTCGTTGCGAGGGCAGCGCTG
>OMIG01000167.1 GCA_900299035.1 Pseudomonadota bacterium
AGGTATGCTGCCTATGAAAACAGGAGCGAACCGTTAATAGCTAAAAAGAAGTTTTAAATGCAACGCGCGCGGGGCCCAAGGCCATAACAGGGTAACGATGTGAGGTCGTAGTAGGTTTCTTATGAAGAAGGTCGCCCTAACACTTTTAGCTCTTAGCTCAGTGCTCGTTTCGGGCTGTGGAGTTAGCTCGCAATCTCTCGCCTACGGGGGAATCGGTGGAGCTGCGGCCGGTGCCGGAACTGGCGCCATCATCGGATCGGTGATCGCAAACGGAGATGTAGCTACCAGCGCTTTGCTTGGAGGCGCAATCGGAATCCCAGTGGGCATTGCGCTTGGCGCCATCATCGACTACCACAGCGACGCCCGTGTACAGGAGCGCCAGGTAGCCAAGATACAGCGCAACCAAGCAGAGATTTATGACCGCCAGCGCAAGCTCGATCGCCTGCGAGAAGAGATTCGTGACGACGGACCGACAGGAAACCCTCCGGCAGAGTACCGCAGGTACGAGTACGACGGGAACACTCTCGGGAACTGGTACCGCTAAGGCTTCACTGTCCTGAATGGCGTAAGTACTCGTATAACCTTTTCGTCTTGCCCGAACGCTTGAGTCAGTTCGTGCCCACGCTCTAAGATCGCTCGCTGAACATCATCGAAAGAGAACAGCTTTGCGCACAGCCTAGCGCCTTCCGAAGACATGCCGCACCGTCGGTACAGAAGCGGGATTACAGAGAGATCCCCAAAACGCTCGGCTGCCTCACTGAGGCGCTGGTATCGAGAAACTACTCGTGGAACCTGGCCTCGAAGCATCCAGTCTCTGACTGTGTTCGCGGGGATGCCGGTTCGCAACGCGATGCTCGATAGCGGCAGCTTTTCGTTAGCTGCCATGTGCGAAACCTGAGCGTACTCTTCCACCGTGAACGCGCGCTTCTTTGGGGTTCTCGCGCAGAGCTTACGCAAGGAGGCTGATTCGCTAGTTCTTGAAAACCCGACCGTGTCCCTGAACAGCAGCCAGTCGCGGTGCTCTCGGAACTGGAGGGAAGGGAGCTTACCGTCCAGGATGAGGGGGTACAGCCCGACGTTGAAGCAGAGCAGGCCGACCTGCTCTAGTAGATTGATTCCTTCAACCTTTCGTATTCCGATGCCGGGGCTCAAAGCGGTAGAGACCCATCCTCCGTTGTCGAAGAAACCGCGAAGGAAGGCGCGGATCTCCTGCCGTGAGCCGAGGTGCTCCCAGGGGACCTGGGAATTGTTCGCAGTTACGGAATGGATGTGCGCGCTCAGGAGCGGGCAACTCAGTCGAATGCGATACGCGCCGGCTCCCGAGATATCGATGCTGCGAGGGCTAACTCGTTCCGCTGTAAGCCGTGAGAGGATCGCTGTCAGCGGCGTGAGCGATCTCTTTTCCACCGAGCAAAATGACAGGAGACGCTGCGGCGGAGTCCCCACCTCAGCGTTGGCGACCCATGCCCCGAGCACGTACGCCAGCTCCAGGGAACGCCTGCGGATGATTGGCTGAACAGCTGCTTCGCGTCGCCGCGGAGCACTAAGCTCAGAGAGGCTCAACTGAGGAGAGGAGTTGTGTCGGCAGCTTTTCATGGACGGGGCTTTTTTGAGCTAGATCTCAGGCAGTAAGCTTACGGCAGGGCGCATACCTAAGGGAGTTTCCGGTGAAAATTGCTGCTATAAACGACCGATACGAGCCGTTGCGTTCTGTCAGGTTGGAGTTATCGCGGCCCTGCTGGCCGGATTTGCCGGGCAAGCCTGGCCGCTGGTCGTGAGAAGCCGACACACAGGACTAGAACTCGAATTGGTACACCTCGTGTAGCGGCGTGCCAGGCTCTATCGTGTAGAGGCTCTTGAGAAGCCCATCCTTCACGTCGTACACCCAGCCGTGTAGCATAGGGCGCTTCTCCTCAATCCAGGCTTTCTGAATGATCTTTGTCTTCATCAGGTTTCGCAGCTGCTCGTGGATGTTTAGCTCAACCAGCTTGTCCGCCTGCCGATTGAAATCGCCCATCGCTTCGACTTCGTCTTGGTGAAGGTAGTAGGTGTCCTTGATCTGACGCAGCCACTCGTCGAGGATTCCGTAGCGCTGCTGAGAGAGCGCCGCCTTAACTCCGCCGCAGCCGTAGTGGCCGCAGACGATGATGTGATTCACCTTCAGGTGATCCACCGCAAACGAGAGAACGCTGTGCAGGTTAACGTCTGTGTGGTTGACCAGGTTCGCGATATTGCGGTGCGAAAATATCTCGCCGGGCTGTGTGCCCGTCACTTCTTCTGCTGGCACGCGGCTGTCTGAACATCCGATCCAAAGAAACTCGGGCTTCTGCTCCTTTGCGAGGTCCAGGAAGAAATTCGGCGCTAGGTTTATTTTTTCTTGAACCCAGGCTTTGTTGGCTAGGAGAAGTCGTTTGTGTGAATCCATGCCACGCTCACTCAGGATTAGAGAGGTCAAACTGGTAAATGCGGTGGATCGGTGCCCCCGGCTGGATCTTGTATAGGCTATGGAGAAGCCCGTCGTTGAGGCTGTACACCCAACCGTGGAGGGTAGGGCGGCGCTCCTCTTGCCAAGCCTTCTGGATTATTTTTGACTTCACGAGGTTGCGGAGCTGTTCATGGATGTTCAGCTCTACGAGCTTGTCGGCTTGTGCGTCAAAGTTTCCGGCGTCTCTGACTTCGTCTTGATTGAGGTAGTAGGTGTCTTTAATCTGCCGGAGCCAATCGTCGAGAACTCCGTAGCGGTGCTTGGAGAGGGCGGCCTTAATTCCTCCGCAACCGTAGTGGCCGCACACGATAATGTGCTTGACCTTGAGGTAGTCCACCGCGAACGCAAGGACACTCTGCAGATTGAGGTCCGTCGGGTTTACCAAGTTTGCAATGTTGCGATGGGCAAATACCTCGCCGGGCTGTGTGCCTGTAATCTCTTCTGCGGGCACGCGGCTGTCTGAGCAGCCTATCCAAAGAAATTCCGGCTTCTGCTCCTTGGCGAGGTCCTTGAAGAAATTTGGAGAGAAGGCGAGCTTCTGGTCTACCCAAGCTCTGTTCGCCTCTAGGAGTCGTCGATATGAATCCATTCAGGTTCCTTTCGCCGTAATTACACTAGAAGCGGAGATTTGTAGGCGTAGATGTTCCTCACAGAGACCGAGATGTTTCGTTCCTCAGCCGATCTCTTGAAGTCCTCAATCACGTCTCGAATATCAAAATCAACAAACATTGCGCCGCCGCCATCGATAAATACCCTCGAGTGGTTTGGGATGTCGGCCAGCATCTTGCGCAGCACAAACTTCTGGACAAACGTCACGTCTTTGGCGAACCGAACGAAGAAGTCATCGCCGTCCTGGATTAGCGTGAACGCGGAATGAAAGTTGAGCCTGAGCACTATCAGGAGGCCGATTACCGTGCCAACGATGACCCCCCAGAAAAGGTTTATTGTCACTACGCAGACAGCGGTGGCTACAAACGGGATGAGCTGGTCTGCCCCGTGCTGCCAGGCCTCTCGCACCATCCGGGGATTGCACAGCCTAAGCCCGATCATGAGGAGCACAGCGCCGAGGCTTGCGAGAGGTATGAGATTAATGACTCGCGGCAAAATCGTCACTGCTAAAACCAGGAGGATTCCCTGAGAAAACCCTGACAGCCGCGATGAGGCGCCCGCAAAGATATTTGTGGAGGTTCTAACAATTACCGCCGTCATCGGGAGGCCGCCCAGCAAGCCGCTGATGATGTTGCCGACGCCCTGAGCTACGAGTTCCCGGTTTGCTGGTGGTATCCGGCGCTGCGGGTCCAGCTTTTCGCTCGCCTCAACAGAAAGGAGCGACTGAATGCTCGCGACAACGGCAAGCATAAAACCGGCTTTCCATATCTCCGAGTGGGCAAAGGACTCCATGCTGATTGAGGGTATGGTAGCGAAGAATTGGTCCAATCCATGAAATAGCGGGAGATCGACGAGACGGCCCGAGTCCTCTCCTAGAATGTGGTCAGGTCCCAAGAGCCCAAACAGATAGTTGAGCGAAGAGCCGAGGGTTACCGCTGCTAGAGCCGATGGAAGAACCGTAAAAAACACAAAGCTCCTTCGGGCCATTTTTTCCCACCACAGCATGAGGGCAAGCGAGGAAAGAAACAGCACAACCGATGCTTCATTAGGGGAGGACCATGCACTCTTCGCCATCGCTATGGCATCGTGCCAGTAATTGGCAGAAAAGATCTCGAAAATGCTCTCTTCGAAGTGCAGGGTCGCCTTGAGTCCCAGGGCGTGAGGTACCTGTTGAAACACGATAATCAGACCGATCCCGAACACCATTCCATGAATGACGCTCGCGGGAATCAGAGATGCGGCGAATCCCGCCCGGGACAACCCGAAGAGGATCTGGAAGCATCCGGCCACAACTGTAGCCAGCAGCAGAGCGTCGAACGACCCTAGCGAATTCTGGGTAGCAACGACTACAGCAGCGAGTCCTGCTGCTGGGCCAGTTATGCTCAACTGGCTGGCTGAGAGGAGAGAAACGACGACTCCCCCGACCAGACCGGCGAGCATGCCTGACATGAGCGGTGCGTTGGAGGCTAGGGCAATTCCTAGGTTGAGGGGCAATGCCACCAGGAATACGACGAAGCCAGCGGTTATGTTCCGGCGTAGGTTTTCTGCGCGACTGATGGGGGGACTCATTAAGGCAACGGCGATGAATTTTTAGATTACCCCCCTTTTTCCATGCCAGGGTGGGTCTGGGCAACAACAAGATTGAGGTGTTGAGCGTACATCCATCGGCTGACTGGAACGCCTAGGAGCCAAGAGGAAGACCCGCGACGTTGATTTAATAATAGGAATGTAATATTATTAGCATTAGGCTATATTAATGAGTTAATACAGTAATATATGAGAACGCCACGGCGAACTAAACAGAAGGATGTAATCTTTCAGGCGCTCCTGTCGTCGGGTCGGCCTATGTCTCCGCAGGAAATTTTATCTGCGGCAAAGCCCTCGGTTCCGCTCATTAGCTTAGGCACCGTGTACCGAGTCATTAGTGGCCTTCTTGAAGGTAGACAGATAGCCGCCGTGCCGGTGCCGGGAGAGCCAGATCGTTACGAGCTTCAGAGCCGCGCAGCGCACCACCACCACCACTTCCATTGCAACGGCTGTCGCCGAGTTTTTGACGTCCCAGGCTGTGGCCTCAAGATCGAAACCCAGCTGCCTGCAGGGTTTGCGGTGTCTCGTCACGAGGTCATGTTGTACGGAACCTGCCGCGCATGCGCGGAGCCGACGTAGGTGCGGGAGTGAGTCATGCTGTCTCGGGTTTCGCGGATTTTCCTTCTGAGCATCGGCGCGCTTGCTAGCGACCTGCCAGCAATCGCCCTCGCCCAGGATGCCGACACCGATCAGGCGCTACCGGCAGATCGGGAGGAGTATCGCCTCGATCAGATTGTTGTTGAATCATCAGTCTTGAATGAAACGCTCTTCTCTTCGGCGCAGCCCGTTTCCGTGCTCTCGGGGACTGACCTCGACCTCAAGAGTCGAGACTCACTGGGCGACACTCTCGCGCTAGAGCCCGGAGTAAATTCGTCATCGTTTGCGCCAGGCGCGGGCCGGCCAGTCATTCGAGGATTGTCCGGTGATCGCGTCCGCATTTTAGAGAACGGAATCGGCACGCTCGACATATCTAACGTCAGCCCTGACCACGCAGTTACGGTTGAGTCAGCTCTCGTTGACAAGATCGAGGTGATCCGCGGTCCCGCTGCGCTGCTCTACGGCACGAGTGCTGTTGGAGGGCTCGTCAACGTGTTCGACAATAGGATTCCAGAGGAGCTCCAGAAGGCGCCTCTGAGCGGCACCGTGGAGCTGCGCGGCGAGAGCGTGGATGAGGAGCGGGCCGGAGTATTTGGGCTCAACGCCCCTGCTGGGCCGCTCATGTTCCACATCGATGGCGCCAAGCGCAAGAGCGGCGACATTCACATTCCGGGATACGCGCGCACACCGGAGCTAAGGGAAACCGAGCCCCTCGACTACCCAGAGCCCCAGGGCAAGCTACCGTGGAGCTACGCAGAGAGCGACAGCCTCACCTTGGGCAGCTCGTACATCTTCGATGGAGGATTCGTCGGCGCCTCTGTCAATGACTACAACACCGACTACGGAGTGCCCAACGGCGAAGAGGACATTAGTATCGACGCGCACCGGCGTCGTGTTGACGTCAGGGCGGGATTGCAAGACACCGGGGGATTCATCGAGAGCGGCAAGTTTCGAGCCGGGATCGTTGACTACAACCACACCGAATTCGAAGGCATCGAGGCAGGCACCCAGTTCAAGCAGAATGGCCTTGAGGCGCGCCTGGACCTCAACCATCGCAAAATAGGGCGGCTTAGCGGATCCGGAGGACTGCAGTTTCAGGACACCGACTTCGAGGCGATCGGCGAGGAGGCCTTCCAGCCGCCGACTACATCTCGGACATACTCGGTCTTTGATCTTGAAGAGTACCAGGTAGCAGATGATGTTACCCTTCAGCTCGGCGGCCGGCTCGATTGGAGCTCCGAGGTGAGCCAAGGCTTCTCGGGAACCGGAGTCGATAGCGGCTCTCGTGACTTTACCACGTTTAGCCAGTCTTCTGGAGTCGTGTGGGATGCCACGGACGACTACTCGCTGGCCCTGTCAGTCGCGAACACGCAGCGCGCTCCAACGGGCCAAGAGCTCTTCGCGGATGGCCCACACGTCGCCACTGGAGCGTATGAAATTGGAGACCCCGACCTCGATCCAGAGCGATCTCTCGGCACCGACATCACCCTACGTAAGAACACAGGGCAGTTCCGGGGCTTCGTAGGAGGATTTTACAGCCACTTCTGGAACTACATAAACCTAAGCCAAACAGAGGAAGTTGAGGATGACCTCCCCGTGTACCTGTTCGAGCAGGTAGAGGCTGACTTCATAGGCTTTGAGTCACAGGTGCAATACTTTGCAATCGACAAATTTAAAGAGGAGTGGTCTTTCGATTTTCAGCCTGATTACGTATGGGCGAGGAGCTCTACGACAGATGACTACCTGCCACGCATTCCGCCGTTGCGAATCTTGATGGGGTCGACGTATTCCAACCAGCAGCTGGGGAGGGTACGGCTTGAGGTGCAGCAGGTCTTTCATCAGGACATGGTTGCCCAAAACGAGACTACGACACCTGGCTACACGATGGTGAATGCGTACTACAGCCGAGAGGTAGCCGTTGGCAGCCAGTCTGTAGAGCTCTTCGTGCGAGGCACAAACCTGCTAAGCGAGAAAGCTCGCAACGCGGTGTCGTTTACCAAGGACGTGGCACCGCTGCCCGGCGCGTCTGCGATGGCCGGAATTAGGGTCCGTTTCTAGCGAACGCTTCGCGCTACTTGCCTAGGGCTGCCTTTAACTGAGGGGCCTTGTCGGTCTTTTCCCACGAGAAGCTTCCATCAGCGCCCGGATCTCTTCCGAAGTGGCCGTAAGCCGCTGTCGGCCGGTAAATTGGCTTCAGCAGCGAGAGAGAGTTGATGATGCCGCGCGGAGTGAGATCGAATATCTCTTGAGCTGCAGCGGAGATCTTCTCTTCTGGCACAACTGACGTACCGAAGGTGTTGATGTACACCGAAACTGGCTTCGCCACTCCGATCGCGTAGGCCACCTGCACTTCGCACTTCTGCGCGAGACCGGCCGCCACAACGTTCTTGGCGATGTAGCGGGCGGCGTACGCTGCCGAGCGGTCAACTTTCGATGGGTCTTTGCCAGAGAATGCGCCGCCACCGTGCCGGCTGTAGCCGCCGTAGGTGTCGACGATAATCTTTCTTCCGGTGAGGCCGCAGTCTCCAACTGGCCCTCCAATCACGAACCGGCCCGTTGGGTTGATCAAGTACTTGGTCTGCGCAGTTAGGTACTGGGCAGGGATGACTTTCTTGATGATGTTCTCGATTGCGTATTCCTCAACCTGCTTCAACGAAGCCTCTTCCGCGTGTTGGGTCGAGAGAACAACCGTGTGGACCGATTCCGGCCGCCCATTCTTGTACTGAACAGTTACCTGGCTCTTCGCATCCGGCTTTAGGAAGGCTCCCTTCGCGGTGCGTCGGTCTCTGGCAAGTGCACGCATTATCTGGTGCGACAACGAAATCGGCAGCGGCATCAGCTCGGGGGTCTCGTCACACGCAAAACCGAACATCAAGCCCTGGTCGCCCGCGCCCTGCTCCTTGTGCAGGCCTTCGTGCTCATTGACGCCCATGCTGATGTCGGGCGACTGCTGGCTCATAAAGGTCATCACCGAGCAGCCCTGGTCGTCGAAGCCAAGCTTGGGGTCATCGTAGCCGATGTCCTTTACCACCGAGCGCACGAGCTTCTCGTAATTGACCACGTGCTTCGACGTTATCTCTCCGGCGAGGATCACCACGTCGTTCTTGACGAGCGTCTCGCAGGCGACTCGCGCCGAAGGGTCGTGCCTGAGAAACTCGTCCAGCACGGCATCGCTGAGCTGGTCTGCAACTTTGTCTGGGTGGCCTTCGCCGACTGATTCCGAGGTGAAGAGGAAGTTAGAGGGTGACACGATAGTTATCTCCTACAGGTGAGCCTCACTTAGTATTGCCGGGCAGGATAAGTCTTTAAACCAAGTTTCAACAAGGCATAATTAATGCTGTTTTAAAGCGAGGCCTCTGTATCAAGATGCCGTTTTGCCCCTGAAGGAATCGCACAAAAAGTGGTAGCAGAGGGCTATCTTACCCTACCCAAGGCTGGCACAGGCCACGCTCGTCTTGAATCGCTGCAGGTGAATGGATCGAGCCCGGCTGAGCCGGGTGACAGGCGGGAGAGCCTAGGCAGGTCAGATGTCGCGATGCTTAACGCTGACCAGGTAGCGAGTTGCGTCGATAGTCTTGCTAAGCGCCTCGGCTATCGCTACCGACCGGTGCTTCCCACCTGTGCAGCCCACGCCGATGTTGAGGTAGGCCTTCCCCTCAAACTGGTACTTCGGCAACAGGAATGACAGCAAGTCTGAGTAGCGCCGCACAAACTCTGCCGCATCGGGTGACGAGAATACGTAGTCCCGCACGGCCTCATCTCGGCCGTCCTGGTCGCGAAGCGCTTCGATAAAGTGAGGATTTTTCAGGAACCTGACATCGACTATCAGGTCACAGTCTATTGGGGTGCCACGCTTGAACCCAAACGACACGAAGTTGATCAGCATGCTTCTGCTGGAGACTGTGCCAAGGCCCTGGAGAAAGTCCCGCAGCTCGCGCTTCAAGGCGTGAATATTCATCGAGGACGTGTCCAGCACCAGGTCTGCCGCCTCCTTGATTGGCTGGAGCCGAGCCCGCTCGCGCTGGATAGTCTCCTCAAGGGACTTGTCCTTCGCCGGGTCAAAGCCAGGGTGCGGTCGCCGGGTCTCGCTGTAGCGCCGCACGATTGATCGCGTGTCAGCGTCGAGGAATATCACCTTGAGGTTTGGCGCCCGAGCCCCTCCGGGCCGAATGAGGGGGAGGATTTGGGCCCTGCTTTCTTGCGAATCTATGTCGAGCAGCAACGCCGTGAGCGAGTATCGCTCGGGTGCTGTCTTTGACAGCTCAAGAAAGTGATTGAGCAGCGGCACCGGCAAGTTGTCGACGCCGAAGTAACCGCTGTCTTCCAGCAGGTCCATGGCAGACGACTTGCCAGCGCCCGAGAGCCCCGTGACGATGACGAGTGACTGGATGTGGCTAAAAGTTGCGAAACTGCTCAATGGTGCCTAGTGACTTTCTCTTTGTGCTTGCGGAGCTGTTGCGAGAGCGAGTCTGTCAGCTTGTCGATTGACGCGTACAGGCTGTCGCTCTCTTCCTTGACTATAAAGTCATGTCCCGAAAGATGCATAGACACCTCAGCGATCTGCCGAGTTTTCTCAACTTTGAGCACGATGTGCGCTTCTGTGTCTTGGTGGGCAAACTTTTGCACGCAGTGGGTCACCTTGTCTTTCGCGTACTGCTTGATTGCGTCCGTGGCCTCGACGTTAAGGAATGCGATGTTGACGTTGATCACCCTGGATGAGTTGCTCATGGTTCCTCCGTTTTCGAGCTACGCGTTTCCCTTCCCCCAACAGCCCTGCGACCGTGCGCCATGCTTGAGGGCGCTTGAGCCAATACACAAGCACCCTCGGCTGCTTCTGTTGAGCAACCCAGCCATTCAACGTTAGTCAGCATGCGTGAGGAAAGTAAAGAAAAATGTGGGTAAAACACAGGTAGATCATGTAGTTACTTGAACGGTGTGTTCCTGTAACTAAAGCCCCGCATTTCCCAGCCACCTATAGGTACCTCGGCAGCTTTGGGCTGCGACATGACCTCTAGAGGCTAGAAGTATTGCTTGCGATGGGATGAGGGAGGAATGCCGAGGGTCTCTCGGTACTTAGCCACGGTTCGTCGAGCTATGTCGATCTTCTCCTGCTTGAGCACGTCAACGATGTGCTGGTCACTTACGGGGTTCTGCGGGGATTCAGCAGCGATGATCGCCTTAATTCGGTCTTTGACGGCTGACGACGAGATGTCGCTGCCGCCGTCTGTCTTGATCCCGGAGGTGAAGAAGAACTTCAGCTCGAACACTCCGCGAGGGGTGTGGACGTACTTCTCCGAGGTAACTCGGCTGACCGTTGATTCATGCATCCCGATGTCTTCAGCAACGTCCTTGAGAACCAGCGGCCGGAGGCCTTCGACTCCGTTCTCGAGAAAGTTGACCTGAAACTTCATGATGCTCTCGGTCACTCGGTAAATAGTTTGCTGTCGCTGGTGGATGCTCTTGATGAGCCACGAAGCCGCCCGAAGCCGCTCGGTAAAGTAGGCTTTGTGAGACGCGGCGTCTCCAGAGGGCGCTTTCAGCATGCTTGAATAGAATGGGTTTACGCGAATCTTAGGAAGCCCGTCCTCGTTAAGCACGACCACCCACTCGTCGCCGATCTTCTGGATGTATGCATCCGGGATTACGTAGCGCACGGCGTCTCCCGAGAACTGTCGTCCTGGGCGCGGCTCAAGCGAGCGAATGATGTTCATGGCAGCGGCAATTTCTTCGAGAGTTACGCCCTCGGCCTTTGCGATTGCGTCGAACTTTCTTCGCTCAAGCTTTTCCGTGTGAAAAGAGATGATGCGAGACTCAAGCCCATTCGCGAGCCCGCGCGCCTCTAGCTGCGTTATAAGGCACTCTCGCAGGTTGGCTGTGCAGGCTCCGATCGGGTCAAAAAACCTCATCACGTCCGCTACCGCCGCCACATCTTCGATTGGGCAGTTGCACATAGCAGCAATCTCTTCGACGGAGCACTCAAGCAGGCCGTCTCGAGTGAGGTTGCCCGCGATGTTCTGGGCGATCACGGAGTCTCGCATGGAGAAGTCGTACATGCGGACCTGCTCTAGCAGGTGTTGCTCAAGGCTCTCGGAGATGGTGGCCACGACTTCCGGGGGCTGCCGATCGTCGTACTGGGTGATGCCTTTTGCCGAAGCGGACCCTTCGTAGTCTGTGAAGGAATCGTAGTAGTCTTCCCAGTCAGACTTGGGCTCGGTCTGTGGTAGGCTGGATTGCTGGTCTTCTGCGCCGCCCGACGAGAGTGGGGCGGTGACAGTCGGGCTTACGTTCGAGTCAGGATCGGGAGACGGTGCGCCGAGGCCTTCTGCCTCTTCACGAACCTCTTCAAGCATGGGGTTTTCAAGGAGCTCGCGCTCGATAGCTTCCTTGTACTCGAGCCGCCCGAGTTGGAGGAGCTTTATCGCCTGCTGAAGTTGAGGGGTCATCAGCAGCGACTGCCCCATCTTTTGAACTAATTTCGTCTCGAGTCCCATAGAACGGCTTTTGTTACCTCCGTGGGCTCCGCAGTGTACGGCAACCCTTTCCTGGATAGATGACAAAAGTGGGATGGAAGGGCTTGGGAATCTGCAAGTTCCGTGCACAAACTTCATGCGTGCAGAAGCAGGAGCAAAAAACTCGCCTATTTACAGACAATTGCGCCTTACTTGAGGGCTGCGAGGCGGCTGAAAAAATTAGTGAAGGGGGAAAACGCTGCTGCCTTAAGTGCCTGAGTTGGGGAAGTAGGTGCCGAAGGAGCAGAGGGGGCTTTAAGCACAACGGCCCAGGCCCCAAGGTTTTGCCGAGGGATTCTGGGCCGCTGTGGTTGGGTTGGTTTCGTCCTTAGCTCGATGAGGTTAAGACGTGGCCTTAATCGTCATCGCAAGCTCCTGGGCTTTTGCGCGGTTTAAGTCATCGGTGCGGCCCATGATGAGAAACCAGTCTACCATGCCCCATATTCCGCAGCCCGCCAGGGTGAGGAGCTTGAGCACGCCTAACCCAACGTCTCCTACGTAGAACCTGTCGACACCGAGCCCGCCTAACAGCAGGGACAGGCACAACGCCACCCCACGGTCTTTCTTCGAGGAGTTGAATTGCGTCATGAACATCATCTTCTGATTTTCACTCATGCTCTGAGTGAGCATCGCGAGCTCTGCTGGACCTACCTCTGCCATTTTAGTTCTCCTGATCCACGTCCACGGGTTCCTGGGACGTCATGCGACTAAAGTCAGTCGCGCGCCTAGCCGGATGCTACCAAGCACGGAGAAGCTGGCAAGAGAAAAAGCGAGAGGCGCATGGGTACGTACGGTGAGGCCGCGCTATGAAGCCTTGCACGAGCTACATTCTATAGCTCGAAATCCCCACCCAGGTAGTAGCGACGGGCCTTCTCTGACTGCGCGATCTCTTGTGGCGATCCCTCCTCGAGCACCTTTCCGTCCACGAGGATGTAGGAACGGTCGCAGATGCCTAGAGTCTCTCTCACGTTGTGGTCCGTGATGAGGACTCCAATGCCCTTGTTCTTGAGGGTGGAGACGATCTCTTGGATGTCCTTGATGGCGAGGGGATCGATTCCGGCAAAGGGCTCGTCGAGCAGAATGAACTGGGGGTTGCGGGCCAAGCACCGGCTGATCTCGACGCGTCGCCGCTCTCCTCCTGATAGGGCGCTAGCCATGCTGTCTTTCAGGTTCAACAAGCCCAGTTCGTCGAGCAGCTCCGTAAGTCGAGTCTCTCTCGCGCCTCGTGACTCGAAGTCCATCGTCTCAAGGATAGCCATCACGTTGTCTCGCACGGACAGCTTTCGGAAGACAGAAGCCTCCTGCGGCAGGTAGCCTATTCCTAGGCGGGCACGAGAAAACATCGGCTCAGGGGTTATGTTTTTGCCGTTGAGCGTCACGCTGCCGGTGTCGGGTGCTGCGAGACCGACGCACATGTAGAATGTTGTTGTTTTTCCGGCGCCGTTCGGGCCGAGCAGCCCCACAACCTCGCCCGCATTGACCGAGATTGAGACTCCATCGACGACCTTTCTGCCGCCGTACCGCTTGGTCACATTGTTGGTTTGCAGGGTGCTGGTCATGCGTGGCTTGAGGCTACCTCCGCCGGCGCCCGATTGCGGGCCGTCGCGGTTCAGGCTCGTGGTGCACCGCATCCTCATCGTCGAGCAGCGGCATGAGCATGTTGAGCCTCTGCGCATCTTCGCGCGTCATGCACGACACTTCAAGCAGCGTTATGAGCTCGGGAAGCAGCGATGAGCGGCGGTAGGCCCCCGGCTTTAGCGCCCGAACTGGAGTCGAGCG
>OMIG01000168.1 GCA_900299035.1 Pseudomonadota bacterium
ACAGCTCAATTCGTGCCTCTCGAAGGGGCCAGGGCCGAATTTTGGTTGGCTTCTCTGCTCTGTCTGGATGTACCCTCACGCTATGAAGCTCTTCCGCAAAGCACGCCTGACGCGCCCGGCCTTAAACTCGCACGGAGATCGTATGGTGCAGACCACGGGGAGCCATGGCCCAGACATCTCCACGCAGCGCTTGGATGATCTTGACCGGGCGTCCCTCAGGCATGCGCTGAGCCTTGATCCTGCTGGCCTCCCGTGTGCCATCGACATCGGGTGCGGGCTCGGAGCGCAGGCGGCACGGCTTGCGGCGCTGGGGGGTTCGGTGCTGATGGTAGACCTCGTTGACCGGCGAGAGAGAGCCGAACAGATCAACGCCTTGTATGGCAAGGCTCTGGCCAGGGCCTACACAGGGGACATCCGTGCCATGCCGGAAGATGAGCTCCCGGAAGCGATTCACCTGGCCTATTCCCAGCGCACGCTGCACTACCTCCCGTTTCTTGACGCGGTGGAGGTGCTGTCGCGGCTGTCGCGACGGATGGTGTCGGGTGGCCGGGCGTTTGTCTCTGTGGCGAGCATCGATAGTGAGCTATCTGACGGGTATCCGGCGCGGGATTGTGCCGTTGAGGCGCGCTTCGCCAGGCTCGCGCCCCCGATGGCTGAGAAGCACGCGGTTCTTGAGCCTCTCTGCCTCTACCGAGAAGATGAGTTTGCAGGGCTTATGGAGCGCGCGGGATTTTCCGTGTTCGCGATTAACCGTTCGGCTTTTGGAACCCTCAAGGGAGAGTTCGTGGCTTCGCGCTAGATCTGCGCATGAGCGCGCTGTCCAAGACAGAAAGAGAGCCGCAGCGCCCCTGTCTATGGCGAGACGAACACCCGCAACCCACTGCCACCACCGGCCTCTGGTCCCACTTCGCGGTACTTAGAGGACAGGTTTTTTAGCAGCAGCCCGTACTGCTCCGGCGAAAGAGGATTAAGGTCCACGAGGTTAGAGACTACGACCAGCTTTCGGGCTTCTCCTGGCGCGCCCATGGGCAGTTCGGGAAGGAGAATGCTCTTGAGCCGCGGCTGGTCAAACAGGTAAGGCCCCAAGTGGTCAAGGGCCCAGATCTCTTGCGGCTGATAGCTGCTGACGAACTGTCGAAGCTGATTGAGATCTCGATGCATCGCCGCCTGCTCACGGGAGGGCCACTCAGAGCGGATGTAGTAGGCGGGGAAGCGGTAGGCCATCGCCAAAACTACGAGCGAAATGACGGCCGATACAGCCTGCGCGCGCTTTGGGTGAAACGGCTCTAGTTCGAGCAGCCTGCGCAGCCCCAAAATAGAGCAGCAGGCCAGCAGGGCAAAGCCAACGTCGTGGTAGTGGTGGCCGAAGCTCGCCATCACCGGCTCACCCCCCATCAACACAAGCATGAAGCCCGGCAGGGCATACAGAAAGCCGTAGCGCAGGCAGAGCGGCAGTCCGGCGAAAGAGAAGACAGCTTGCACGAGAAGCCAGAGCTTCTTTGCTACGAATGCGAGTGGCCGAATGCGAGCGTCATGGTGGACAGCGGAACCTGCGAAGGCCGGCATCAACCAGCGGTACACTAACAGGCCCTCAAGGCTTCCGGCGAGAATCAGCAAGCCACCGAGCCAGGCCCGTTTTTTTTCGATTGCCAGGAAGAAGCCGATCGAAATCCAGACTGCGGCCATGTGCTCCTTAAATCCAAGGAGCACAAAGAGCGTGATGATGAGCGGGGTTACCCGTTCCAGGAATGCGTAGCGGAAGGCAAGGATGACTAAGGGAATCGCCAGGCTGCTAGGCTGAAATTCGGTCAGCATAGTCCTGGCGACAAATGGGTTTACCAAGTAGATGCCCGGAACGAGCCAACGGTATGGAGACCGCCGGCCCAGAGCCTCTGCTGAGAGGAGAGCGAGCAGGCAGACGCTCCATGCCCAGGCGAGGACCTTCACGATCGGAAACCAGAGAAACGATTTCCAGAGCGAGAGAAGCGGGGCAAGCAGCAGCAGGTTGGGGGTAAAGTGGTCCGCGAACGCATGGGTTCCGAGGATTGAGCTGTAGTAGCGCCCAGTTTCCTTCCAACAGAGCACCTGGTTGGCGAAGATGCCGGTGTCGAAGTTGCTAAATTCGAACGAATAGAACTCAACCGCGACGAGCAGCATCCAGCTCGCAAACTGGACCCCAAAGAGAGCGAGGACCTTCCGTCTGGCGCAGGCCCACGTGAGGTAGTCAAAGCGAGCGGTAAAGCAGGCGTAGGCTGCCGCAAGGCAAACGATAGCGCGGCAGATAGTCGAGGACGCCTTGGCTGGCGCCAGCCCGAAAAAGCTTTCGACCGCAAAGTAGAGGCAGGTAAGGAGGACTGCCAGGCGCGCTGCACCGCCACTGACCTTTGATGGCTCCATGCGAAGTATCAAAATCCTGACGACAGTTCGGCACGCTACCGGAGCCCGCGCCGCTCTGGGGAGCCCGACAGAATCACGAAGGCTGCTTTGGGAGAGCGCGGCGAGTCAAGGAGAGGCCCGAGCCGGATTCGAACCGGCGAATGACGGTTTTGCAAACCGTTGCCTTAGCCAACTTGGCGATCGGGCCGTGAGGGGGGGAGGGTAGCTTGGGGGCAGAGAAATATCAACCGCCCTAATTCCAGGGGATATTCGCAGCGCTTCGTGATGCTTTTTCGTACTGCACAGCACGCCTCAAACGGCCAAAAACTCAAGCCTTTAGGGACTTACCGGGAAAACGATTTTTTTTGCCCTCAGCGCTCATGTTTTCCGTTTTCCTGTCGAAACTGTATTCATTGGCATGACACCATCCTTTCTGCCATGGGTGGTCCGGTTGGGGCTATTACCGGACCACCCCTTTTTTTTATCTTCTCGAGCGCCCCTCCCAGACACCCCTCCTAACAACGCGCCCAGCTCGCCTCTTTTGACTTTGCCGCTATTTGTGTAATCTCACCCCGTTAAACTCGTTTTATCCGGGATCTGTTGGTATGGCTTACGTCGTCACGCTGAACTGTTTAGGCACTAAGGATCGCTCGTGCGTTGAGGTGTGCCCAGTCGACTGCTTCTACAACATCAAGAAGAAGGACTACAACGACCGCTTCAGCCGCCCAGCGAAGGGCGAAGACGTCGGTATGCTCATGATCCACCCGGACGAGTGCATTCACTGCGGCGCATGCGAGACGGAGTGCCCGGTTGAGGCGATCTTTGAGGACTCTGGAGTGCCTGAGAACCTCAAGGAGTTCGTTGCCATCAACTCTGAGGAGACCGGTGCCCTGAGCGACGATCAGCTTGACGCGGCGCGCTGCACCTCGAAGTAGCCGAAAACTACCTGAAAATCCGCCCCTCTGCGCACGCTTTCCGTTGTGCCTTGCCGTGCGGCGTGGCACCTTAGGCTTAAGGGCTCGCGAGCATCGCTCGGCGGGCACCTTGAACTTGCGGCCTCTGTTCTTTTCGTAGCGGTATGAACTCTCGAAACCTGGTGCTCTATCTCTCTGTAGCCGCGCTGTCGCTGGCGGCGCCAGGGCACGTCTCGGCGAGCCCGGGCATGGGCACCAACTTAGGACTGCGCTCCCAGGCTCCCAAGGCCGTGCGCGGGGACCAGTTCGCTGTGCCCGCACAGCTCCGAGGCCGAGTCGATTTCTGGAAGGATATCTTCACTAAGTACACCTCGGCCCAGGTTGTGGTTCACCACCGCAACTTCCCCCAGATTCGTTTCGGGGTACTGGATTTCTCGCTCGAGAAGAGCACCATGAGCCCAGTCGTGTTCGAGAAGTACAAGAAGGCGGCCGAGGCGGAGTCGGTTGCAACGGTGAAGCGCCAGCTCCTTGCGCTGGCCCAGGGTGAGGAGCCCCAGACGCCTTTCCAGCGTGACGCGGTTGAGCTGCTCAAGGACCTGCCGGGCGGAAACGAGAAGTACAAGACGATCGTCGACGAAGACCTCGTTCGAACCCAGACCGGGATCAGGGAGCGCTACGGAGAGGCGCTGCGGCGCTCCTGGAAGTACATGCCGGTGATGGAGCAGATCTTTGTGTCGGAGTACGGGCTGCCGAAAGGGCTGACCAGGATTCCGTTCATCGAGTCATCTTTTGACTACACGGCGTACAGCAGCGTCGGAGCGGCAGGTATCTGGCAATTCATGCCGCGCACAGCGCGCTCGCACAAGCTGCTCGTCAGCCGCTACGTCGATGAGCGCCGAGACCCGCTGCGCGCCACCCGCGCGGCGGCAGAGTACCTGCGCGGCGCCTACAACTCACTCGGCGCCTGGCCGCTCGCCATCACTTCGTACAACCACGGCATCGGGGGTGTTCGCTCGAAGGTCAACAAGGCGGGCACCAATGACCTGGCTGCGATTATCGAGGACCCGCGCGAGAGGTACTTCGGCTTCGCCTCGACCAACTTCTACCCAGAGTTTCTCGCTGCCCTAGAGATCTACGATGAGCACGACAAGTACTTTCCAGAGATCCCGGCGCAGCCGCCGCTGAGCGTCTACACCGTTGCCATGAAGAGCTCCGTGTCAGCGTCGAGCGCTGCCAAGCAGCTCGGGGTTCCGATGGAGGCCCTCAAGGAGGCGAACTACGCGCTGTTGGAGCCGATCTGGCGGGGTGCTGCGCGCATCCCGGCGGGGTATCAGCTGCGCGTGCCGGTGGAGTACCAGAATCGCGCGGTAAACCCGTCGATATCAGAGGGCGTCTCTAAGCCGCCGCCGCTCGTCGCCGTGTCGCAGCCTGCCACCACTGACGGCAAGCACCGTGTCTCTCGCGGCGAGACTTTGGCCAGCATCGCCAAGCGCTACAACACAACTCCAGAGCGGCTCAAGCAGCTCAACAAGCTCTCGAAGCCAACCGTAAAGTCGGGGCAGATCCTGGTTGTGCGGGACGCAACAGCCGAGCAGAGCGTTGATCCGCGCGGCCGTTTCGAGTCTGCGAAGCAGCAGCTCTCGCGGGGGCTGCCAGCGCCAATCGAGCGCGCGGAGGCTGACGAGCGCGCTAGCGCTCAGCCGAGACGCTACGTTGTGAAGGCCGGCGACACGCTGTCAGCGATATCAGGAAAAGTCGGGGTGCCGGTTGAGAAGCTGAAGCAGGCCAACGGCCTCAAGGGGCCGAAACTCGTTGCTGGGCAGGTTCTGGCGCTTCCGTAGCTGCTGCCAGGATAGTGAGCCGCAGTTGTTAGCCGACGACGCTCCTGGAATCTTCGTTCTCTTCGGCTTGTGCTCCCGCCAGGTGCTCCAGGTGAGGAACTTCTGCTGACACCGCAAACACCTCTTTTTCGAGAGCCGGAGTAAGCTTTCCGAGACGCCGCGCGTCGTTCACGAGTGCGCCCAAGGCCGCAGTTCTCACCCGCACGTTTACCGGTGCGGCGTGCGGCGCGCGAACGATGTCCAAGAATGCGAGGCGGGCCCACGGGTCGGTTATGGCGCGGGGGCGGATACGCTCTAGCAAGATTCGAAACTGGTCTGCGTCGAGCCCCTGGGCTTTCTTGAGAACCCCGAAATCGGCTGCGACGAGGCGCGACACGAGGGTCGGGCTGTTGTCTCGAAGGAGGCGAGTCGTGAGGTCGTTAGTGCCGAGGTTGATGGCGCTGTTCCCCTTCGGCAGCGAATTGGGGCCTTCACTCTGAGCTTCTGCCGCCTGCTGGAGCGACGTGACGACTGGGTTGTGCACGAGGAAAGCGGGCTGAAAGAGGCGCTCGCTCTGCTCCTGAGAGACGAGCTCAACCTGCTCAGGCGTGGCGCCGACTGTGGAAGCGATACGCTCGGCTTCCTTCAATACTTTGCGGCGTGTCAGGTAGTCGACGGCGTCGGGGCGCTTGAAGCTTACTCGGCTGTCCGTAGGGTCCTCGGCTTTCACTTTCGATGCCAGCAGGTGCAGCAGGCCGGCGGCTGCCAACGTGTCTGTCGGCAGCTCCTCGACGGCCAGCATGATGAGCCGCTGGGCTGTGAGCCACTCGTCTCGGCTGAGCCAGCGCTGGTTGCCTGGAGTTGAGGATTCAGTGCCGTGGTGAAACGTCAGGGCAAGCTCGTGCTCGGCCAGGGTCATCTGGCGGCCGATCAGGGTCGCAGCCTTGTGAAGCTCAATCGCTGACGCCAGCCCGAACTGTCGCCGGCGTTCTGCATCTTGGGCTGTCACGAGAAACGAGATGCGCTTCGGCTGCCCCTCGGCAGCGATAGCCTCACGCAGCGATGCCGGGGCGGTGCCGCTGGCGAATACTGCGGCAGCGAGCCGCTTGAGAGGGCCGAGCTGTTCGGACTGAAAGCGCAGGCTGTTGGCCGAGGCGATCAGGTTGCTCGCAAGCTCTTTGCGCTCCGCGACGAGCCTTGCATTTGCAGATGCCAGAATGTTTCGGATAGCGCGGGCTGCCGCAGGGTGCAGGGCTTCACTCTCGAAGGCGCGCAGGAGCAGGTAGCGCACCTCGTTGCATTGTCGGCGCGAGAGATCGGGCGAGAGGTCTTGGGCCTCAACCGAGGACACGAGCGCTTCAAGAAGGCGGGTAGAGAGCTGGCTGTACCGCTCGTGGCTTGACCATGCCTTGAGCACCTGGATGGCGATGAATGCCGCTTCTGGCGAAGACGCGCGCGACAGGAGCAGCTCTACGAGCGCGGTGGCGGAATCGGCAGCGTTAGCGGCCTCGGTGGCAGACGGCCGGAAGAGGATCGCCGCTGCCTTGTGCAGCTCTGAGCGAGAGAGCTGTGCTGTGTTGAGAGTGCGCGAGATGAGCACGTAGTCTGTCAACGCGCCTGACTCTAGCAGAGAGAGAAACTCGTGCGGCGACACGCCGCGGCCGTTGAGCGAGAGAGCCGGGGAGTCTGCTGCGCTCTCATCGTTGCTGCCGGGGATGCGCAGAAAGAGCTCCAGCGGGCGTTCCGCGGGAGTGCCGGAGGAGTTGTGATCAACCATAGAAACCTGTGGAACCGATGGGGCCCTCAAAAAGCCCCTAAACGTATATAGTTATGCATGGATAGCGGCCGGCCGTATCGTAAGCGGGCTGTTTTTGGTGCTTTCAGGGCCTTACGGACGTCACCTGAAGCCAAAGTTGCTGCATACCCTCTGGAGTGCTCCACAGAAGAGCGGTGTTTCGTACAGAGGGTTGTTAGCCTATGTCACTTGATAAGTTTGTTGCGCGCGGGTTTACGGCCAGCACCGGTGGTGGGCTCGACAACTGGGTTTCGAAAGCAACGCCAGCAGCTGGCGCGGCTCCCTCTTCTCATTCGCAGGGCTCCGGCTCATCCTTCGTTATGGGTGGCGGACAGAGCTCGCGCTCGGGCAGCTCTCGCGTGAGCGAAGCCATGGGCAGCCGTGGTTCGGGGCAGCAGTCTCGCAAAGGGCTCTCGCAGGACGGCGGGCGCGGCTCATCGCACGGCAGCAGCGCAGACTTTGAGCGTAGAAGCTTCTCTGAAGACCTGATCTCGTACCTTTTTCCGAAGAGTGACCCGCGCACCGTGCTCGGCATTCTGTTAGTGCTAGGGTTAACGGCCGCTGGCTACATCCTCATGAGGGTCGGAGGCTTCGCCTCAGATTCCGGCGCTGACGGCTATGGCCGGGCTGTGCAGTCTGAGCTCTCGGAACGCCGAGAGCGGCTCAGGTAGCTCCTGTCGGGCCATCCAGGTTCCCTTCAAGCGCGACTATCCCACACCTCAATGCTTTCTTACGCGTGAATGTGGGCGACAAAGGAGACGGCCTGCCGTTTCTCTTTTCGCGTCCCGCAATCTCTTTTTGAGGAGGCTGCCAAAAAGAGCGAGGGCCCTCGAAGCTCTTCAGCTCCGAGGGCCCTCGCTGCCCGACTGTGGGCACGGTCGGCTACTTGCGGCCGATGTCTGCTGCCATGTTGGCTGCTGCAACGGCATTGCCGGACACGGCTGCCGCCTGAGCCTGCTTAGCGTTGGCTTTGTCTACAGCGTTGTTTACGCGAGCGGCTTCCTTGCTCTTGCCAGCTTGAGCCTGTGCAGCAGCGGAAGCGGTGTTGCCGTTTGCTAGGGCGTTAGCCTGGTTCACCTGGCCTTGAGCTGCTGAGACATGGCTGTTCGCCTTGTCTACTGCATTCTGAGCCTTGTTGAGCGATCCCGTAACCGGATCTGCATGCGAAGCAGCGATCGGAGCGAGAGTGAGAGCAGCCAAGAGAAGTGCGGTACGTACCATACGATTAAGCCTCCAAAAGAGCTAAACGGGGAAACGGTAGCATGCGGGCTAGGCCCATGCCACGAGAACTTTTTTGAGTCAGGCTGGACGATTACGGCTGTCCTGGTGCGGTCGAGAGCCTACCTCTCACGAGAGAGGAATTCCGAGAGCGCATCTCGAAGCGCCGCGCCTCCAACTGCCACAGCGTCAACGTGGTTTGCTCCGGGCACAATCGTTAGCTCTGTGCCGGCTGGAGCAAGAGACGCGAGGCGGTGTGCCATGCTGACGGGTACGACGCCATCCGCATCGCCGTGCAGCATGAAGAGCGGAAGCTTGAGCTTTCCGATCCGCTCGTCATTAACGAAGCGCTTGGGCAGCAGCCTCCACACAGGGAGCAGCGGATAGAGGTGCTGCGCCATCTCCCACGAGTTTGTGAAGGTGCTCTCTGTGATGAGCGCGTTGGCCTGCTCGGACTGTAAGAGCTCGATCGCCACAGCGCCACCCATGGAGCAGCCGTACACGACCACATCCTGCGGGGCGGCGCCTAGGCCGTGGCGCAGGTGCGCAAGAGCCGCGCGTGCTGCGGCGTACAGGGCTTGTTCGCTGGGCTTGCCGGCGCTCTGCCCGTAGCCCGGGTAGTCGAAACAGAAGAACGACAGCCCAAGATCAGCGAAGAGGGCGTAGTGGTCATGGAAGCGGGTGAGGTTGTGCTTGTTGCCGTGGATGAAGAGCACGACTGCCTGGGAGCCGCGGTCGACGAAGGCGCCGTCTAGGTCGAGGCCAAACTCGCGGCCGAACCGGAATCGCCGCGGGCTGAACGGGGTCAGGCCGCCGTAGTCCACCCTGGTAGGCTTGAAGGTGAGTTTCTGTTCGAGGAGTCGAAGCACCACAGGGCGTTGCCGTAATTGTTCGCGACAGCCCCGCCAAAAAAGGAGAGGGGGCCCTCGCACGTTGCGGGAGCCCCCTCTGTATAGCCTACGGCGCTTTTCAGCGAAACGTGGCTCAGCTCTAGCCCTCCTGGGCTGCCTGCTGCTCCTCTGGCTGGCCTTGGGCGGTCAGCTCATCGATGTTCTTCGGCCAGAGGCAGATTACGTCCTCGCCCGGAACCTGGAACACAGCAAGCTCGTCGCCGTCGCGGCGGAAGCCGTAGCGCACAGCGCCTCCGTTGTCGCGCAGCAGGTCGCGGCACGCCTTGTCCTGGCCGCCGAACCAGAGCTGCTGGTAGCGCTCAAGGAGAGCGCTGTCATCGAGCAGCTCTCTGTCAAGCATAGCCAAGCAACGGGTATCGATGTTGAGCTCGCCGAGCTCATCGGTTGCGTCCTTCACGAGGTCAGCCGCCTCAACGGCGTCGCCCTCTGGGTGAACGACGATGGTGTAGGCGAACGGGTCACGCTCGATGCGGTACGTTCCGCGCGCAACGGATATAACCTTTCCGCCGTACTCCTTGATGATGTCATTCTTTACCGCGGTGTCCTCGTCGACGACCTTGGTCATCTTCTCAATGAACTGCGGGTTTGCGAGCATGAACTGGTCTATGAGCACTAGGTCGCCGCTCTCGATAGCGATCCTCTCTCTCTGGTTGCCGCTCTCTGCGCTCTGGCGCGGGTGGCGTCGGGAGTGACCACGACCTCTTCCGCCTGATCGTCCGCCCCTCGAGCGTCCTCCGCCACGGTGCGAACGTCTTCCGTTCCCTCTATTGTCCCTTCTCATACGAAACTACTTCCTACGGTGAAAAAACGTCTTTCGACGACTAATGTTAGCGCCACCAGAGAGCCAAAGAATCGAGGCTCACCCGTGGCTTGTAAGAGTGCGAAGCATAGCAGAAGAGGGAGGGGGTGTCACACAATGATGATACCCATCAAACCTATGCATTTCAGGCACTTGCGAGGGGCTTGAGGCTGCCTTTCTGCAGCTCCGTCGGGATTCGTTAAGCCATCCGCCGCTCGGGTCGATAAACACTGAAAGGAAGCGAGGCTCGGTTTCTGTGGCCTCCGGCAACGGTTTTTATTCATGCATCAATCTGACTTCAACGTGGAGCAGGCCAGCGCGGAGATCGCGGTTGGCTTGGGCCTCTGGTACGACTCTGAGCGGCTCATGCTTGAGGGCGTCTACCTCGACGAGATTACGGCCTACCGAGCGCGCAAGGGCTGGATTGAGGCCTTCGAGATTAACTTCCTGCTCGAGGAGCGGGTCGACTTTCGGGTGCGGGTGGCTCGCCAAGAGGGCGGGACCCGTTTCTGCGTGATGTGCGAGTTCTTGACGGCCTGTGGCCGCTACGCCTTCTGGCGCCTAACACACCACCAGGCGCCGGAGGTGCAGTTCGTCTTGGAGACCGCCCACCTTCCAGCGTTCTCTCTCCCGGAGCCGCCCGTAGAGGGTCCAGCTTTTCACCAGCCTCGCGTGGGGCATGACACGCTGCCTCGGGAGCAAGAGCAGCGCGAGGTGTGGCACAGGATTCGGGATATCTGCTCAAGCATCATCTCGACCACTGGCTCGCTGTTAAAGCGCAAGCCGCGGCGGCAGTAGCGCTCCTGTGGTATAAGCCCGGGTAGGAGGCACACGTGGCGACCACACGGCCGGACGGCAAGCACATTTTGGCGGCAGGCGAGCTGGGGGCGTTCTCTGTCTGCCCACAGTCGTGGAAGCTGAAGTGGGTCGACAAGCAGGGCGCAGCTTTCGCTTCTGATGACAAGGCGCTCGGCAAGAAGCTGCACAGCGACTGGTCACGGATCTTCGACGAGTCGCTCGAGCTCGGGCAGTGGATTCGTTACGTCGCGGTGCTGATCTGCACGGCCCTCGTGGTCTTCATCCTGCTGAGCCCACAAGACATGCCGTTTGACAAGCTGTGGGAGCTCTCGGTGCGCAACCATGGCCTTCAGCTCGTGCTGCTGGTTGGGGCCGCGCTGCTCGTCATCCGCTCGTTCTCGCGCGCCGCGCGCCGCCGACGCCGCGCCAGCGGCTTTGAGCCTGAGTCGGTCACCATCTCAATCGAAGGGAGCACCTTCCTGGCCGAGCGTGAGTACATCTCTGAGGTGCAGGGGCTCGCCGGAAAGCCCGACGCCCTGATTGAAGAGAACGGCTTCATCATCCCGGTAGAGCGCAAGCCGCTGGCGAAGAAGCTGCGCGACAGGTACGTGGCGCAGCTCCTGATCTACATGCGCCTGGTCGAGGAGTTCGAGGGCAAGCGGCCGCCGCATGGCTACCTGCTGCTTGGCCCATCGTGCCGCAGGATCAAGGTTGAGAACACCGAGGCGAAGCAGCTCTGGGTGCAGGGGCTCATTGACCAGATGCGAACTGCTCTCGATGGCGGCGGAGTGCAGGCTGCTCCCCATCCGGCCAAGTGCTCCAAGTGTGACGTGCGGCACTGCTGCGCGTTTCGGGTTGAGCGACAGCCCTGAAGTTGGGCTACGGCCGAGCGGTGGCCACGCCATTTTCGGAGGGGTGGGGGTTCCGCCTCGCCAGCTCCTCGAAACAGCGCCTAATCTCCCACGGCGCGAGCTGGAAGAGGGGGCCGACGGTCTCCACTAGGTGCTCAATATCGGCCATGTCGAGAAGCTCCTGCTCTGCGTTGAGCAGCCGAGGGAAAGGGCCAGAGACGATCGAGTGAAGAGGAGCGTGCTGGTTCTGCATGCGCCAAGGATCGCTGCCGCTGCGCAGCGGCGGTATGATCAGCGCGGGGCGCCCGAGAGGATCTCGCCCGGTGAGACTGCTGTTCCGCGCAGAAACTCTTCGGCGCTCATCTGGCGCTTTCCGGCGAGCTGAAGCTGAGTAATCGAGAGCGAGCCACTGCCACAGGCGACGGTGATTGCGCTGCCTGTTGCCGAGAGGACTTCGCCTGGCTGGGCCTGCGGCGTGCCGGCGCTCTCGCGTGGCGAAGCGAAGAGCACCTTCATGCGCTGCCCCCTCAGGAACGTGAAGCAGCCTGGGTGAGGCGAGAGCGCGCGCACTCGGCGCGCGAGCAGTTGAGCTGATGAGCTCCAGTCGAGCAGGCCCTCGCTCGACTCGACCTTGCTGGCATATGTGATGCCGGAAGGCTCCTGCGGCACGGCAACCAGGCTGCCTTGCACGATGGCTGCGAGGTCGCGCTCAAGAAGTGAGGCGCCCAGGGCTGCCAGCGAGTCGTGCATGGTCTGGGCTGTGTCGCTCGCTGAGATAGCTACGCTGGCGCGCGAGAACACGGCCCCGGTGTCTAGGCCCTCATCCATCTGCATCAGGCACACGCCGGTTTCGGCATCACCGGCCTGTATGGCGCGCTGAATCGGGGCGGCCCCACGCCAGCGTGGCAGGAGCGAGGCGTGCACGTTGACGCAGCCAGCTCTCGGCAGCGAAAGCACGGCTTTGGGCAGGATCTGGCCGAAGGCGATGACGACGCCGACGTCAAACGGCCCGAGCGCATCGGCGGCTGCCTTGAACGAGTCTAGCTCTTTTCTGAGCGAGACCGGCTGAAGCACCGGAATGTTGCGCGCCACGGCAAGCTCCTTGACGGGAGAGCCGCGCAGCTCTGCGCCGCGGCCAGCGGGGCGGTCAGGCTGCGTTACCACGGCTTTCACTGAAACGCCCGGCATCTGGAGCAGCGCCTCAAGGCACGGCAAGGAGAACGATGGAGTCCCGAAGAAGATGACGTTCACGGCGCGGCTATTCCTCAAGCCCAAAGCTGTTCTTGATGCACCACTTCTTGAACAGCACCTTCTTGAGGCGGCTCAGGTGGTCGACGAACAGCACTCCATCGAGGTGGTCGATCTCGTGCTGCAGGGCGAACGAGAGAAGCTCCGTGGCCTCGAGCGAGAAGGAGCGTCCGTGCCGGTCTTGCGCCTGCACGGTGACGGTCTCGTGACGCTTGATTGTATCACGGAACGAGGGAATGCTGAGGCAGCCCTCTTCAGAGCTGGTGAGCCGCTGCGACTTCGCGGTGATACGCGGGTTCATGAGCTCTAGGCGCCCCTCGTGCACGTGTGATTCCGGCGAGTGGCCGCTGAGCGAGGTGATGAGCGGCTTCGGCATGTACTCAATCGAGACGTCGATGATGGCCAGCCGATCTGAACGGCCGACCTGAGGCGCCGCCAAGCCGAGTCCGTCTGAGGCCACCATGGTCTCGTACATGTTGTCGAGAAAGGTGTGCAGGGCGGCGTTGAACGTCTCGATCTCCTTGGTCGGAGCCCGCAGGACTGGGTCTGGAATGTACCTTACTTCGAGGCGTGCCATGGGACGCATTAGAGCAAACGTGACCTCGCAGCTCAATCGTTTGTTTGGCGAAAGTCGCCCGGAAAAGCCCGATTCTTACAGCCGCGATTCTCTCCTGGTGCGCACTTGCGAGCACCTCGTCAGCGCCCCAGCGACGCCCGGACGCAGCGTGAGCCTTGAGGTTTGTCGCCGGAGCAGGCATCTGCAATACTTCGGGGCATGATCGAGATGACGCTCCCCGAATCCCAGCTCTTCAGGATGCTGGTGTCCCTATTCGGGAAGGACAGTATCGTGTGGAACATGAGTGTCCGCACCGTGTGTGGCGGGGAGTACCCGGCAGTTGACGGGCAGGATCCGGCCGATGTTTCCCGCTGGGCGGAGAGCGCCAACTGCCTCTTCACGCTCGTCGATGGAACAGACATCCCGAAGATGGTGATTGAGTTTGCGCCGGACTTCACCTCTGTCATCGAAGTTGACAGGCTCGACCGCCACAACCGCCTCCCGGCCATGCTGGGAGTGTGCGGCATCCAGTACATTACGGTCAGCCGAGCCGAGCTCGACGAGATGCTCGACCCGTCGAGCAGCCTCGACTTTGTGTCATTCCTCAAGGACAAGTTCGGTGTTGATGAAAGTGGAGAAGACGATGAGCCAGTCGGCTAGGCCGGTATTCGCCTCTCCAGATGCGCTTGCTACGGAGCTCGCTGATGCTCAAGCCGCTCAGCTTGACCGTGCTGCGTCGCGGCGGTTAGCCGCTGCGGTGCTGGTCGCTGCGGTCGTGGGCGCGCTCGTGATCGTGGCGCTCGGTGGAGGCGCGGTTGCGCGCTCGTGGGTTCAGCTCGCGACTGGGGCAGTGGTCGTGGCCCTGCTGTGGCGCTTGGCCCTCGGGGGAATCCGAATTCCGCGCCTGGTCTTGGTCGGGGCGGCCGTCGCAGCGGCTTCCGGGGCAGTGCTGCGGCTCATCGCTCTCGATATCTCTGAGCAGTCGTTTGTGGTCGCCCAGCTGAAGGAGGATTCGCTCCAGGCCGACGCGAAAATTCTGCGCGACCGGATGCGCGCTGCGGCAGCTCACGAGTCGCCGGTGCACATCGGCACCATTTCGCGGCAGCTGGCAAGCGCGCAAGAGGCCCAGGCCTTGCTCGACCGGGACTCCTCGGTATGGGGCGTAGCCTGGGGCTCTCCGCGCTGGACAAACGTAACCCTGCGCGAGGCGCCGCCTCTGGCGCTCTCGTCTCTGCCGACGAACAGCTACGCGCGGCAGGCAATGCAGCGCTTTGGGCTGCCAGACTCAAACATTAAGCGCTCACTTCCGTTGATCGGCGTCTCAGACGCAAAGCTGCCGCAGACGGGAGAGTTTGTCGGCAGGCTCGCACAGCTCTGGCCCCGATTCTCGTCCCAAGTTGTTAGCGGAGAGAACGTGACCGAGCTGGAGGGTGAGCTGCGCTCGCTTGCCGCCATGAAAGCGCCGTGGACCTCCAACGCGCACCTAGCATTGCCGATGTTCATGATCGGCACGCTGCACCTCGTGCAGGCGATTGCTGGTCCGCAGGTTGAGGAGAGCGAGCTGCTGTGTGCGGTGAGCGCGTTTGGCGCCGCCCTTGCGCAGCTTCAGCCAGGAGAGAATCGCGATCTGCGCATGGCGATTCGGAACAACCTCGCCATCGCCATGCGCTTCCGGGCCGGAGTTGATTTGGGAGTAAAGCAGGCCAAGGCGCAGGCGCGTGCGATCCTCGACGGCCGGGTCAAGAAGCGCCAGCAGAAGGGCCAGCCAGCCCGTCAGCATCGGCGCCCACAACGCCGGCCCGCGGCCTCATAACGCTGTTATCTCTTTTCCCCTCAAGCCTTCATTTCAAAGTCGCCGATAGTGGCTACAATGGGAGGTTCTGCTGCCTGCCTTTTCTGGCGACGGCGACCCTCGGTTGACTCACCGTATGAAGCAAATTCTCTGGGCGCTCTTAGCGATCTTTTTCGGGCTCTACATCTGCCAGTCTGTGGCAGACCCTGACCTGTGGTGGCACATCACCGTTGGCCGCTGGATAGTTGCGCATCGGCAGGTGCCGAGCGTTGACCTCTGGAACATGTTTAGCTCTGGGGAGATCTGGCGGGCGTACTCGTGGAGCGTCGAGATAGTTTTTGCGCTCGTGGAGCGGTTCGGTGGAGAGCGAGGCCTGATGGCGTTGCAGATTGCGTTTGCGTTTTCCATTTCGTTTACCTTCTTCTGGGTATTCAGCAAGATGGCGCGCGATCACTTCGTGGGCGCCCTAGTAGGCGCTTACACAACAGTCGCCTGCTTTAACCACTTCACGCTGCGGCCGCAGTCGCTCGTGTGGGTGCTGTTCGCCCTGTGTCTCGCGGTGGCGGACCGTATTTCAGAGCGTGGCGCCTCGCCCGGCCGGCTGCTGGCGCTCGCGGTGCTTGGAAGCTTGTGGGGCAATATCCACCTTACCGCGGCCTTGGGGCTCGGATCGGTCTTTCTCTGGATTGTGCAGGACTCAGCGCACGGCTTCTGCCCCAAGAAGGCGCTGCTCGGAGCGGGTGCGTTCTTTGCCGGAACGCTAATCACGCCGTACTTCGGCGGAGAGTGGCTAACGTTCATGGCCAAGGGCGGACACCCGCTGCAGTACAGCTCTATTTCAGAGTTTCAGCCCGCGACGATTCTCCAGTACTCGACCGTGTTCGTCGTGCTTATGGGGGCTATCTTGATAGCAGCGTTTCAGGCGGAACGCGGCGCTCCGCCGGCTGGGCGGCTCGTGCTAGGAGCCGGAATGACGCTCGCTGGACTAACAGCGATCAAGTTTCTGCCCTTTTCTGCGATCGTTCTCGGCGCGCTGTGTGCCGCATGGTGGCGGCACAGCGGACACATTCCGCAGCCGAAAGGCACCGATCACCTCGCTGAGGGGTTGCGCCAAATGCGCAAAGGCTTCAACTCGCTTGAGCGAGGCACGCTAATGGCATCAGGCGTGATGCTCGTTGGGTTGATCTTTTCCCAGTCGGCATCTCTCTACAAGCGTCCAGCGGTGAGCCTCGATTCCATTCCGAAAGGGGCGGTGGACTTCATCTTGGACCGAAAGCTGTCCTTCCCCGTGCTAAACGAATTTACCTCAGGCGGCTACCTGATGTACCGCTTCAGCGACCCAGCCACAGGCGAGCCGCTGCACAAGGTTCCGATCGATGGCCGCACCAACGTCAACTCGCCCGAGATATGGGAGCTGTACCGCGAGAGCTTTGTCGGAAAGTCGAACTGGGACGGGTACATCAAAAAGGTACAGCCAGAGACTGTGGTGTGGCGGCGTGGCAGCGCGATGTCGACGCTGCTTGGGCTCTCGCCTGAGTGGTGCGGAGTGTACGCCTCAGGAGATGACGACGAGAGCTTTGTCGTGTTTATAAAACGCCAAGAGTTCGATCGTCGTCGCGGCGAATTTGCGTCGCCCGACTGCACTTAGCCACGTTCCAGTAGCTTATGCCTTAAGGCATCCCCATTTTTTCAAAAGTGTTTCCGCAGCGTTGAACGCCGGTCCGCGGAAACGGTCGCTCCGTCCTAAAGTCACGCCACATGGCTGCCGTTCATAAACAGTGGAAGGAACAGCGGGTATGCCCGCGGAAGGCCTCGGAGGGAGGCTCGGGAAGCTTGGGTAGTGTTCGCGGAGGGGGGTAGCCTCGATCGGCGGACCGAGGAAGTTTGAGGTAATGAGCGAGCCGTGTTGTATACTCCGCCCAGAGTTTGGGTCGGAGGGCAGCCGTCGCTCCTGAGCTTACATGGAGGCCTCATGTTGAAGAAGAGCAGCTTAGCCATGGTCCTTTCGGCGACGGTCGTCGCCGCATCAGCAGTCTGCCACGCAGAAGAAGTGCGGGCTCCCTGGGAGCGCAAATGCAAGAGCTTTCAGACTCCGCGCCAGTTCGTCGTCGAGTCGACCCTGTTTTGCCTTCGGAATCCAACCACGAAGCAGTGCCACGACAAGGCCGCACAGCGTTTTCAGGGCTGTCGCTTTTCCGGTGACTATAAAAAAATGAGCGCAAGGGTTCAGGCCAAGATGCTCGTTGTCTTGGCTCTCTCGGGCGGCGCCTCGTGGCGCAAGGGCGAGTCGATGTAGCCGGCCGCGCGCTCTGAAAGGTTCTGGCCAATCCGGCCGGCTCCTCTGAAACATTTCCTCTCTTGGGGGTGACTATGTCGGTGCGTTCTCTGTTAGTGGCGGTAGTGTGTCTCGTTGCTCTTGCCTCAAGTGCCTGCGCGCAGACGGCGGGGAGTCCGGCGCTGCCAACTTCGTTCGAAGAGTGCGTCGCGCAGGGCGGCAAGGTGATGAAGAGCTTCCCGGCGCGCTGTGTGTCTGAGAGCGGAATAGTATTCGTCGATGAGAAGTCCACCTCGCAGGGGCGCAAGGCTTGCAAAGACCTGTGCGGGGACGGGACGTGCCAGGAGATGGTGTGCATGGCGCTGGGCTGCCCGTGCGCCGAGACGCCTCAGAGCTGCCCACAAGATTGCAAGGGCTAGTGAGCCAACGCGTAAACAGGTTTTGCGGGGGGATTAGGCCTAGTTCCAGACCGTGCTGATGCGGAGTCCGCCGAGGCGCGACCCTCGCAGGCCTCGCAGCGCGTTGTCGGCAACGCCCTTGACCTCTTCAACGGTCATGCCGAGCCGCGTTGCAAGGTCATCAAAGGTCTCTGGCTCCATGCCTGACGTCGGGAAGAGCGCCTCGATAACCTCAGCCTCAAGCTTTCCGAGAGTCTTAATGGCTGTGTCCACTTTCTGGGAGGTAACTGCGTCGGCGTTGCTCTCAGCATCCACCTGTTTTGAAATCGGCGCCTGCGGCGAGGTGAGGAACTCGGCTAGAGCAGGGTCTGAGCACACGAGCTGCGCTGCTACGCGCTTTACCGCGGACCGGCGTGACGTGCGGCTCTTTGCCGACCGGGATGATTTTTTCTCAGCGGCCTCACTGGTAGTCTTAAGAGAGGCCCGATTACGAAGACTCATTCTTCCTCCGCGGCATTTTTAGTGCCTCTTTCGACTGTATAACCGGCATTGGGTCAAGTCAAACGAGCCAGGGGAGCGTCGGCGACTGAGGTCCGAGCTAGAGATCTCTCGACATCTTAGGGTTTTAGGGCAGCTTCGGCGGGGCTTTGCGGGCAAAAAGAAGACTGCACGGCGACGAGCTCTGAAGCCTTCTCGGGCGGCGCCGTGAGAGGCGGGTTTCTGCAAGCCTTCGATGGGCTTACACTCTGTTTGTTCACCGTTTTCGAGAGAGTCTTGCCGAATGGCATGTTCCCCAGAGTTTTTTCGCTTCGTTCGGGCCGCGAGGCGTGCATGCCGCTTCGAGCAGCGTGCCAGCTTCTTTGTCTCGTTGCTCAGGGCAGCGTGCCCTGGCGCTGAAGCTGCGTTGGCTTTCGCCGTGAGCGAGTGCGAAAGCGCCGCGCCGCTTGCGTTGCCGGACGCAATCCTGCGTGAGCTTCAGTCGGATCCACTCACTGTTGGTTGGGCTCATCAGGTGTGGAACGAGCCGCTGCGCAAGGGAACTACGTGGGGAGTGAGCCGGCGCGCAGAGCGGCAG
>OMIG01000169.1 GCA_900299035.1 Pseudomonadota bacterium
AGTGGTTTGAGGCGGCCCACACCTCGGCGCAGGATTGCCTCCAGACGCTGGTCCAGGCTGGGCTTGATAACATCTCCCAAATCATGGGCGGCCTACCGCTAGCGCCAGGGCGTCCCCCCGGCCCAACAACCCCAGACGAGCCCGGCACCCGCCGTGGTCCGTCGGAGCCGCGAGGGCCTCGCAGCCCGTCCCAGCCGGGGACCGGGCAACAGCGGAAGCGCGGATTCCCAACCGCAATTCCGGCTGACGAGACCTTCACGGGCGGATGTGCCGTTCTGTACAGCGCGAGCCAGCATCGCCTGTACGTCTGGCTCAATCACCCTCTGTTCAAGCCGTTTCTAGACCGGGCACGGACCCGGCAAGAGCGGCAGAAGTTCCAGGCCCTCCTGTTTGTGGAGCTCGTAACGGGCTTCACGCTGGTGCGCGCCAACCTCGATGTTGTTGGGCAGAACGAGCTCGACATTATTGCGGCCAACGTGATCTTGCTGAAGCTGGCTGCCCACGGCGGAACCAGCTTCAAGATCGGCGCGATTATCGAGGGCAGGTAACCCCCCAGAGCAGCGCTTAACCATGGCGAGGCTCGAGGGAACGGCCAGGAAGGTTTTTAGGCGCACGAGGCACCAGCCTCTGCACCGAACATCCTGCACCGTTCCCTTTCTGACCGCATGCGCACAAAGCGTGCTGTGAGAAAGTTCTTTTCACATGAGAGAGATGGGTAGACGAAGGAATCGAGACCCGATTCTTGGGAGCGGCGCTCCGAAGTATCGGGTTCGATGTGACTGTAGGTTACTAGGAGGTTACTGAGAAATGAGCATGAGCTTGCCAAGAGTCTTCTTTTCCTTGAACGGCAACGCCGAGGGGTGCCAACTGCGCATCTACGAGGGTTGCGTGGTCTTTCACAATTGCGAGAGCGGGCGAGTGAGAACTCCCCGCGGCTCGAAGGCTGGCTTCTGGGCTGGCTTCAACGATTATCAGATCAGGCCGCTCTTTGGGCCAGACGCTCTCGCGCTCGATATCGGGTTGCCGTTTGGCCTTCTCGTGAAGTGGGCCGTAAAGCTGCTTGGGAACGAAAGTCCAGAGGAGCAATCTCCCTTGAACGGATTCTACCCCAGGCAGTGCGTCGACGGCTTGTTCGTCAACAAGGGCATCATTCACAACCGGCCGCTCTCAAAGCCGAGTGCCGAATTGTGGAGGGCCATGTGTGACCGGCGAGGAGATCGAGGAATCGACCTCCCCCCTTCAAGCCGATCTCTCTTCTTCATGGCATCGGCCACGAAAAGAATCGAGATCGACGGCATCGAGTTGCGGTGGCTGGAGGCGCACGATGAGTGGGCCTTCAGCACAAACGAGGTGCCGCTGGCGACAGCAGTGAAGTTCGCTGTGCGAATCCTTCGCGACGTCAAGACGCAGAGGGAGTGGCCCAGGTTCTTCGTGCCCTGGCTTGCTGACGAGGACGAGCTCGTTAACGGGCCCTCTGAGCCGGCCAGCTCAGGAGGCTCGCTGAACTTGCTTGCGCTCGACCAGCAGGAGTCAGTGGGATTGGCCAAGGTCTCGGGCGGCTACCAGCTGGTGCAGCCCGAAGTCGTTGAGGAGTGCGCTGATGGGATCATCTACAGCGGAAACCCCTCGCTTCCCGTGTCATGGACTGACTGGGGCTCCTTGGTCGACTCGCTCGCCGAAATTATGGGCGAGCTGCAGGTCGAGGTCATTCAGCAGGCCGGCGGAACCGTTCCGCTATGGCCGCACAACCACCGCCTAAACTCCTGGCTCTACACCAGGGGCAGCCGGCCGGTCAGCCTCAAGGAGGAGAACCGTGCCGGGCTCAAGAAAGAGATCGGGGGTAGCGGCGTAGCGCACTCACGCCTGAGCGACTCGCTGCGCGAACAAGGCGCAGCGACCATCGCAAGCTCGGCGCAAGGGGCGATCGTGCTCCAACAGAGTGATGTCGGCATCTCTCTGGTGTCGCAAGACGGTGGCAACCCCGTCTTGGGCATCGAGAGCCTGCTCACCCTGCTGGGCATGGTCATCAGCGACTCTGCCACACAGCGTGAGCGCCCCTTGCAGTGGGCGCCATGGATGCTGACGTGGGTGGAGCAGCGCCGCGGCGCAGCTCCTGTCCTGGTGGCCGTTCCGGCGGCGGCACAACCGCCTCCCAAAGCGGCGCCAACGCCTGCTCCAGCGGCTCCTGCTCCCTCGCCCGCTGCCTCTCCGGCAAGTGTGGCGAACCATCAACCCCAGGTCGTGTTCTGGCGCCTCCCCAAGGAGATCGTCGAACAGGACTCACCCTCAGCTTCTCCGCCGGCCCTCTCATTTGGGCAGGAGAAGCATGACAAGCTGTTCGAGCAAGAGGTCCACAAGATCCTTGCTCAGCTTCGCCAAGAGCTGAAACGCACTTAGCGACGCTTGCATCGGGGGTTTTGTACTGCGGTTTTGCCGTCACATCCCCCGATCTTTTTTCATTCGTTACTGCTGACTCTTTGCTCAGGCGAGCAGGGTGAACAGTGGCGAACTGTACGTCCACTGAGGTTACAGGAGGTTTTATGAGCAAAAATCGACGGTCAGCGCCGCCTCGCCCTGATGAGCTTAAGCTCGTCCGGAACTGGTGGTGTCGCGTCTACGTCCGAGTCGTGCACAAGCACCCGCTTGGGCCAGGCTCTCGAATGGTCGAGATTGACAGCCTGATTGCGGCGGATTGTGGGGCCAAGATGTCCACCATCCGCACGGCAAGATCAGGCTGGGACAATCTGTCTCCCAAGCTTCTGCGGAAGCTGAGGCAGAAGCTTGGAGTGTTTTTGGCATCTCACCCCGTGGATGTGATGGGCAAAAGTTGGCCCAAGCATCTCGCGGGCACGCTATCCCTGATCGAGGGAGAAAGAGAGGCGCGTCGTGAGAATGACGCGTAACGTGCGGCTCAAGCGGGAGAAGCGTGCGGAGTTCATCCGTATCTTCTGTCGCCTCATCCGCAGAAGAGATGGAACGCAAGCCGAACAGGATGCGTTCTTCGGGAAGGTGCTGCGTGTCTCAGCGCGGCAAGTGCAGCGGTACAGGTCGGCGGAAGCCAACATGTCCGCAGAAACGTACCAGCGGCTGCTCGCAAAGCTTCCGCAAAAGTACTGGAGCTTCTTGGACACTCGGCTCTTTCAAAGATCCGATGGCGCCCAGGAGTCCGCCTAAAAGGTTTACAAAGGGGGAATGTCTGTAGCTGAATCAGAGCTACAGGCGCAAAGTCCTAGGACGTACAGTTCCCCCTCTTTTAGCTCAATTTCCCGGCTGGGTATGCATGGAGCCTACGCAGCGATCGTTTAGCTGCTCTGCACATCGGGGCTAGGCTAAGGATCGGCCTGATTCTTTCAGTTAGCCCTGCCGCGCCGGGAACATCTTCAGAAGATCGCTGGCGATCATCGGATACTGCTGCTCGATCTGGCGAGCAGACGCCATCTCAAAATCTCGAAAATCAAAGCCTGGGCTCACGGTGCAGCCCACAA
>OMIG01000170.1 GCA_900299035.1 Pseudomonadota bacterium
CCGAGAAAGTCCGCTTTTGATTGGGATCTAGCGGTCAAAGCCTAGGTTGGCCGCCGCATTCTCAGCACCCACGATCTCGCTGCGCAGGCGAGCACCGAAGAGCTGACCCGCGGCGAAGATGATGCGGGGGTCGCCAGCCTTGCTGCCATCTGGACCGTCCCGGAGCGGCACCGCCACGTCGACGCGCACTATGCCGCCACCGCTGGCTCGCGGAAAGCAGAAGCGCAGCCCGAGGCCCACATCGCTGTAGACATCTTGGGAAAACAGGTCTCCTAGAGAGTTTGAATTCGCGGCGCCGACATCGACGAAGGCGGCTGTTCCTAAGCTCACAATCTGAAAGAGGTCGTCGACTAGGTGAGTTCGCTCCTCAATGTTCAGGGAGAATCGCTTGTCTCCCGAGAAGGTGTTGACGTCGTACCCTCGCAACCCCGTGTCTGCGCCCAACAGGAGCTGACGGTCCTTGTCCAAGTCATCGCCATAGTCGAGGTAGAACTGGCTCGCCAGCGTATGGCGCCCCAGAAACCGCTCTCCCATGAACAGGTCACCGATTACGGAGTAGTACTTCACCTCACCACGCAGCAGCGTGTTTTCGACGGTGTCCTGCGAGATGCGAGTCGAGCCGCCTACTTCACCGCGCAGAAAGGCGCGCTCGGAGGTCTTCCAGCCCTTGCTTCTGTTGGCCGTGCCGAGTACCGCGTTGTAGAGCGATCCGAATGAAGCGGGCGCAACCTGCATCAGAATCAGGGACTCATCTCCCAAGTTGTAGTCCTCGGGGCGGTCAAAGCGGTCGATGTAGTTCATCGTGATAAACTTGGGCTGCACCGTCTGATACTGGAAGAGCGGTCCGTTGAAGCGGCGATCCGAGGGAAGGTCGGCCAGATTGTTACTGACGGTCGAAGGGTCGAGGTCAAGGTCCGCGTAATCTTGCTCGTCGGCTTGGTAAAAGCTGGCGTTATCGTACCCAAAGCCCACCGAGTACCGCTGTGACAGGACGGTCTGCCCTTTGTAGATGCCCGTATAGGGATCGTCCTCCTCGGCAGGCTTCGCGCCCTTGCCTGCAAATGTGTAAAGCGCCGTAAGAGAGTCCAGGTGTTGCCGAAAGATGTACGTTTCCGTTCCGCCGTACCAAAGGCGGCCTACAGTGTTCTGCTTGCCTGCGTCGATCTGCCAAGCATCGCGCTGCTCAAGGCTTCGGAATGGGAGGCCGTAAAGACCTTGTAGCACCGTTCCGTCCGAACGCTCCGCGATGCCTAGGTCCATCTGGTGGAGCGTTCCGAACGCCTGCCGGTCAGAGACAGCGAAGCCATACGAAGTTCGGGAGGCCTGCTCGATGTAGCGCCAGTCAAGGCGTGTTGCTCCGCCGAAAAGGTTAGAGTCGGTTACCCCAACTCCCTGGTTGCGCTGGCCTGTGCCAGACGAGTAACTCAGGTAGGGGATGAGCGTCCAGCTGTCACGCGCGTACACAGCAATGTCGACCGCGTCCCCGTCGAATGTTGGAACGACGCGGATCTCTCGAAGAAAGCGTATGAGGCGAAGATTTCGCTCGAATTGCTTGAGGAGATACGGATCGAATCGGTCTCCCTCTTTGAAGAGCAGCTCGTTTCGAATCACGCTTTCGTGGGTCTTGTACTTTAGGTGATTGGCGATTTTATAAGGCGTCGAGGAGTAGTCCTCAAAGATGTCGTTGATTTTGATTGTGATCGATCGGATGTAGCGCTTGCCCGGCTTCATCAGCTTCGGAGGGTTGGCCTGCCCGTCACACTGCGGCGCAGCAGCCAAAAGCAGCATGAACAGTGAGAGCAGGGCGCGTATCAGTGGGGGCATGCGAATGTCTCGGACTGCCTGGCGCAAATCCAATTTTCCTCAATCCTTACGATGCAATTAGCAATATTCACGGTCCCGAAGAAGCCCCGCCCAGAGCAGTATTTTTCCGCCTCGCGCCAAGCGCACAACCAGGCCTCGAGGGCGTTGATGCAGGCCTAGGACGACGCCGCGCTCTCCAGCCTTTCTCAAGCCCGCACACGGAGCTGAACCTGCGTTTTTGAGCCAGCGTTCTAGCTCTTTGTCGTGGCGCCGCGCAAATTATACTTAACTGAATTCGTTGACGTATTTAGCCTGGGTGGCTATCGTCCGCGAATGACCTCCTGGAGTTTCTCCCGAAAGATAGCGCTGCGGTACCTTTGGAGCAGGCGCTCAGAGGCATTTATCTCCATTATCACCGTTATCTCAGTTATCGGGGTCGCCATCGGCGTCATGGTGCTTAACATCGTTATGGCGGTGATGAGCGGCTTCGAGACAGAGCTGCGCGAGAAGATAGTCGGCACGGACTCGCATATCGTTATTAGCAGTCGCAACTCGGCCTGGATTGAGGACTGGCGCTCCTCCGCGTCGCTGATTTCTGGCATTCCGGGGGTGAAGTCTATCTCTCCGTTCACCTACCACCAAGTCTTAGTGCGTTCACAGAGCCGAGCTGCGGGGGTTCTCCTACGCGGAATTGAGAAGGGGAGCGCCTCAGCGGAGCAGGTGAAGAGCTACCTCGGTCCGCGGCAGTCGCTTGATTCTCTCTTTGACCCGCCCTCGGTAACAGTGCTCATGGCTTCAGGAGAGGAGAGCGAGGCGACTATACCGGGAATACTCCTCGGGCGCTCGCTTGCCCAGACGCTTGGCGTGTTTACTGGCACTCCAGTGTCCGTGCTCTCTCCTCAGGTGAACTCTACGCCCTTTGGCCTCGTTCCCACATTTCGTCGTTTCGTCGTAACGGGAACGTACAGCTCCGGCTTGGTGGAGTATGAAAATGGCGTTGCCTACATTAGCCTCGCAGAGGCTCAGCGCTTCTTCGGAATGAACGGAGGCGTAACGGGTCTTGAGGTGCGAATCAACGACGTTAACCAGGCGCCTGCCTTGGCAAAACAGATTCTCGAGAAGCTAGGCGGGGCAGGATCAAACTTTTTGGTGAGAGACTGGACAGCGACTAACCGTCCGCTGTGGGACGCGATACAGCTCGAAAAACGCGTGTACTTCATCGTACTGCTGCTCATTATTGTGATGGCCAGCTTCTCCATCATCACGACGCTGATCATGATTGTTATTGAGAAGCGCAAGGACATCGCCATCATGAAGACACTTGGAGCCTCAACCAAGAGCGTGAGCCGCATCTTCCGCATCCAAGGGGCAGTAATTGGGGGAATCGGCACGGTGCTGGGCCTCGTGCTTGGACTGCTTGGGTGTGTAGGCCTCAAGAAGTTCGGTTTCCCAATCGACGAGCGGATCTTCCAGATGTCCCAGCTGCCAGTGGAAATAGAGCCGCTCAATTTCGCTCTTGTAGGCTTGGCGGCTTTTTTCATCTGCTTCTTCGCTACCGTGTACCCGGCCCGCAGGGCTGCTAGCCTCGAGCCAAGTGAGGTGCTCCGTTATGACTAGCCGCTCAGCCCGAGTCGAGCTTAGGAGCCTCACCAAGCGTTACCGTGACGCAGATCGGGAACTCACGGTCATCAGCGACCTCACTTTTGCTTTTCCCGAGCGTGGCACAGTTGCAATTATCGGAAGGTCGGGGATTGGCAAGTCGACGCTTATGCACCTGCTGGGCGGCCTCGACATCCCTACTAACGGCGAAGTGCTGTACGGGGATAGGGTGGTGAGCTCACTGACACCGGACCAGCGTGCCGAGTTCCGCGCCCGTAATGTCGGATTCATATTCCAGTTTCACCACCTCCTCCCGGAGTTCTCAGCCCTCGAAAACGTCGCCATGCCGCTCATCATGCTCGGGGCCTCTGAGACAGAGGCACACGCGGAGGCCAAAGCGCTCCTCGTTCGCATGGGGCTCGAGAGCCGAACGGGCCACCTCCCGTCACAGCTTTCGGGCGGCGAACAGCAGCGCGTTGCGATAGCTAGGGCGCTCGTGACTAAACCCCGTGTTGTGTTGGCAGATGAGCCGACCGGGAACCTCGACGTGAAGACTGCGGCAGAGGTGCAGTCGCTGCTCTTAGACATGAACCGCGAGCTTCAAAATACCTTGATTGTGGTCACGCATAACGAAGAGCTGGCGCGCAGCATGGATCTAGTTGTTGAGATGATGCCCGGTGGCGCCCTACTTGAACACCGCGAGCGTGGCCGTGCGGCGGAGGATCTATGAATTTTTTTTCGGCAGCCCAGGTTAAGCGTGTCGCTGCAGCCGTAGTGGCATTAGCGCTGGTTGTTGCTGCCCCGCTGCTAGCAGAGGCACAGGGCGAAACGTACTCAGTTCACAGCGTTGAGATTGACGGAAATCGGCGCATCGACACAGGTGCCGTGCGCTCACAACTCGCGAGCCTTCCTGGACGCGTTACAGCTGCCCAGCTAAGCGAGGACGTCAAGACTCTCTACAACTCAGGGTACTTCGACCAGGTACAGGTTGGGATAGTTCCCCGAGGCGATGGCTCCGTCATCGTGCGCTTCACAGTCGTCGAGAAGCCGATAGCCCGAAAGATCTTCATCAAAGGCAACGATGAGGTGAGCGAAGACGACCTTTCCGAAGTCCTCAAGCTTGAGGGGCGGCGGTTTGTCGACCGCAGCAAGCTCCAAGCGTTGGCAAGAAAAGCCACCGCCTACTACCAGACACAGGGGTACTACGACGCTTCACTGGAATACTCGACTGCCCCCGTAGGGGACGACGAGGTGGATGTGACATTTACCGTGACCGAGGGCAAGCTGTACCGAGTTCGCGAGGTAGTTCTCCAGGGGGTGACTGACCTCAACGAAGACGAGATGCGCGAAGGGCTGCAGACCCAGCGCTACAAATGGTGGAGCTCTTGGCTTTTCGGAACAGGCAAGGTCAGCGAAGAGATGACCGAGGCCGACAAACAGATTCTCCGCCAATACCTCCTGGACCACGGCCACGTAGAGGGCAACGTCGGAGAGGCTTCGATCGACAAGCGCGACGACGGCCTCTACGTCGTTTTTGACATCTCAGAGGGGAAGCAGTTCAAGATTGGCAAGATCGAGGCATCTGGCGACCTCGTGGATAACTCGAAGGAGAAAACACTCGAGGGCCTCAAGAGCGAAGAGGGCGAGATTTTCAGCGCATCAAAGGTTAGGGCTGACATCTTCACAATTACGGATCGCTTCGGTGACGAGGGCTATGCTTTCGCCAACGTCGTTCCCGACTCTGCGATTAACCAAGCCGCAGGTACCGTTGACCTCAATTTCGCTAGCACCAAGGGGAATCCTGTAAAGATCGGGAAGATAACGATCTCTGGGAACGAAAAGACGTACGACAACGTCATCCGCCGAGAGATGCGAATTGAGGAACAGCACCGCTACAATGGCTCGAAAATTAAGCGCAGCCAGAAGCTTTTGGAGCGACAGGGAATCTTCGAGGAGGTCAATATTACTAACAAAGCCACCTCGGACCCGTCAGTGGTGGACCTCGACGTAAACGTCAAGGAGGGTACCACCGGAAGCTTTACTGCTGGCGCTGGCTACTCGACCGCCAACGGAGCACTGTTCAACACCAAGATTTCGGAGAATAACGTATTTGGCACCGGCAACAAGGTAAACCTTAACCTCGATTTCGGCTCGCAGATATCCAATCAAGTGCTTTCGTTCGACAATCCCCGCGTGAACGACAGCTTCGTCTCTGCCGGAGCTGACTTGCTGCGTACCACTCGGCAGTATCAGGACTTCAACCGAGAGCTCGAGGGAGCTTCGACGACCGTCGGCTATCCCGCTGAACTTATCTTCGGCAAGTGGGCTGAGGATATGTCGCTAACTCTCAAGTACGAACTACTCCGGGTAAACATTCGCGACGTCGACTCGGAGGCCGCGCAGCTCGTCAAGGACTCGCGAGGGCAGTCCACTTCCTCAGCCTTCACCCCAGCGCTAACCAGAAATACGATCAACAACCCGACCAACCCAACCACCGGCTCTCGGCAGAACCTATCAATGGAGGTTGCCGGCGCTGGCGGAGACCAGGATTTCTGGCTCTTCGAGGCAAAGAATGCGTGGTACTACCCCCTCATGCAGGGCGACTTTGGCGACCTGACATTTGCTAATCGCACGTCGTTCGGCTACGGCCAGAGCATGAACGACAATCCGTTCCCTCTCTTCAGGCGCTTCTTTCCAGGAGGTCTCAACTCTGTGCGAGGTTATGCCAACCGCACGCTCGGACCTACCGACATCAACGGGCAAGAGTACGGAGGTAGCAAGCAGCTCGTTAACAACGTTGAAGTGATCTTCCCGCTGGTCAACTCAGCAGGCTTGCGCGGCGTCGTCTTCTACGACGTCGGCCAAGCGTACGACGACAACCAGGCTATCGAGGTTCACGACCTGCGCCAGGCAGTTGGCTACGGAATCCGCTGGAATTCTCCGATGGGACCGATACGCTTCGAGATCGGGTATCCGATCGCTCGCCAGCCAGGCGAGGCGTCGCAGCAGACCATGTTCTCTTTCGGGGCGCCGCTCTAGCGTAGGGCTTTTCCAATTCGTGGCGTGGCGGCAGTCACGGTTCGCTAGGCTCGTACTCGCGACGGATCTCCCTGGAAGATCGTTGGGTCTTCCTCTTCCTCGTTCTCAAGGAAGGGATTCCTCGCTCTGCGCCTCAAGAGGGCGAAGGTATCGTGGTAGCCCACCTCGATGAGTGAGTTGAGATACTCAGGGTCCAGGGCCACGTAGGACATGACCTCGTAGGCCGCCTCCTCGCCGAGCTTGGCTTTCACCAGGGTGAAGAGCGGCCAAAGGGCTCCGCAGGCATCCATGAAGCGCTTTCGGGAGCTTCCGACTGCTTGCTTAAGGTACACTCCAAGGCTGCCCGGATTCTTCACCGTGAGGGTCTGAGGAGGCCGCAGGCAGAAGGTGTCGTCCCCAGCCGGGACCTCCCAGCTCGGGCGCTTGTCGTGTGCCTCGCCGTAGCGGTCCAGCCACCACGATCGTCCAGAGATATCGATAACGATAATTCGGTGAGCGCCCAATCGAACCGCAGGATCAACCGGTATGTTCTGCGAGATTCCGCCGTCTACGAGCCTCACGCGTCCATGATCAGTGTCCAGCTCCACCGGCGGCAGGATAGAAGGCAGCGCGGCTGATGCGAAACCGTGCCGAGCGTTAAGCTCCTCAACGTAGCAGACCTCAAATGTTGCTCCTGCAAGCTCCTCCGGCGCGAGCCGGTGGTGCGAGCTTAGGAAGAGCAGGGGCTTGCGCTGCTGGCCATCCATCGTCGTCATGACGCCAATGGCACGCAGGGACGCAGCCCGCGTCGCGGGGTTTAGTCCGCCGTGAGACTCAATTACTGAGTTTAGCCTTGCTTCGAGGGGTGAAGGGTCAAGCACCGAGGTCTGCGAGCTGTTCGGTCCTGGAGCCAAGTACTGCGCCGTCGCGATCCGAATCGCGCGCAGGAAAGCCCTAGTGCGGGATCCAGCGAAAGTGTTTGAAAAGGTCCTCTCGCGCCACAAGTCTTCCAGCACTTCGATGCTCGAAGCGATGCCCCCCTTGATGCACGATGAAAGCACTAGGCCATTAACCGCGCCAATGCTGCTGCCCAAAACAATTGAGGTGTTGTCGAGGTCCTTGCCTAATACCTGGGAGAG
>OMIG01000171.1 GCA_900299035.1 Pseudomonadota bacterium
CCGAGGCGCTCACGGCGCGCGCCAAGCTCTGCTCGGCATCGGCCATCTTGCCCTGCTTGTACTGAATCCAGCCGAGCGTATCGAGGTAGTAGCCGTCGCTCGGCCGAATCTGCAGGGCGCGCCGCACCAGCTCTTCGGCGCGGGGAAGGTCCGTGCCCTGCTCAGCCAGCTCGTACGCCACGTAGTTGAGGGCGTCGGGGTTGGATGGGTTCTTCTTTAGCACGAGCTCCATCGTCTCGGTGGCTTCGGCTTTCTGCCCGCGGTCGTGCAGCACGAGCGCAAGGTGGAAGAGGTAGCGCTCGTCATCGGGGCTCTTCTTGAGGGCCTCGCGGACCTGCTTCTCTGCCTCGTCGTACTCTTCCTGGTCTCGGAGCAGGAGCACGCGGTACAGGATCAGGGTCTTGTCGTCTGGCTCAACCTCTAGCGCAGCCTCTATGGCTTCACGAGACTCGTCGAGCTGCTCGTCCTGGCGCAGTATGATGGCCGCGAAGGAGCGCGCCTTGACGTACATCGGGCTATCCTTGTCGATTTGGGCAAGCTCTTCGAGCGCCTCTTTGTGCTTGCCTGTGCCTGCGTATATGGAGGCAAGGTAGTAGCGCGCCTCGGCGTGCTTGGGGTCTTTCGCGATCACGAGGTTGAGCTCTCGGACCGCTTCCTTGAAGTTCTCTTTCTCGATCTGGATCAGCGCAACCTTGAAGCGCGTGTCGGTTGGGTCCGCCTCTATCTCCTTGAGAACGTCTAAGTGCTTGAGCGCCGCGTCTAGCTTGCTCTCTCCGAGCATGAGGTGGCCGAGCACCTTGCGGGCCAGCGCATTGTTTGGGTCCTTGCGCAGCATGCGCTCGCATATCGCCTTTGCCTTCTCGGCCTTCTTCTGCCGCAGCAAGACCCGAAGCAGCTCAACCGAGCCGTTCGACAGCGCCGGATCGCTCTCGAATACCTTGGTGTACTCCACCTCAGCCTGCGCCAGGTTTTCACTCCGCTCGTAGGCCCGCCCGAGGTAGTAGTGGCCAAGCGCCTCTTTAGGGTGGCGAGCAACCAGGGTCTTCAGCAGCTCGATCGCCTGCGGCAGCTTCCCCTGCTCCATGTAGAGGTCCGACAGCAGCACGTACGAGTCGAACTTGCCGGGGTACTCGGCGATGAGCGCTTTGTAGATGGGCTCGGCTTCACTGCCCCTGCCGACACTCTCGAGCACGCCTGCGTAGAGCAGCCGCGCATGCGGGTCGGTCGGATCCTCGCTGAGGGCCTTCTTAGCCGCCATGAGCGCCTTGTCGAGCTCGCCAAAACGCAGGTAGAGCTCGGCAAGCTTGGTGTGAATGGCTGGCGCTGGGCCATCGTTCAGCTCGTCCGCTTTCGCGAAGCTTGCGAGTGCGCCCTGAAAGTCTTCGTCGTTAAGCGCGAGCTGCCCGACGAGGAAGGCGTGCATAGCGCCTGACTGGCGCTCAACGTCTGTGGAGAACTTGCCCTGCTCCGCGTTCGCGGCGTCGGTCTCGATCGTGCTCGGGAACGGCTGCGGTTGAGGGCTGAGGGTTGCGCTGCACCCAGAGGCCGCAACGGCCAGGGATGACGCTAGCAAAACGGAGCGCAAATTAGGCAGCAGCAGAGGGGCTTTCGAGCGCATGTGCTGAGAACGATGTGGCCCAAAAAAGGGAAAAGAAAAGTGGTTCGCCCGCAAGGACTCGAACCTCGATTTTCAGGGTCAGAACCTGACGTGCTGCCATTGCACCACGGGCGAACAGGGACATCGTGCGTTCGAAGCGCGAGACCTTAGCATGAGGTCCTAAGCGCATCAACGTTTGGCGTCATGTTCACCCTTCCGGCACGTAGCCGGGGTCCGGAGCTTCGTAAGGCGAGCCAACCCTTTGGTATGCCTAGAGAGACTACCCTGAAACAAGTGCCTCTAACCAGCCATTTACTTGCCCCTGGGCCGCTCGGGGCGCCATTCAGGGGGCCCAAAGTTGAATCGGTTCTCCCAGCGTGCTACGGTCTCAAGTCTGTTCGCTGTGGCCCCATCGTCTAGCGGTCTAGGACGCTGGCCTCTCACGCCGGAAACATGGGTTCGAGTCCCATTGGGGTCACCAAGCAGCTCTCTTTTTTAGCTCTCTTTTTCTAAGTTCGAAAAAAGCCATGAGCACACACTCCAACACCCCTAGCAACTCCTCTGACCCGATCGCTCGCAGCACCGGCAACTCGTTCGACATGAAGGTCGGACTGGCGCGAATGCTGTGCAACGGCGTCATCATGGACGTCATCGACGTTGAACAGGCTCGCGTAGCAGAAGATTGCGGCGCGATCGCAGTCATGGCTCTTGAGCGCGTCCCTTCTGACATCAGGCGCGACGGCGGCGTTGCCCGCATGAGCGACCCGAAGATGATCGAAGAGATCAAGGCAGCAGTGAGCATCCCTGTCATGGCCAAGGTCCGAATCGGCCACATCGCAGAGGCGCAGATCCTGGAAGCCATCGGCATCGACTTCATCGACGAGTCGGAGGTCCTCACCCCTGCTGACCCACATCTCCACGTCGACAAGCACCCGTACAAGACCCCGTTCGTGTGCGGGGCCACCAACCTCGGAGAGGCGCTGCGGCGAATCCACGAGGGAGCCGCCATGATTCGCACCAAGGGCGAAGCCGGCACTGGCAACATCATCGAAGCTGTGCGCCACCTGCGCGAAGTGCGCCGCGGAATCGACGAGCTGCGCGCCCTTACCGACGAGCAGATGACGGAGAAAGCAGCCGAGTACCGCATTCCGCTTGAGCTTCTCAAGCAGGTTCGAACCCTCGGCCGCCTCCCGGTTCCGAACTTCGCCGCCGGCGGAGTCGCGACCCCAGCCGATGCGGCGCTGTGCCGCCAGCTCGGAGCTGAGTCTGTCTTCGTAGGCTCAGGAATTTTCAAGGCAGAGAGCCCCACCAAGCTCGGCAAGGCGATTGTGGAGGCAACCTGCTTCTACAACGACCCGAAGAAGCTGCTCGAAGTTTCGCGCGGACTCGGCAAGGCGATGCCAGGCCTCGAGATCGGCCGCATCGAGCCGCAGGCCCTCTTGGCCAACCGAGGCTGGTAGCCTTCCACCCCATGACGAACACTGTCGGCATCCTCGGCTTCCAAGGGTGCATTGAGCCGCACCAGCGCATGCTCTCGGCCATCGGCGCGGAGTCGTGCCTCGTTAAGTCCCCAGAGGATCTCTCGCGCATCAGCCGCCTCATCATTCCCGGCGGGGAGAGCACGACGATGCTGCGCTTCATCAAGCGTTACGAGATGCTGGAGCCGCTGCGTCGCTTCGCGCGCACCAGCCCTGTGTGGGGCATCTGCGCCGGAGCTATCCTCTCAGCGCGCGAGGTGCACAACCCCGAGCAGGACTCACTGGGCATCATGGACATCGCCGCTCACCGAAACTTCTACGGAAGCCAGCTCGACTCGTTCACTACCCAGCTCACTATCAACGGCCTCACGCAGCCGATGGAGTCGCAGTTCATTCGTGCCCCGCTCCTCTCGCCGCTGGCGGCGACTGCCGGACGCCCTGAGCCTACGGTTGAAAGCTCCCTTCCGGGACAGCCTGTCTTCATCTCTCAAGGGAATCTGTGGGCGAGCTCCTTCCACGTCGAGCTGGGGTCAAGCAGCGCACTCCACGAGCGATTCCTGGCGCTCTGAGAAGCCGCAGGCTTTCGGGCTAGAAAACCTCTGCGCTCGCGAATGCCACACCCTTAGCGTCTTTGGCTGATACGACCGGATCCCCTGAGACTCTCCAATCGATCGCAAGCTGCGGGTCGTTCCAGATGATGCAGCGCTCGTGCTCTGGCGCGTAGTAGGCGGTGGTCTTGTAGAGAAAATCGGCCGTGTCAGAGAGCACCACGAATCCGTGCGCAAACCCCTCAGGGACCCAGAGCTGGCGCTTGTTCTCAGCGGAGAGCAGCGCCGAGACCCAGCGCCCAAAGGTCGGAGAGCCGCGGCGAATGTCCACCGCCACGTCGAGCACCTCGCCAGAGACCACCCGCACGAGCTTCCCCTGCGGCTGGCGCACCTGGTAGTGCAGGCCACGCAAGACGTTTTTGGCTGAGCGAGAGTGGTTGTCCTGGACAAACGATGCTGAGCGGCCCACGGCCTCCTCGAATCGCCGCTGGCTGAAGCTCTCGAAGAAGAACCCCCTGTCGTCGCCAAACACCTGGGGCTCCAGCAGCACGACGTCCGGTATTTCAAGCCTGGTCGCCTTCATCGCTAGCGGCTCCCGTAGTTAGTGTCGATCCACTTCCGGTACTCGCCGCTGGTGACCGTCGAGACCCACTCGGTGTTGTCTAGGTACCACTGCACGGTCTTGCGGATGCCGGTCTCGAAGGTCTCCGACGGCTTCCACCCCAGCTCGCGCTCAAGCTTCGAAGCGTCGATGGCGTAGCGCCGGTCGTGCCCTGGCCTGTCGGTCACAAAAGTAATCTGGGCAGCGTACGGCTTGCCATCGCGCCGGGGCTTAAGCTCATCGAGGATCGAGCAGATGGCGTTCACCACTTCGAGGTTCGCCTTCTCGTTCCACCCGCCCACGTTGTAGGTCTCGCCGACCTCCCCCGCCTCGAGCACTCGGCGGATCGCCGCGCAGTGATCCTTGACGTACAGCCAGTCTCTCACCTGCTGTCCGTCACCGTAGATCGGAAGCGGCTTGTCGTTGAGCGCGTTCAGGATGCAGAGCGGGATGAGTTTCTCTGGGAAGTGGTACGGCCCGTAGTTGTTCGAGCAGTTGGTCGTGAGCACCGGCAATCCGTACGTGTGGTGCCACGCGCGCACCAGGTGATCGGAGGCCGCCTTCGAAGCCGAGTACGGGCTGTTGGGCTCGTACGGGTTCGTTTCCTTGAAAGCTGGGTCGAGCGGCTTCAGCGAGCCGTACACCTCATCCGTCGAGACGTGCAGGAACCTAAAGTCTCTCTGCTTGTCGTGCGGGAGCTCTCCCCAGTAGCTGCGCGCCTCATCGAGCAGGCGGAAGGTGCCAACGACGTTGGTCTGGATGAACTCGCCCGGGCCGTGGATAGAGCGGTCGACGTGGCTCTCGGCGGCGAAGTTCACGACGGCGCGGATGTTGTACTTCCTGAGGAGCTTGGCGACGGTGTCTGAGTCTCCGATGTCAGCGCGCACGAACACGTGCAGCGGGCTGCCCTCGAGAGACGCTAGGTTTGCCGGGTTCCCCGCGTAGGTGAGCTTGTCGAGATTGACTACGGCTTCGCCTGTCTCTGCGACCCAGTCGAGAACGAAGTTGGAGCCTATGAAGCCTGCCCCACCGGTGACGAGTATGGTCACGAGAATACCCCCAGAAAATCCGCCCAGGCGGGATTCTAGTGCATGGCGGCGAGCATTGTCGATAGATTCGCAGGCGCGCGGCGAGACTATCCCGGGCCTTCCCGATCGCGGCTTAATTCCCCGCTTTTGCGGGCCCGTTAGGGCTCAAGCATCCCGAGCAGCTCTGAGGGCTCTCGCACAAAGTGCTGCGCTCCGGCCTGCTCAAGCTGCGCCCGCGAGCGGTAGCCCCACTCAACAGCAACAAACGGCATGCCTGCCCTGCGCGCGGTCTCGGCGTCAATCTCGGAATCTCCGACGAAGAGACATCCAGCAGGCTCCACGCCGAGCGCTGCGGCCACAGCGAGCGCGCCGCGTGGGTCAGGCTTGGTCGGCGTCGACTCTGACTCTCCCCTCACCTC
>OMIG01000172.1 GCA_900299035.1 Pseudomonadota bacterium
AATCCAGCCAATCCGTGCAACGACTGCGATGCCTCTGACGTGAGCTGCCTGCCGACCTTCACGCCAACATTCACTTTCACTGCGTCTGCCACGGCGACGTTCACGCACACTGCAACGCCGAGCCCAACGCACACTCCTACGCGCACGCCGACACTCACTCCTTCACACTCTCCGACGGTCACGCCTACTGAGACCCCGACCGTGACAGCGACTGCGACCGCGACTCACACGCCCACACACACTCCAACCCGAACTCCGACGAGAACGCCGACCCACAGTCCAACGGGTACGCCGACTCGAACCCCAACAGCCTCTCCGACGGCCTCAAGCACCCCCACCAACACGCCGACTCAGACGCCGGAGTGCTACGCGATTCGGTTTAAGCAGGACGCAGGAGTCAATCCTGCCTACTTAGGCGACAGCAAACCCTTTTTGACTATGTTCCCTGCAATACCAGCGGGCTTCCCGTCCTGTCTGGAAGGCGTCAGAGACAAGGCCCTCGCCATGTTCCGCTACGTGCAGTATCCGGACCCCAACACTCTTCCATCCATCGCAACCACGTGGCCACAGTGGAGCCAGGGCTGCAAGCTGTGGTGCGATAAGTTGGGTGTCGATGGAGACCTGCAGCCAATTAGCGCGTACTTAAAAGCTTTCAATTCGGCCTCGTCGTTCTGCCGAAATAATAACAGCTGCTCGACTAAACTCGATGCCTGCAAGGCTCGGTGTGAGACCACCCAGAAGCGGTTCAGCGTGGCGCCGATTCATTACACGGAGGTTTGCCTAAGCACCGCGTCTCCGACGCTCTGTGCGGATGAGCATAAGTATGCCGACGACACAGCGATGGACTATGCAGTCAAGCAAGCGTTCGGCCGAGAGCTTCAGAGAGGCAAGGCCAACGTGCTCAAGTGCAGCAAATACTGCGATGACCCAACCAGAACACGAAGCCAGCTTGGGCAGAATCCCCCGGTATTCGGAGCTTGCCACAATTACGAGGAGCTGTGCGTCGATGGGCAGGTCTTCGTTGACCAGAGCTGTAGGCCCGTGGCTGATTCTAACGCGACGCACTGCACGCTACAGTACACCGTAACGTACGAAGCTTCGTCGCCGATCTCGCTAATGTGGCAGAGAGACGCCCGTATCGATGAAGCCGCAACGCTTGTGAAGTTTAAGCTAGACATCTCTTCGCCAGATTCGTGGTACGTGTGGTACGGCTCAGCTGACACTCCGCTGCTGGTGTATGACCCGTCAGACACCCGCAAGGTCACCTCAGTGACGCAGCTCTTCGGAAACTGGACCTTCGGTGGCAAGAAAGAAGCAAGGGCGACGAACTTTGCCAATGACGCGGCGACTGGAACCGTGAGGGGCGCACCGTGGCGTGACGGCTACGAGGCCTTGGCAACCCTCGATTCTGACGGGGACGGAAAGGTCTCTGGTGGCGAGCTTTCCCCGCTTGCCCTGTGGTTCGACCGTAACCGAGACGCGGTGAGCCAGCCGGGCGAGATAGTGGAGCTGTCTGACTCTGGCGTCACGAGCCTCTCAGTTGGCCCAGGAGTCGCTGACGCGCAGACGCGGCACGTGCGAGTGGAGAGTGGCTTCACGAGGACTGTCAACGGGGTTGAGCAGACAGGTGGCACAGTAGACTGGTACGGCGACGGCGCAGCGACGATGCAGGAGCTGGTCATCGAGCAGCGACTCAAGAGCAGTGCGCACTCTTCCGAGCTTGATCAGTTGCTCAAGGAGGCTTCAGCACGGCCAGCGGCGGCAGAGCCTCAGGTCGTTGCAGCTCCAGCGGCTCTGTCGGGCGTCCCAGGCTCGAAGCTCACCGGATTTTGGGTATGGCGTGGGGTTGATGACGGCGAGAAGGTGCGTGACCGAGGCATGCTAATGCTGCGTGAGCACCAGGGTGGGTGGCTTGAAGTGGTTTCCCTCACCGAGACGCCGCTTGAGGACCGCCGTGGAGACCTCCAGGGCATCCGCAACTTGAAGGTCTTAGGCGGTTCAATCGCAGCGGATCCGAGCGGTGCCACCAAGGTCTCCTTCTCCTCGCTCGGCGCGAGCGCCACAAGCGGACCAAAGGGACCAGCGGTGACTAGTGAGGCGACGCTCTCCGACCCAGATACCCTGACGGGCACCACTACCGAGCGCCTCACGGGCCCAGACGGCAAGACCAGCACAATAACCTACCAGTGGGTGGCGAAGCGCCAGCCGCTGTAAACTCACTTCCCTTGACGCATAGCCAGGCGCTATACCTGGCTGGATGAGAGACCTTTTCTCGACCTACGGCCCTGTGGCGCTCGTTACGGGGGCAAGCTCCGGCATCGGCGAATCGTTCGCCAAGAAGCTCTCCGACAGCGGCTTCACCGTGCTGGCGGTGGCGCGTCGGATTGAGCGCCTGGAGGCGCTGCGGGACCTGGCCCAGGCCCGCGGAGCGGGAGAGATCGTTCCGGTTGCGGCAGACTTGCAGGATCCGCTCGCCGCACAGGCTATCTTTGAGGCTGTACGCGGGCGTGGGCTCTCGGTGAGCTTGCTGGTGAACAATGCGGGATTTGGCCGCCTTGGGGCGCTGGAAAGCGTTCCGCGCGAGGCCGCGCTCGGCATGATAGACCTCAACTGCCGGGCGGTCGTGGACCTAACGCAGAGGTTCCTGCCTGAGATGAAAGAGCGCAAGCGAGGCGGTATCGTGGTTGTCTCGAGTGTCGTTGGCACGATTCCAACGCCGTGGTTCGCGGTCTACAGCGCCACCAAAGCCTTCGACCTGTACTTCGGAGAGGCGCTGTACGCCGAGTGCCGTGGCTCAGGCGTGGATGTGCTGACGGTTCTTCCAGGCCTTACGCGCACTGAGTTTCAGGCCGGCTCGGGAATGCGTGACTACCACTCGCCGTACCGCTCGGCCGAGCAGGTCGTAGACTCAGCGCTCCGTTCGCTCGGCAGGAAGCCGATCGTAGTTGATGGGGCCTTCAACAAGCTCATCTCACACGGCAGCCGTTTCTTGCCGCGCGGAGTGCTGCTCTCGCTGGCCCGTTTTGTGATGCGCAAAGAGCTGCGGATAGGTGGGCAGAGCTAGCCTGGCTACTTCAATACTGCGGGGAAACTTTGGTCGAGAGTGTACCAGGAGGCACGCTCAAAGCGTGGCAGCTTGCGATCCTGGGCCCAAGTCCGCGGACTTCAGAAACTCCCTCACCAGGGCATCCCACTCGGCCTGTAGCGGCCCCTCGGCAGGCTTTCGGCCTGCCTGCTTGTACCAGTACCGAGCGTTCCACAGGTCGCCTTCCTTGCGGTGCAGGTAGGCGTGAACAACAGCGGCTGACCGAGTGTGCTCGTCTTGGACTGCCGCGTGGGCGCCTTCCCAGTCTCCGGCGCCACCGAGCCACAGCGCCTTGAGCGGGGCAGGGAGCCCCTCTAACTGTTTCTTGGTCTTAACCGAGCTAGTGAAGAGTTCAAAAGTCATACGTTTACGCTTAACAGCTACATTTAGTGAAGTCTACGAGACGTGTCATCCCTCATAAAATTCTAGCGTGGGGCGAAAAAACTGTAGCCTCGCGCTGTGTGCGCAGGCTCGACGAGTAGAGATGCGGCCTAGAACAGACCCTTAAATACCGCGCTTTCAACGAACTCTAGATCCACTTGTAGGATGCGCCGACTGGGCAGCTCTGCTGGCGAGGTCCAGCGCACGCTAACCACGTCGTCGTTGTTTCCTCGGTCAACTACCTCACCGGACACGCGTCTTACCCGGTAGTAAATGTGCATAAGCTGCTCGTCTGGGTACTCGGGGTTCTGCTGAAAGCGCTGCGAGCAGAACAGCAGCTCGCCGACCTCGACCTCGATCTGGGTCTCTTCCCGAAACTCTCGCGCCACGGCCTCAAGCGGCGACTCCCCAAGCTCCAGGCCGCCTCCGGGGAAGTTAGTGATGACCCCTGACGGAACGACTGTGTCCGTGAGCAGGACGCGCCCGTTCTCAACCAGAACGCCGTAGAGCGCGACACGGAATCGGGTGACTTTTTGGTTTTGCATACGAGACTATGTAACCGGTTCAACATGCGGGGAAAAAGGGGACAGACACATTTATCCGCGGCGCCGCAGCCTGGATAAATGTGTCTGTCCCCTTTTTGCCCGCAGGGGGTATCATTTAGACTCTCTGAAATCGCGTTTAGGAGCGCACAATCATGAGTCTTCAAGCCGTTATCCGTTCTGTCAGCCACTACGTTCCGACACGCCGCGTCACCAATGACGACCTATCGAAGCTCATGGAGACGAGTGACGAGTGGATCACCGAGCGCACGGGGATTAAGGAGCGGCGTTTTATCGAGAGTGACGCTGTCACGACGTCAACGCTCGGTGAGGCTGCCGCGCGCAAGGCCCTGGAGAAGGCCGGTTGGGCTCCCGAGGAGCTTGACCTGATCGTGGTCGCAACGCTCTCCCCTGATCTCTACTTTCCTGGTGTTGGGGTGCTCCTGCAGCAGCGCCTCGGGTGCCGAACGATTCCGGCGCTCGACATCCGCGCCCAGTGCAGCGGGCTAGTGTACGGGCTGTCGTGCGTCGATGGCTTCGTGAAGAGCCGCCAGGCGAAGAAGATCCTGCTGGTGTGCGCTGAAGTTCAGTCGCCGGTGCTTGACCTCACTACGCGTGGTAGAGACATGGCGGTGCTTTTCGGCGACGGCGCGGGGGCTCTCACAATTGAGGCTGTCGATGAGGTAGACGGAGCTGGAGCGGCGAAGCGCGGCATCATCGACTCGTTCTTGGGTAGCGACGGAAGCGGCGCTGAGGTGCTGTGCATGAAGCTTCCCGGCACGGCGCGACCGGGCTTCATTAAAGCCTCAGACATTGAGGCTGGCCTCGTGCACCCCAAGATGGACGGCAAGGTCGTGTTCAAGAATGCTGTCACGAGGCTGCTTGAGACAGCGCATACGCTTCTCAAGCGAAACGGGGTCTCGCCCGGTGACGTGAGCCTCGTGGTGCCACACCAGGCCAATTTGCGCATCAACGAGATGGTGCGCCAAGAGCTAAAGCTCCCGCCTGAGCGCGTCTTCAACAACATCCAGAGGTACGGCAACACGACGGCAGCGACCATTCCGATCTGCCTCTCGGAGGCAGTAGAGGAGGGGCGTCTCAAGCAGGGAGACCTGGTGCTCACCCTGGCCTTCGGCGCGGGGTTCACGTGGGGCGGCAACCTTGTTCGCTGGTAGGCGATGCCAAGCAACGAGAAAGAGCAGTCCGGGGTGATTCAAGATGCAGGGAGCTGCCGGCTCACTTGCGGCACTGGAGCGGGCCCGTGCCGCGTCTTTCCGCTGCTGTTAGCCCTTGCGATCGCTGCTGCTATCGCCGTTTGGCGCATGTCGACCTCGGAGGTGTACGCTGGTGCGGCCCTGCCTCTGCTCGTTGCAGGAGAGGCCCACATCCCGTACCAGTATCGGGTGCTGGTGCCCTTACTGGTGCGCGGCGCAGAGGGCGTAGGGCTCGGGGCGCCCCTGGCACAGCTTCTCGCGCCGCTTGGGCTGGATCGAGTTGCGGTAGCTCTTGGGGCAGCCCCAGAGCTTGCGTCAATTTTTCTCGCTGTCGAGATCGTCTCCCTGTGGGCGCTGCTCGTGTCGTTCTGGGCGTTGGCTTGCCGCATCTTGCGGAGCTCATCGGCGAAAGTGACGGCTTTGCTAGTGCTCGTTGCCGCGCTCCTTGTCCTCCCGAGGCTCTCTCAGGAGTCTCGGCTCTGGTACCCCTCGGACATTCCGGCGATCTTCGTGGTCGTGCTCGCGTACCTGACGCTCTTTTCAAAGAGGCTCGCAGCCTTTTGCCTGGTGTTTGTGCTTGGAACCCTTAACCGCGAGACAACGATCTTTCTGTTGCCGCTTGTGGTGCTGCTTCCCACGGCTGTTACAGGTGCGCGCCAGCCTTGGATGGTCATCAGTGTCCTGGGGGCCTTCTGGGTAGCGCTGAAGGCAGCGCTCTTTGTCGCGTACCGGGGCAACCACGGCTACCCAGTTCACCCAAATATCGTGGTGAACATTGAGATCCTCTCGTCGTGGCAGGTCGCGGTAGCTGCCGCAGCTGCCCTCATGGCTATTGTTTTCCTCGGTGTGCACGTAGTCAGGAAAACGCACGACGAACGTCTCAAAGCGGCCCTGCAAGCTGCTGCGCTGTTCTTCATGGTTATTCTCTTCGCTGGCAAGATCGACGAGTTCCGGGTGTACCTGGAGCTTGTGCCGTTGGCCGCGTTGGTAGTGGCCGGAGTATCCGATTCGGCCGGGCCTAAACAGATGCCGACTCAGGCGCATGGTGCGGACTAGTACGCACACGCAAGGGGAGCGAGTCGGGTAG
>OMIG01000173.1 GCA_900299035.1 Pseudomonadota bacterium
ACAGGAACTATTTGCCCTTTCGCTTCACTTTACGGCGGGTTGCAGGCCCTACGACCTCACAGATCCAGGTTTGCAAGAATGGATCCAGGGCGGGGCATAGCTCTTTGACAGTTCGGGCAACATCAGCTCCCTTGCGGCGCTTTGCTTCGCTAATCACCAGCGACACGAGCCCAGGGTTGAGGCTCCATACGCCGTGGCACACCATCGCCTCATGGCGCACCTGCTCGGCTTTAAGTGCTCTCGCCAGCACGATTGCTGCTGCACCTGAGAACGCGGAGTAGCGCCCATCTTCGCTTACAATACGGGCCAGAAACGACAGCCGGCAGCCCGGTGCTGCAAGCGCCTCTCGCATGAGTGCCACACAAGGCGCGGACGAATGGTCTCGCAGCCACTTGGCAAGCTGAGTGGCAACCCTCGGAGCCAGCGGCTCGTCTCGATGCAGTGAGAGGAACTCGGCGCGCGAAAGGATGGCTGGAATGCCCGACATAGCGTGCCGAAGCGAGCCGACTGCAGCCCCGGGCTCTGACACTGCGGCAAGAAATCGCTCAACCAACGCCAGCGTTGCTGGGTCATGCCCCTCTTCTCCCTCCACCTCCTGGACAATCCAGCTGTGGCCGCCAACCGCCGCGGGAGCAGTAGGCGTTCCAATCCTCAACGCTCCAGCCGACGACACCGCAGTCGGCGTCGCTACACGCACCGAGGATGACAGCGCAGAAAGAGCCCGCTTGAGCGCCTCGGCAACGTGGTGCGCGCGAGCGCCGCTCGTGGAGCGCTTCTTGAAGAGCAGCGCCAAGTCCATGTCAGCAAGCTGCCCAAGCGTGAGCGCCTCCTCAAATGGGGCGCGCGGCCACGCGCTGTCCCAGTAGCTTCCTACCAGCATGCTGCGGGCCTGCGAGAAACGGGGGTGCGCCCGCACCTCATCGAGGCGCTGGCGCAGCTCGATCTCTGCCTGAACTGAGCCCCTCATCTCGACCGCCTCAAATGGCGCCTCTGGCGGTCGAGCCTGGCGAGCTTCCGAGACTTGAATGGCTGCCGGTGACGCGCCATTGCCGAGCGCTGTTACCAGCTCAGCGAGCCGCTCAACCTGCGCAGAAGTGAGCTTGTATCGAGTCGCTACCCCTATTGCGCCGGTTTCGACCAGCTTTTCGCACGTCAAGCTGCTCACTGGACCGAGCGATCCCTCCTCTCCCAGCAGCCGTCCAACTTCAAGCGCCTTCAGAAAGCCGTAACGATTAGAGGAGGAGAACACCTCCAGGGCACTCTTTAAGGAATCGATTGCCTTGCGGGTCTTAGTCATGGCGGTCATGTTCCTGCGCTCCTTGCATCGCTTCCACACGATGGTCCTTGATCACCGTGCGCTCCACAATCGGTAATTTGCGCTCCCCTGCGGCCAAAATGTGGCTAGAAAATAACCAGCAGTGCCACGATGTAGCCAACCGAGAGCAGGCCCGCGCATGAGAAGTCAAGCACTTCCGCCGTATACTCTCTTCCGTTGTGGCGCAGCCTGAGGGAGATGATGCTGAGAAAAATCGTCATAAAGATGACCAGCACCGTGACGATGTTAATCTGCTCCGCCAGGGTTATCACCGGAGTGTCCGGCAGCTCTGCGCTGACCGCAATTGTGTTGGCGGATGCCGCAAAGATTGAGCCCAACCCGATGCCAAATCGCGCGTCAATGTCGCTAGACTTCACGAAGCACGCCCCGATGGCCAGGATGAGGGCCAAGTAAGACACCCAAAACAGCTTCACGACAGTCAGGAGCGACTCGTGGCGATCGAGCCCTAGCTCAACGATGAAGCGCGAGTAGGTCGCATTATTCTCGCCCAGCGACTGGAAGCCGTAGTTGGTCGGATAGGTATGGGGCTCGCTTCGAACCCCTCTTAAGCTAATGTTCCAGCCGTCGACTGAAACGCTTGGGTCAAGCTTGCTGCTGGCGTCAGGCTCAAACTCCATGAGCTTAAACTCAGAATTGCTGTCTTCCAATTCGATGGGGATGGTGTGGTTATCGAAGGGATAATTCTCAACATCAAAGCTCTTGAACACCTTTGCTCGCACACGCACTGAGGAGTACTGAAAGCCTTCGTCGTCCATCACCTCGGTCGGCTGGCGCTCTTCAATTTCGCCATTCACCAGCTCAAATGTTTCGAAGGGCTTCAGGTCTTTGTCTTTCCAGCGGAACCAGAACCAAGCGTCAATTCGGAGCGTTCCGTCTTTGTGAGACACCTCCGTGAGGCGATTGAGGTAGAAGCCGACGTGCACGATCTTTTTGTCCGCCTTCGCCGCGGCAGACTCTGGTCCAGAGGCAGGGAGCGCCTCGGGGGCTTGCTGGCTCTTCGAAGCCTGCTTGGCGTGCGCCGGCTCTCTCACGGCAACGAAGCCTGCCGTACTGATGAGGAACAGGATGCACAGCGCCGCAAGTGTCTGAGTCACGCGGAGTGTGTCTGGGAGGGCGAACCGAAACTTCATAGGGAATTCGCTCGGCAGGGTCGGACGAACACTTTAGTGTCGGCAACTGAATGTTTCCTAAGCCACGGATAAAAGCCCTTTTTCAGCCCCGCTGCGCCTGGTCCCTTCGCCCTAGAAGACGCTCAGACGTAGTGATAACGAGCGCATGGGAACCGAGCCCTTCCGCCAAGTCTCGCAGCAGACTTTACGCGATGCCTAAAGGCTCCATTCGCGATATAATCAATAGAGGCATGGTAGTTCGCTCTGTAGCCAACCCTGAAGGTCTCCCTCCCCTCGCACTGCCTAGCGGTGGCGAAGGCCTCGCAGTCCCCTCCTCCCCACCCCCTCAGGCCACACCGGTTGACCAGGCCCTCCGTGCTCCCCCGCGCCCTCCCAAGAAAGCTAAGCCAAACGTCATGGACGAGATCAGCCGAACCCTGCCGGCTGGTCTTGAGCTTCACCGCGCCCAACGATTCCAGCTCGGAAGCAAATTCCAGATCATCATGGTTAAGATTCAGGTCCCCCCGGCCCTTGAGCCGAAGCTCAAGGAGTGGCGCAGCAACCTTGAGGACCGCTTCCCGCTAACCTCAATTTTTATTCGGCGGGTGCGGGTCGACCAGAGCCTTTCGAGCCAACTCCGAAGCGAGTTCCGAAACGCAGAGTGCATTACTGATGCAGCCCGCCCAAAGCTTGCGGATATGATCACCAACCTGTGCGGCGAGCCTCCCCCGCCTGCAATTCACTCTCGGGCCTTGAAGCCCGCCAGAGAGAACTTGAAGGATGTCCCCTTCATCGCCATCGACCGGCCCGACGTGCTCAACCGGGAAGACCTTATCTACGGAGAGCGCCAGCAGGATGGCAAGCTTATCCTGCAAGTTGCAATCATCGATGTCTCTGACTACATCAGGCCTGGCAGCGCCCACGACAGGTATGCCCTGCGAGTCGGGAACGACTACTACGGCCGTACCCGAGTTGTCTCAACCATCGGCACCGCACTCTCGCAGGACAAGGGCAGCTTCCGCCTCGGAGAAGTCCGGCCTGCTTGGGTGGCAGAGCTCAGAATATCGTCAGACGGCGCGGTCGATTCTGACTCGTTCAAGCTACGGCGCGCATGGGTCAAGAATCACGCCAACGTCGACCCAGACAAGCCCTTCAACATGAAGGCGCAGCCGGAGATCGCGCCAATCATCTCGGCTCTTGCCGAGATCACGAGAGTGCTCGAGCGCCAGCGCATTAACCGGTCGCACATGATCCCGATCGAAGGGGAAGGCACAGCGAGCCGGATAGTTGCCGAGACGATGATTGCGGCAAACGAGCTCATCTCAGAGCACATTGAGCACAAGCTCTCCATTCCGGCCGCGTACATCGTCCACCAAGGCCCCTCGGATCAAGACCATGAGGCGTGGCTGGCTGCGCTCCACCAGCTGCGAATTCCAGCTACCCCAGACGATCTCAAAAATGACTGGTCAAAACTCGGCATCCTGCGCAGCCTGGAAGACCACAGCTCTCCGCTCGCTCGATCGCTTGAAAACAGCATCCTCGATGTAAGCATGGAGCGCTCTGTTGCCTCCTCCCGCAACGGGAGCCATAAAGGCCTGCGCCTCGACGGCTACACTCGCCTCAAGCCTCGGGAGGCTCTAGGCATCCTCAACCAACTAGCGCTCGACGCAGCGCTCACGGGCTCAGCCCCAATTACCTCCGAGGAGATTGAGGATCGAGTCAAGAAGCTCAACGACAATCGCTGGCATCGAGACGAGAAGCACTACAGGCTGCGCTTCTTTGAAATGCTCGAGGATAAGCTTGCGCTCGTCGGCAGCCTCTTCCTCGGAGAGGTAACAAAAATTGACCAGCATGTTGTGTTCTTCAAAGATGGCTCGCCGCTCTCAGTTGGACCGGGTGTTCATGAAGTGCCCGGCTTTGAGATTGCCGCTGCCTGGGAGCGGCACCTGAGAAACAGCGCGGAGGCTGCCGGTGAGGCCCCCGTGCCGCCTCCCCTGCCTGACGGCATCACCGCGCGGCTTGACCCACTTCGGTACCACATCCAAGTCGACGATTTTTCTAAATGGGGGATTCTCAACGTGCCAGCAGGGCTCTCCCTCAAGCCAGGAGACACAGTGGCTGCTGTGCTCAAAGGCTTTAACCTCTCGGCTATGCGCTTTGAGTTTGAGCTGACTACGCTGTGACCTGCTCCAGCACGTCGAGCCGTAGCTTACCGTCTTGTATCGCCACAGACACCCTCCCGCCCCCCTTCAGGCTGCCGAAGAGAATTTCGTCTGCGAGCGGGTCTTTGAGCTCCTTCTGGATCAGGCGGGCCATCGGCCTCGCCCCGAAAACAGGATCGAAGCCCTTCTTCGCCAGCCACTCCTGAGCCTCTCGGCTCACTTCAAAGGTGACATGACGCGACACGAGCTGCTGCTCCAGCTCACGCACAAACTTGTCTACGATCTGCACCACAACCGGCAGCGGCAGCGGGTTAAAGTAGATAGTGTCATCGAGGCGGTTACGGAACTCTGGCTTGAAGAGCGCCTTGATCGCCGTGTCGCGGAAGTTGTGGGCTTGCGACGCGCCGAAGCCTATCGAGGCCGCCTTCTCTGAGCCTGCATTAGTGGTGAAGATAACGATGGTGTTGCGGAAGTCGGCCTTGCGCCCCTGCGAGTCAGTGATAGAGGCGTCGTCCATTATCTGCAGGAAGATGTTGAAGACATCTGGGTGCGCTTTCTCAACCTCGTCGAATAGGATAACGCCGTACGGATGCTTGCGGACCTGGTCAACGAGGAGCCCGCCCTCCTCGTAGCCCACGTAACCCGGAGGAGCCCCCACGAAGCGCGAGACTAGGTGCTTGTCACTAAACTCGCTCATGTCGTAGCGGTGGAAGTTGACTCCCATCTCCTGCGCCAACGCGCGCGCAAGCTCGGTCTTCCCCACTCCTGTTGGACCCGCGAAGAGGAAGCTGCCTATCGGCTTCGCGTCTGACTGCAAGCTAGCGCGGCTTCGCTTGATCGCCTGCGCGATTGCGTCTACGGCCTTGTCTTGGCCAAAGACCTTCCCTTTGAGGCGCTCGGCGAGGCCCTTGAGCATCGCCTCGTCAGACTCGCTAACGCTGCGTACTGGAACACGAGCAATAGCCGACACAACTTTTTCGACCTGCTCCTCTGTGATGCTCTTTCTGCGCTTGTTCTTGGGAAGCATGGCGTTAGCCGCGCCGGCCTCGTCGATCACGTCAATGGCCTTGTCCGGCAAGAACCGCTCCGTAATGTGCTTGGCCGACAGCTCGGCAGCAGCGCGCAGCGCCTTCGTAGTAAACGTCACCTTGTGGTATCGCTCGAAACGCTCCTTGAGCCCTTCGAGTATCTCAACAGTCTCGGCAATAGAGGGCTCGGGAAGGTCGATCGTCGAGAAACGGCGGCTCAAGGCTCGGTCCTTCTCAATCGTCTTCTTGTAGTCTGAGTGCGTGGTGCTCCCCATGCAGCGAATCTCGCCGGAGGCGAGCGCTGGCTTGAGCAGGTTGGCCGCGTCGAGGGAGCCATTGCCGGTTGCTCCCGCCCCAACGACCGTGTGCAGCTCATCGATGAAGAGGATCGCCTTCTGGCGCTGCTTCACCTCCTGGATCACCTTTCTCACCCGCTCCTCGAACTCTCCGCGAAACTTCGTGCCTGCAACGAGAGAGCCCATATTGAGCAAGAAGACCTCGGCCCCCTTGAGCTGCTCCGGAACTTCGTCAGCGACTATTCGAGACGCAACGGCGTGGGCCATAGCTGTCTTTCCGACGCCTGGCTCACCGAGAAAGAGCGGGTTGTTCTTCTGGCGGCGGCACAAGACCTTAACTGTCCTCTCGATCTCTGCCTCCCGGCCAATCACTGGGTCGAGCTTGTTGGCCTTGGCCTGTGCAGTGAGATCCTCAGTGAACTGCTCAAGGGCTGTGCGCTTCGTAGAAGGCGCGCTCCCCTCATCTCCGTCGTCCTCAAGCTCAGAGAGAAGATCGTCTCTGCCCTCCTCCTTCTTGTGGACTCCGTGTGAAACGTAATTGAGCACGTCCAGCCTGGTGATACCCTGCTTTGCGAGGAAGAAAACTGCGTGAGAGTCTTCCTCCGTGAAGAGCGCGACGAGGACCTCCGCGGGCGTGATCACGTCCTTCTGGGCTGAGCGGACGTGCATGATAGCCCGCTGCAAGACACGCTGCACGGCTGGAGTCTGGGCAGGCTCAGAGGCCGGAGCCTTGCCCGGCTTGAGAGGCACCACTTCGATGTGCTTGTCAAAAAAGACCTCGAGGTCTTTTCGTAGGGCGGAGATATCTGCGCCGGTGTTCTGGAGGATGTCGATTACCTGCTCGTCAAACGATAGGGCGTAGAGCAGGTGCTCAAGGCAGAAGAAGGCGTGGCGACGCGATGCGGCCTCTCGGAAGGCTGCCTCAAGAGTCAGTCCAAGTTCGGTGCTAAACATTACTCTTCCTCCATGACGCACTTCAGGGGAAACCCCTCCTTGCGCGCCTCACTGTGAACTCGTTCGATCTTAGCCTCGGCGATCTGCCTCGAGAATATGCCCGCGACACCCCTCCCGCTCTTGTGAACCTGTAGCATGATCTGGATAGCTTCAGCGGGGCTCTTCATGAAGACGGCCTCCATGATGAACACCACAAACTCCATAGTGGTGTAATCGTCATTGAGCAGGATGACTTTATACTGTTTCGGCGTCTTGGTGCGTGTCTTTTCCGCGACAGCCGTGCCTGACTCATTCTGGGTCTTAGGCTTTCCCATTATGGCTACGCCCTCGTTGCGCTGGGGGCTTGTCTCTTCGCCTGCGACCCAGCTCGTGATGAGGCGAACCTGTAGGATTACTCGACAGAATCCCCGGCCGCCCCACCCTAAAATCTTCCGCCCGAGCGGAAAAAGGTACGTCCTTTCCGCCTCAGATGGCATATCTTAATGATACGGTAGGGTAACCCCCGCAAACAACTTCAAACAATATCTCAAACAGCGCCGCTACCTAGGCCGCGCCCGGTGCACATGGCCGTTATTGAATTCCCTCCAGTTGAGTCCGCAGATGAAGATGGGCTTCTGGCTGTCGGAGGCGACCTTCAGCCGCAGTCGCTTCTTAAGGCCTACCGAAGTGGCATATTCCCGTGGCCGATCGACGAACATTCCCTGCTTTGGTTTGCCCCGCCCCGCCGTGCTGTGCTGGCGCTCGAGGAGTTCCACGTTGCGAAGCGTCTCGCCCGGGACCTGCGGAAGGCCCCGTTTGTGGCAACGATGAATCAGGCATTTCGCGATGTCATTACCCGCTGTGCCGAAGTGAAGAATCGAGGCACGCAGCGCGGCACCTGGATTACGCCGGAGCTAATCGAAGCGTACTGCGAGCTGCACAGGCTGGGCTTCTGCCACAGCTTCGAGAGCTGGAGAGACGGACAGCTTGTCGGTGGCGTCTATGGAGTGCAGATTGGCAGGTACTTCTCCGCTGAGTCGAGCTTCTACCGTGAGCCGAATGCGTCAAAAGCTGCTATGTGTAGCCTGGTAGATTTCTTGAGAGCGGAGGGATCCTCGTGGCTTGATTGTCAGGTCCTGACGCCCTTTTCCTCTTCATTTGGCGCAACAGAGATCCCCCGCGCAACGTTCATGGAGATGCTCAGGGCGGCGCTACTGTAGGCCGCCGAAGTCGTTGCAGGCCAAGAAGCAGTGCACGAGCTCGAGGAGCTCCTTGTAGCCCACCGGCTTCTGGTAGGCGGGAATTGGGGACAGCTCACTCTTCACCGTGGCCATCTCAACCGCATCGGTGGCAGTAAGCGCTATCACGTGCGTTCCTGGATACACCCAAGCGAGCTCTTGAGCTGTCTTGATTCCAACCTCACGAGACTCGATGAACTCCGACGCGTTCCCCTTGGTAGTGAAAGGCATGTGGACGTCACACACGATAAGGTCAGGCGGATCTATCGTGTGGAGCAGCTCGTAAGCGGCGTCGGGACAGTCCGACTCGAAGACCTCGACGTCATGCTCCTCGAGTATCTCGCGAAATGCTTCGCGGTAATCGTGGTTGTCATCGATGATGAGAACGGTCTTCATTGCCCTCTTGGCGTTTTGCCCCTACTGCATGAGGCTGTGCGGGCTCCTTGCCCTTAGAGAGTAGTTCGGCGTCGTAGCCAGCGCCCTTAACGGTAAAAAAATGCCTGTCGTAGCGGCTTCAGGCAGCAGCGCAGCTCAGGTAAACCCGACTGGGTTGAAGTCAAATTTTGCCCACTGCGAATTGAGGCTAAGTGCCTGAGCTAACTTAGCATGGGCCGCCAGAACATCGCTTGAAAGCTGCGAACACGCGTGTTGGCCGAGAATCGCCAGCAACGCCTCGATTCGCCTCTGGGCCCTCTCAAGCTCTGCCATCTGGCCGGAGTTAGCCCCTGCTGCGTAGTCAGCGAGCGAGAGCTTTGCCGCCGCAGCATCGGCCAACGACACCGAGTCGCCAACCATCAGCATCAGGTCTATCCCAGCTTCGTGTGCCTGCACTGACGCAGCTCGCGCGGCCAGGACGTCCCCCAGTCCCTTCATCCCCATCGCGTCTGCAATCGTCACGCCAGAGAACCCAAGCTTCTCTCGCAGCAGGCCGGTCATGATCTTCCTTGAGAGAGTTGCGGGAACTCCAGGGTCAACCTGAGCAAGCTCGATGTGCGCGCTCATGACTAGCTCGATCTTGTCTCGGATGAGCGCGGCAAAAGGCTGTAGCTCTCGCTGCTCGAGCTCTGCCACTGTCAGCCGCAGCGAAGGCAGCGCTAGGTGCGAATCGACGGCCGTGTCGCCGTGGCCAGGAAAGTGCTTAGCGCACGGAGTGATCCCCGTGGAGCGCAGGGCCCTAGCGAAGGCAACGACCGCCGGGCATACCTCGGCAGTCGTCGTTCCGAAAGCGCGCTGGTTTATCACTGGGTTCGCCGGGTTCGAATGAATGTCCGCTGTAGGCGAGAAGGAGACGTTGATGCCTAGCGAAGCAAGCTCTCTACCCATGGCCCCGGCGACCGCCTCAACCGCATTTAGCTCGCGCGCATAGAACGCCGGGTACGGGAATCGAGTGATTGGCGCCGGGAACCGGTGCACCTGTCCCCCCTCGTGGTCAACCGAAACCATGATTCGCTCGCGGCCAATAGCGGCCCTAACGTCAGCGAGCAGCTTTCCGTACTCGGCCAGCCAATCGGGGTAGCTCGCGTCCTGCCGAAAGTTGCGGCGACGGAGCATAATTCCAGCCGGGCGAAGCTCCCGCAGAAGCTTGCGCTCGTCGGCTGAGAGCGAGGAGCCCGAGGGCTCAACAATGAAACGTAATCCGAGGTCTAAAGGCGCAGGCACGCCACGATACTAGCAGGGCTTTGGGGAGCTGGGACCGGAAAAAATCACTCAAAAGAGCGCTAGTACTGCAGCTCAAGTCGCTTGAAGTCGTCGTACTTGGTGTCGCGAGTCTCCCAGTACGTCGAGACTTTCGCTTTGTACGAGAGGTTCATCGGCTTGATGCGGAGAATCTTGAGCAGGTATGCCATCGGCACAAACCCGATGGTCCAGGCTACCGACAGGATAACGAAGGTCATCACGATCGAGAGGTAGTGAGCCATCTTCATCCAGCCGCGCTACACCGGCAGCAGCACGCGTGGAGCGAAGTAGCCCAGCAGGGCAAACACCGCGCCAAAAGCGCCCCAGATCTCGGCTGTTTGCACCGAGCCCCTGTAGAGCTTAAAGGCGCATACTGTGAATCCGATGGTGCCGAAGATGGCGCCAAATTCGCGCACGTGGGTGCCGACAGGCTTCCCCATCCACATCTCAAGCAACGGTGAGCTATCCTGGTTGGCCACCTTCTTTGGCGCCTCCTGCGGGTCCTGCTCTAGTCCAGCTCGAACTTCGTTAGCCAGTCTTCGCGCTCCTGCCACTTTGGCTGCTCCTCTTTAAGCATGACGATGTTTCCGACTATCAGCGCGTCCATATTGGTGCGCATGAAGCATGCGTACGCGTCAGCCGGTGTACATACTATAGGCTCTCCGCGCACGTTAAAGCTAGTGTTGACCAAAACGGGGCACCCCGTCTTCTCCTTAAACGCCGAGAGAAGCTTATGAAAAGACGGGTGTTGTGAGGCCGAAACTGTCTGGATTCGGGCCGAATAGTCCACGTGGGTAACGGCTGGGATGTCCGACTTTGGCACATTTAGCTTGGCGATACCAAAGAGGTTTTCTTCCTCTTCTGACATGTTACGGCGTCGGCTCTTCTGAACCGGCGCCACCATCAGCATGTACGGAGAGTCGCAGTCGATCTCAAAGTACTCAGCAACATCCTCCCGTAGGACAGCTGGCGCGAAGGGACGGAACGACTCACGGAACTTAATCTTGAGGTTCATGTTGGCCTGCATCTCTGTCGACCGGGCGTCCCCGATGATGCTTCGATTGCCGAGAGCGCGCGGGCCAAATTCCATGCGCCCTTGGAACCAGCCAATGACCTTCTCCCGAGAGAGGAGATCGGCGGTAGTCTGGAACAGCTCATCTCCCGCAACGCGCTTGTAAACAGCCCCAAATTGCGCGAGCTGCGCCACAGTGTCTTCGTCGGAAAACTCAGGGCCAAGCAGAGACTGCTTCTGGAAGTCAGATGTGCCCGTGGTGAGCCTGGGATTGTCGAGGTACCCGTACCAGGTGCAGAGAGCCGCCCCGAGAGCGCCTCCCGCATCCCCTGCAGCCGGCTGTACCCAGATATTCTTGAAGGGTCCCTCTCGCAGGAGCTTTCCGTTGCCGACACAGTTGAGGGCAACGCCCCCCGCCATGACGAGGTTTTCCAGGCCGGTCTCCTTGTGCAGGTGCCTGGCCTGGCGCAGCATGCACTCCTCAACCACCACCTGTATCGACGCTGCGAGGTCCATCTCACGCTGGGTGAGCGGGCTCTCCGGCTTGCGGCGAGGCCCATCGAATAGCGCCTCGAAGCCCTCGTTAGTCATTGAGAGGCCCTGCATGTAATTGAAGTGCTTTAAGTTCAGGTGGTACGAGCCATCCTCCTTCAGATCCAGGAGCTCATCGTAGATCTTCTGCGCGTACTTCGGCTCGCCATACGGTGCGAGCCCCATGACCTTGTACTCTCCCGAGTTCACCTTAAATCCGGTGAAGTACGTGAAGGCCGAGTAGAGCAGCCCAATTGAGTGCGGAAACTTTATCTCCCGAGTGATGGAGAACTTGTTGCCCCTGCCAACCCCGAGGCTATTGGTCGTCCACTCACCTACGCCATCGATGGTGAGAATCGCCGCCTCCTGAAAAGGCGACGGATAAAACGCTGAGCCCGCGTGACTCTGGTGGTGCTCCGTGAACAGCACTTCGCCGTCATAGCCAAGCTCAAGCTTAATCGTGTCTGGAATCCAGAGCTTGTGCTTTAGCCACAGAGGCATAGCTCGCGCATACGACGTGAAACCCGACGGTGCGGTTGCTAAGTAGGTCTCAAGCAGTCGCTCAAACTTGAGCAGCGGCTTGTCGTAGAACGCAACGAAGTCGATATCCTTAACCGTTAGCCCTTGGGACTTTAGGCAGTAAGCCGCTGCCTCTTTTGGGAAGTCAGGATCGTGCTTCTTTCGGGTAAAGCGCTCTTCCTGCGCCGCCGCGACGATGTTTCCATCGACGACGAGACAAGCTGCACTGTCGTGGTAAAAAGCAGATATGCCGAGAATATTCATACGTCGACCGCGATCCTGTGAGATGAAGGGGTTTAAATACAACGAGTTGGCTCAAGCTGTCGATAGCACTCGGCTGTTTAAGGGTTGCCCCCCATGAGACCGATTGGCGCTGCCAGCCCTGTAGCCTAATTCCCTGAAGCACCTTGCCTTTTTGCCCACAATCTTTAATCAATACCGGATGCCGGACGCCTCCCGATCCACCATCTCTGCCTTTATCGTGTGTTGCAACGAGGAGCGACAGATTAGGCGCTGCCTTGAAAGCGTGAGGTTCTGCGATGAGATCATCATCGTGGACTCCGGCTCCACCGACCGGACTCTTCAGATCTGTGCAGAGTACACCCCCAAGATCACTCACCAGGACTGGCAAGGATACGTGCTCCAGAAACGCTTTGCGCTGGGGCAGTGCAGCTCGGACTGGGTGCTCAACATCGATGCCGATGAAGAGGTGTCGGAGGAGCTTCAAGCAGAGATCCTTCAGATCCTTAAAGACGATAAGGCCGGCTCCGTCCGCGCAAACGGATTCCTCTTGAACCGAGTCGTTTTCTTCCTCGACCGATGGTGGCGCAAAGGGGGCTGGTACCCCGAGTACCGACTAAGGCTCTGTCGGCGCTCAGTGACGAAATGGGGCGGTGAAGACCCGCACGAGAAAGCCGAGGTTTCGGGCGAGACCAAGCGCTGCAAGGGGGAGCTGCACCACTACTCCTTTACTGACCTCAGCGACTACGTGCGACGCATGAACACACTCTCCTCCAACGCGACGGCTTCGCTCATCAGGCGCGGCGCAAGAGCCTCGGCTGCCGCAGTGATACTGCGCTCGCTAGCTCGGTTCTTTAAGTTTTATGTATCGAAGCGAGGATTCCGCGAAGGCAAAGCTGGGCTAATCGTAGCTGCCATTGAGGCGTACTCGGTGCTGCTCAAGTACGCAAAGCTCTGGGAAGCGCAGAGCAAAAGCTCGCCGGAGCATCCCGCCCCCTGAAGGGGGCGCAGCCCCTTGGCCAGAGCGCCGAGCGGGAAGTGACGCTAAAGCGCCTACTCGAGAAAGCCCTGGGGGGTCCAGGGGCGAAGCCCTTGGCCGTCATTCGAATCTTGGCGGCAGCCAAGTTCGAATAGGTGCGAGTCGCCGAGCGGGAGATTAGCTACTGCGGGTGAAGCGAGCCTCTGCGAGCGAGAGGGGCGCAGCCCCTTGGCCAGAGCGCCGAGCGGGAGATATGGACCTGAGCGGGGTCGAACCGCTGACCTCTACACTGCCAGTGTAGCGCTCTACCAACTGAGCTACAGGCCCCGACGAAGGCGAGGAGGTTAAATTAAAGGCGCGCCCGTGTCAAAATCCTGCGGAACCAGGGGCTTCCGCCCCCGCCAGAAGCGTCCTTGAGACGGCTATGGCATTTGAAACTTTACTGCACTTCCTATAACGTAGCCACGTGGCGGGCTGTGGCGCAGACCGGTAGCGCACTCCTTTGGGGTGGGAGAGGTCGGAGGTTCAAATCCTCTCAGCCCGACACCTTTTTCCCCTTCTCTGTTTCTTTTGCTGTCTCTCTCGGTCCGTACCGAGAAATCCCACTATGTCTGCGGTCTTTCGTCCTGAGCGGCAGGTTAGTGGTCTTTCAGGGCGTTCTCTCGACGCAGCATGCCAACGAATAGCGCATCGGTCAGGTAGCCGACATCAGAGGGCTTCCAGAAGGACGACTGCTCGACCGCTCTGCCGATTGCCTTGAGCGCAAGAGACAGCTGGCCGACGGCTGCGGATTCCTCTATCACCGCGCCCCACTCAAGAGCCGGATCCGAGGTGGTAGTGCGCATGCGGTCGAGCTTTTCGTGCAGCTCGTACGTCTGCGCGAGCGTGCCTCGAGCCAGCTCTCGAGACTTTTGGTCCGCCGCTCGTATGTGCCAGACGAAGCGCCCGGACTCGCCAACGACACGGTCGGGAGGCGCACGCAGGGCAGCTTTCGGAAATCCCGCCGTATATAGGATCGGAGCGGCGACGAGCCGCGAGAGTTCGTAACGCCCTGGTTCCTTCTCGTTACGAAGTTCCATCGAAATTGCCACAGCGATCTTTGCACGGAGCGCGGAGTCGCGAATTGAGATGTCTGTAAGCAGCTCCTCACACATCGCGGCAATAAGAGCGTCGCCCTTCTCTGAGAGCAGCCTGGCGGTTTGGAAGAAGTCCTTGAGGACGGCCTCAATTGAGTTTTCGTTGCCCTCGCGATGGGCGACCACGATTTGATGCACAAATCGCCCGCTGAGAAACCGGGGGAGGTCTTGCAGATTAGGATGGCGATCCTCTAGCCGCTGCAAGATGAGCTCGCTCACAAGCCCGTTTGCGCCCTGATTGGCCGCCAACATTCCCCGAACGAACTCCACAGCGAGGGCATCGAAGTGGTCTTCCACTTTCCGGTAGATCAGGTGTTCAATCGCACCCACCACCTCCTCGGTCTTGAGCTCGTGCTTGGCGCGAACTTGCAGGCCGACCGCGTATCCCGTCAGCCACCCAAATATCTCCTCTGTGCGGGCCCACCGGGGGATGTCGTCGACTAAGCTCTTCGTCTTCTCGAAGTCGCCCGACAGGGCAGCCTCAAACGCCTTGGCGCGGATTCCCGGCTCACTATGAATATCTTGGGCCGACTTGCAGCTTACGAGCAGCAGCTGTACCAGGTCCCCACACCGGCTTATCGCCGTTGCTGAACCGCTCTTATGGCAGGCATCAATCGCTGCGTTCATGAGCTGCAGCATCAGATTAGGCGCGGCGAAGCGCTGGATCAGCTGCGCTACGTCATCGGCTGGACAGTGCTCGAGGAGCTCCTTGATGCCGATGGTGAACTTTCCGATGTCGGCAGCTGGCGGGGGCGGCTCTGCAAATACGCAGCCGTCCGGCACCACGGTGGAGATAACAGATAGTAGCACTCCGAATCGGCCTGTTGCAGCTGCCGCGCGCATGGCGGGCGCGATGCTGTTCAGGAACGCTCGAGCACGAGCCGGCCCCGGACTCATCTTCGGATCGAGTCCGAGGACCTCCCGCAGCCGAGCCGCTAATTCTGTTACCTTCCCCTCGTCATGCACGAGGACGGCGATGCCAAGGGCATCTCCAATAGCAACAGCAGTTGAAGCCTTCGCTCCGCGCCCGTTCTTAGAGTCACTCAGGCGATTTGCAATATCCTCGGTGATAGCTAACAGCTGAGCCTCTGGGCTCGCCGCTGGCAGACGTGACTCCTGTGCGGAGGGGGTGGTAGGGGGGACAGAGCGCTGTTCAAAGAAGCTCCTCACGACCGGGAAAACCTCCGGCCTCACCTGACATTCGATGATCTCCTTTTTGTGCTCGAGCGTCTTAACCGTGAGGGAGAGAACTGCGTCGCCTGGGCTCCTCCCCCGGAGTCGCACCTGCACCAATTCCCCGAGGGTTTGGCTCACTACGGGCAACACAGCAGCAACATCCGCAACGACGCCATGAGCAGCCAGGATGGGATCCCTCAAAAAATCAGAGCCTCTCGCGTGGAGGCATTGCATGTCTTTCATACGCTTGAGAAAGCAGAAAAGGATTCAGCCGCGCGGATTATCCGCCAAGCCGCAGTCTTAGTAATTGCATGCAGGTGATCGAAGCTGTGCTCTTGGGTAGGCTAGAGGCCTTTAGTGAGGGTCTTTTTGGCGACTATCGCGCTTAGCGGGCCTTCAGGTCGATGACAAAGCGATAGCGCACATCCCCCTTGAGAACCCGGTCGTAGGCCTCATTTATCTGCGACATCCGGATCATTTCGACGTCGGAAACGATGCCTTTCGCGGCACAGAAATCGAGCATCTCTTGCGTCTCTTTAATGCCGCCAATGGCAGAGCCGGACACGGATCGCCGAGGCATTATGAGAGAAAACGGATGCACTGGCGGCGCCTCTGTCGGTACGCCGACGAGCACCAAGTTACCGTCGAGCTTTATCATGCCAAGCACTGCATTGAGGTCGTGGCTGCCCGAAACGGTATCCAAGATAAAGTCGAATGAACAAGCTGCCGCCTCGACCTGCCCCTGATCGGTCGAGAGCAAGAAGTGGTGAGCGCCGAGACGCTTTGCGTCCTGCTCCTTCGCGGAGGATGTGCTGATGACTGTTACCTCAGCTCCGAACGCCACGGCGAACTTCACTGCCATGTGCCCTAGGCCTCCGAGGCCTAGCACACCCACTCGATGCCCTTTGCCGATCTTCCAATGCTTGAGCGGCGAGTAGGTTGTGATCCCTGCGCACAGCAGCGGGGCAACTGCCTTAACGTCAAGCTTTGGGTCGACCCGGAGCACAAAGCTCTCATCCACCACGATGTGAGACGAGTATCCCCCCTGCGTCGGTGTCTTCTGGTCCTGCTCGGTGCTGTTGTAGGTTAGCGAGAGGTGTCCCAAGCAGTACTGCTCAGTGCCGCTCTTGCAGCTCGAACATGTGCGGCACGAATCAACCATGCAGCCAACGCCAACCAGGTCGCCGACTGAAAACTTCTTGGCCTGAGCGCCAACCTGCGTGACACGCCCGACGATTTCGTGTCCCGGCACCATCGGGAAAACAGAGTTTCCCCACTCGCCCCTAGCCTGATGGATGTCTGAGTGACACACGCCGCAGTACAGGATCTCGATGAGCACATCGTTAGCCCTAACCCCTCGGCGCTCTAGCTCAAAGGGCTCCAGGGGAGTGGTGGCAGTGAGGGCGGCGTATGCATGAGCTTTCATGGGTCATCTCTCTAACACGTTCCTCGAGAAGATACGCGGGGATTGAAGCCTGCGCCAGCCAGGTAGTGCCGCCTTGTGGGAGTCCGAGCTGTCGTGGATACTAATGCGATGCCGCATCACGTGGCACTCATCTTCCGAGAGGAAATATCCATATGGTACTAAGAATCGCTCTGGCCCTGTTGTGCTCCTCGTCTTTGGCCGCGTGCTCAATGTTTGGGGGCGGCTGCCAGGTAGCTGGCGCAAAGGATAGCGCAACCTGCTCATGTGGCCATGACAAGAGCTCGTGCTCCGGAAAATCGGACGGCTGCGAGTGTCCAGAGTGCGGCGCGAACAAGGCGTCGTCAGGCTCCTGCCACGGCTAGTTTCGCAAAGCCGACTTTCTTATTTTGAAAGCCCCAGATCTCGCCTGAGCTCGTCCACTGACGGGTCAACTTGGGGGGCTGGGGCTGCTTGAGCGCCAGACGGTCTCGCCGGCTGCGCCTCGACCTGAGTCACGTCTGGGACCTGCGGCTCACTTTCGGCGGGGCTAAGGTCGAAGGTCTCCATGCCGGCCGACGGATCTTCAATCCCAACGGGCTGACCCGGGGGCCGCTGCCTCTGCGCTTTTTCCGCGCTTATCGCTAACTCCTCTAAAGGGTCGAGCGGCTTCGCGGGAACTGCTTGCTGCTCCGAGGCCGCTGGAGGTTGAGGCTTGGGCTCCGCCGGCTTCTTCGCCGTTGGCTTTGCTAGCTGCGACTTGGGAGCGGCTGGTTGGGCGCCTTCAGATGGCGCCGACTTGTCTGGCAGGTCAACGAAGTCGTCGTCGAGGGCTGCGCCCGCTGGCGGCAGATCCTCTGCGTCAGTAGCCGAATCCGGAGACCCCTGCTTCGCGGGGCGCGGCAAGCCGGGTCCGAGCGGCTCCAGGCGCTTTACTACTGAGTACGGGATGAGCACTCGCTGTCCGACCGTCAAGGTAGAGAGATTCTGGCCAGGATTTGCAGACTCTATTTGCTTCTGTGCATCCGCGTCGCCAGCGTACCAATCGCTTATCTGCCGCAGCGTCTCCCCGTCTGTCGATACGACGTGCACGAGGTACTTGCCCCCGGGCCGATTAGGAGAACGGAATTTTTCGGCAGAAACGCAGGCCTCACTCAGCGAGGCCACTGCCGCAGCCAACAGGCACCATGCAATCGAGCGGCAACCGGCTGGCAGCTTCATTGCGACGCCTTACTGAGACACCTTAGCAATTTTGGTGACCTGCTCTGAGTACTTCGGCTCAAGACGCTGCTCAACTACTAGCTCAACCTTGTCTCCAACGTGGAGGCCCTCAAGCGAAACTTTCGGCGCAAGGTAGAAAGGCATCGTCATGGCCATCATACCGACCACTTTCCCGCTTGAGTCCCGGTACTCCGGGATCTCCTCGTGCTTCACCAAGATCTCATTTGCGGCACGTCCATCGCCTGGCAAGCCTCGGAGGACTCCCTTCACCTGGAAGCTGTACGGAGCTTCGGCCTGTGCCGATGCAGCCCACAACAGAAGCACTGACGCCACAACTGCAAACAACTGCCTCATTTGTCGTCAACTCCTCCCCTGAGAATCCAGATCCTTCCGGCGATGAAAATGCTGTACATCGCTGTCACTGGGATGCCAAGTGCGATGAGAATGAAGAGCGGAACTTCAAGTCGCGTCTTAATCGACTGGATGAAGCCAAACATCAGCCCCGAAAAGATGCCGGCCGAGGAGAGCGCGATGAGCGCGATGAGGATTGACCTGCGAAACCACAGGTACAGCGCTGTCAGAAATGCAGCCAGCCCAACCGTGATCTGTCCCATCATGGGGATCAGAAAGAAGGTCGCGAAGAAAAACGGCGAACAAATAAGGCCGACGAGGAGTGTGTAGCCCACCTCTCGAAGCGTCACACGAGGAACCGTGCGGACTATCTGCCGCTGGTGAAATTTCTCAAACTCGTCAAGTCGGATGTGGGGTGCCACGATAGCCTGCGCCATGGTTAGCTCTCTGTTTTATACCGTCGAGAGTCTATCCCACTGCCGCATGAGGCTCAACCGGGCCGCCTAGGCGTTTTCTTCAGCTTCTTCAGGCTCTTCCGGCAAAAGCTTGAGCAGCACTGTGTCAACACTGCCCCGCGAGCGTTTGACGATTCGGAACTCGTACCCGCTCCCTTGTATGCTCTGGCCGACCTCGGGAATTCCGCTGAACAGGACATTGAGCAACCCCGCTACCGTGGAGTACTCGGCTGACTCCGGAAGCGGCTTCGGCAGCAGGTTGCTGACGTCAAGAATTGAGGCGTGCGCGTTGACGACAAACTCTCCATCCTTGCGCTGCTCCACAGCGGGGCGCTCATCGTCGTACTCGTCTTGAATCTCTCCGACCAGCTCCTCGACGATGTCCTCCAGGGTGACCAAGCCGGACGTGACGCCGAACTCGTCCACCACGATCGCCATGTGGTTTCTCTTGCTCTGCAGCTCCCGGAGCAGCACTCGGATCTTCTTGGTCTCCGGCACGAAGTACGCCGGGCGCATGATGTCTGCCAGCTTGAATGGCTGTTGGTCGAGCACTCTCCGCAACAGCTCCTTAGAGTGCACAATGCCAACGATATTGTCGCGCGTGCCTGAGTACACTGGCATCCGTGAGTAGCCTTCCTTGCCGGCTGTCTCGAGCACCTGCGCCACCTCTGCCTCAAGAGCTACACACGCCATCTGGGTGCGCGGAACCATAATCTGTCGGACGAGGCGCTCGTCGAAGCTAAAAACTTTTTCAATCAGCTCGTGCTCAGTTTTTTGGATCGACCCAAGCTCGCCGCTGCGCGCACTCTCGGCGAGCAGGAGCCGAAGCTCTTCTTCTGTGTGCGTTTCTCCCTCAGCCTCAACTCGAATGCCAAACGGCGCAAGGACGAGCCATGTAAGGCTGTTGATCAGCCAAACCAACGGCGCAGTCATAGTGGCGAAGATTTTTAGGGGGATTGCACAGACGTACGTAAGCTCTTGGGGGTAGTAGATCGCCGCGTACTTTGGGACTGCCTCGCCAAACACCAGGTGCATCACGGTGATGATGAGAAACCCGACAGGCAAGGCGATCTGGTGAGCGAGGAGGTCGCTGATGGGGAGTCCGAGCAGGTGCATGCCAGCTTGCAGCAAGTCTGCGACTATCGGCTCTCCGACCCATCCGAGGGCGAGGCTAGCAAGGGTGATTCCGATTTGCGCCGCCGAAAGGTATGCATCGAGCCGGTCGAGCATCTTCTGCGACGTCTGGGCGATTGAGTGGCCCGCGGCGGCGTCTGCCTCAACGGCAGAGTAGCGAACCTTAACGATTGCGAACTCGGCAGCTACGAAGAAGGCATTGAGCCCGATGAGGATGACCAGGAGCAGAATTCCAACGACCATAAGGTATTTGTGGACTATAGCCGATACCTAGCCCCTTTTCACGGCACAAAATGAGCCTGCCGAATTGGCGCCCCTGGGGCCGGCGATGCTCTCGCTTCCCTCGACGCTACGCTATTCCCAGAGACTCTCCAACTTCCTGGAGGGCAACGAGCTCTTCGCGCCAGTACCTCTCGGTGCCGAACTCCACAAACACCCTTTTGAATGCCGGATCGGCATACCGTTTCGCTATCCAGGAGGTAAAGTTAATCATGCGCAGCGCGCGCAGAGGCTCTACGAGGCGAAGCGACGAGCGGTCGAAATCCCGCATCATCTCGTACCCCTCAAGGAGCAGCTCGCGGTTGCGGTATGCCGCCTCGTCCCGTCCTGGCGTTAGGAGCCACAGGTCCTGGACGCACGGCCCTTCGAGGCAGTCATCGAAGTCGACCATCGTGCAGCCGCTGGCGCCCCACAGGATATTCCCGATGTGGCAGTCCCCGTGAATGCGCTGGGTTGGGGTTTCAGCGAGCCACGGGCCGATGAGGCCAAATATCCGCTCTGCGAGCGCGACGTAGTGGGGCTCGATAGGCGCTGGGAGGAGCTTCTCGTCGAGCAAGAACTGAAGGTTCTGGCGGCCGTAGCTCTCGACGGAGAGCTTGATGCGATGCTTGAAGCGAGCCGCTGCGCCAATGCCGTGCAGGCGCCCGATCAGGCGCCCCACCCTGCGCAGCTCGTCGGGAGACATTTCGTCGAGGATTCGGCCGCCGACTTTCGGGAAAACAGCGAAGAAGATGCCCGCTCCTGGCACTTCCGCCAGCGTGCTTCCGTCGGGCAAGGCCTTCGGGGCAACCACCGGCAGCTCAGCTGCTGCACACTCAGCGAGGAATTGGTGCTCTTCGAGTATCTGGTCTTTTGACCAGCGACCTGGCCGGTAGAACTTCACTACGACGAAGCTATCCCATCGTCCGGCACCTGGAGCGCGGTCGACGTCGAGCTCCACTTCGTAGACCCGGTTCTCCATGCTGTTGAGTGCGAGCACCCTTCCCGTGGAGCGCGTCCCGAGCCGCTCAACGGCCTCTAGTATCTTCTCTGGAGTTAGCTCGAAGAAAAATTTCGTCGCGGCGCTGCCGTGGTTATCCATGCTCATATTGTGCCCCTACCGCAACGTCTCCCCTATGATCCAGCATTACCGTCTTCCACCGCCAGGGAGCCACAGAAACCCGTCGCCACAAAGGCAAACGACCCGTTTTTGCGCGGAATGTCTGCCCGGAGAATGACCTGATCTGCCAACTCAGAGAAGAGCGGCTTAGCCTGCTGCTCAGGAGAGAACTCTACAACCGCCACTCCTAGCTCCGCGGCCACCTTACAGAAGCTTTCCGAGTCGAAAGCCCTGTAGAGGCGCTGCTGGATCTCTGCCCTGCGAGAGAAGCGAAAGCTCAGTCCGCGCAGGTGCGGAATCGTGCCTGCGAGGTCGGTGTTGTCGAGGTAGTACACACGTCGGCCAGCCATGAGCACCTCT
>OMIG01000174.1 GCA_900299035.1 Pseudomonadota bacterium
GGCAAGAGGGGCAGGGGGGCGCTCTCAACTGGCTTTTGGGTCACGTGGCCAAGGAAGGGGTCCTGGTACTCAACCTGCCGTTGAGGCCGGATGATGCGCACGTCCGAGCCTGACGGCACGTCCTTAACCACCTTGTCCTGGTCAAGGGTGACGGTGCGGCGCGTGACTTGCGGCTGGTTGCTACTGCTGGACATAGCGACTCCTAGAGACATCCATAGGATAGGATGACCCGGGCCCCGCAATGTGTTTCAGAAAGTTGTCAAAAAATTGTCACGGGGGATGAAAAAAGGGGACAGACACCTTTTTTCATGCCCTTTTCTTGCGGCGCTGCTTAGGCCGCGGCCGGCGCTTTAAGATTTTCGGCCGGGCCAGGATGCTCGGGGTAACGAGCTCTTCGTCTTTCCCTTGCAGCTCAAGGTTGCTGAGGAGCGCTGCCGGGCTAATGGTGCTGATCGGGATGAGACCTGACTCGGCGCCGCAGTAGCCGTTGTCCAGCTCAGGAGTGTCGCCTAAGGCGATGATGTTGTTCAGGGCCTGGAGCGGCGTGCTGACGAAGTTGACGCCGCGCACGCACACCTCCCTGCCGTTTGGGTACACGAGCGTGGCGTACGCGATGTCGCCCGAGAAGGCCTGGAAGTCGTAGTTGGTTGTGTCGGTCTCGCCGCCGTTTGTTTCGTACACGATCAAGCCGAAGGGCTTCTTCTGCCGCTTAATCTCCTGGATTAGCCTGGCCTTCAGGCGGTCGAAGGAGAGCCCCTTCTTGCCCTCGACGATAGTGACCGCCATGCGGCTGATCGGGCGCTGGTGCTGCTTGGTGCGCGCGTGGCCGTTTGACTCATGCTTCCCCTTCTTGAAGGCGGCGCGTGTGGTGAGGAATCCCTTGAGGATGCCGTCTTCGATCAGCACTGCGTTTCTGCCGCGCACCCCTTCGTCGTCGTAGGTGTATGCGCCGATGCACTTCTTCCCCCGGTAGGAGTGCATTGAAGGGTCGTCGCGAATGGTGATGGGCAGCTTTAAGATCTCCTTGCCCTCTTGGTCCTTGAAGGTCTGCCCCTCGCCCGACGAGAGCAGCCTGCTCGCCTCTAGCCGGTGGCCGACTGCCTCGTGGAAGAGCAGGCCAGCGGGGCCTGGGCACAGCAGCACAGGCCCGGAAAACGCGTGGATTTTCCGTGCGCGCGAGAGCCGCATGAGCTGCTCGTACTTCTCAAGCACGAGCTTCTTGAAGCGGGCCATGTCGGGCAGCTCCTTGACCGCACCGACGTTGATCACGAGCTCTTGCTCAAGACGCGAGCCCTCGCGCGTGAGCTTGTGCAGGTTCGCGCTCAACGAGATCACCTGCGAGCTCTGCACGGTGACGCTGCCCTCGGTGCTCACGAAGATGCGGGTCTCCTGTGATGCGTCGAACTCAACCCAGCTTCCTGAGAGGCGCGGCAGCATCGACATCCAGAGCGAGGCACGCTTGCAGAACTTGCTCCAGCGGTCGTAGTCGACAGTGTCGAGTTTCGAGTGACGGCGCGACGAGGCGCGCTTCACGCGCACGAACGAGCGTATGCCCTTGTTCGGGTCAGGCGTTGAGATGCGGCTCGCTTGGCGCTCGTTGTAGTCTGCTAGCGCCTCGCGGAACTTGCTCTCCAGCAGCCGCCACAGCGTGATGCGCAGTCCGTCGAACGACGAGTCGTCTATAGGGAGGGTGTGGAACGAGCTGCTCTCAAGTTCGTCGTCCGTCTCACGCAGCCCGCCGTCTGTGACCTGGTCGTACTCGTAAGAACCAACGCGCAGGTCGCAGCACACGGTGCGGTTTCGATCCGTCTGCGAGCGGCCAGTCGAACCGGCCGAGGCCCAGGTGTTGAAGGTGTCGACGTCCTTGAGCAAAAACGAGCAGTAGTAGGGACTTGGAAAGCCCGGCACGCGCATAGAAAGCGCGCGCCTCGCATCCCTTTGCAGTATCGGGATGAGGCTCTCTACGGTGGCGCGTGTCAGCATACTTCTAGATTACGGGAGTTCAGGGGGCATTCTCAAATGCTCGGACCTGACTAAATGTGTAGTTGTTAGGAATATTTAGAGCGTAAAACGGTTCGTGTTTAGCGCGCTTTTTTCGATCTTTTTGAGAGCCTTCTATCAGCTACTTAAGGGGCGAAAAATGGTGCAAAAAGCGGACTTATCCACAGGCTTTTCAGAGCCCAATAACTTGAGTCCTAAACCTCCGTTTATCGACCCGAATGGGGGTTGGGGCTAAGTCCCTAATGCTCCGTAGGAGGGTTCGGCGGACCTTGAGTCTAGCCCAGCCCGTACTCCTTGAGCTTGTAGAGCAGGGCGCGGTGGCTAATCTCAAGCACCTTGGCGGCGTGGGTGCGGTTGCCCTTGGTGTGCTTGAGCGCTCGCGTGATGAGATCAATTTCGAGGCTTCGTGTGCGCTGCTTGATCGAGAGTGAGTCGCTGTCCGCCGCGTGCGAGCCTGCGGCCGGTTCGGATTTTCTTCGGGCCTGGAAGGACAGAATTCGCTCGGGCAACGTTTCGCGCTCAAGCTCGTCGCCGGCAGAGAGGACCAGCGCGCGCTCTAGAGAGTTCTCTAGCTCTCGGGCGTTGCCAGGCCACGGGTACTCAAGCAACGTCTGCATCACGTCCTGCGGTATGCTTTTTATCGGGAGCCCAAGACGCTTGGCGTGCTTCTCAAGGAAGTGGTGAGCGAGGACAGGGATGTCTTCAGCGCGCTCGCGCAGCGGCAGGAGGTGCACACCCACGACGTTGAGCCGGTAGTAGAGGTCCTCACGGAACCGCCCGCTCTTTGTGTCCTCGTCGAGGTTTCTTAAAGTAGCTGAGAGGATTCGCACGTCGACGGGTACGAGCTCCTCGTCCCCCACTCGCCGGATAGCCCGCTCTTGGAGCGCGCGCAGTAGCTTCACCTGCAGGTGAAGCGGCAGCTCTCCCACTTCGTCCAGGAACAGCGTGCCTCCGTTGGCCTCCTCGAACAGCCCGCGCTTGTCGCGGCTGGCGTCGGTGAAGGCTCCCTTCTTGTGCCCGAACAGCTCGGACTCCATCAAGTTCTCAGGAATAGCGCCGCAGTTGATCGCCACAAACGGCTTGCCGCGCCGAGTCGAGCTCTCGTGGATGGCGCGCGCTATCAGCTCTTTGCCCGTCCCTGACTCGCCGGTGATGAGCACGGTTGTCGTGTACGGAGCCAATCGCTTTACTGTGTCAAAGACAGCGCGGAAGCTTGAGCTCTGGGCGATGATGTTGCTGAAGGAGTACTTCTCCGACAGCGAGGCACGCAGCGATGCGTTGTCGCGCCGCAGCTCCTCGAACTCCCGAAACTTAGTCAGCGTGAAGAGCAGCTTGTCGGGGGATATCGGCTTAGAGATGTAGTCGAAGACGCCGCCCTTGAAGGCCTCCATGGCGAGGTCAGGCGCCCCGAAAGCAGTCATCAGAACAAACGGCACCGAGCCGCCGCTGGACTTGAGCACGTCGATCCCAGACACCCCTGGAAGGCGGTAATCGCACAGCACGATGTCAAACGCCGATCGGGCGAGCAGCGCGAGGCCCTCCTCGCCGCTTGCGGCAGCGGTCACGTTGTAGCCCGACGTCTCGAGCACCGCTCCGAGCGACGATCGCACTCCGTCGTCGTCGTCGATGATGAGAACGCTCCACGCGCCGTTTTCTTGCAGGCTAGAGGCCATGGCTACCGAAGCATCCTCCACGGAGCGAGCCCTTCGCCGCTAACGAAAAACAGCGCCAGCTCGTACCCCTTAAACACGTACAGCAGCGCGGCGATCGCCAGGTAGGGCCCGAAGGGAATGTAGGTCGTGAAGGAGCGCCTCCCGAGAGCAATCGCCAGCAGCCCGAATACGGCGCCGAACACAGAGCCGACAAGGATCGTAAACCACGCGCACTCTGGCCCGCACAGCGCCCCAATCAGGGCCAGCAGCTTTATGTCGCCCAGGCCAAGCCCCTCGCGGCGGCGCACGAGGTAGTAGAGGCCCCATACCAGTAGCAGCACGCCTGGCCCAAACAGAAGCCCGAGCGCTGACTCGTACAGGCTCGCGGAGAACGGCGGGCAGAACAGGAGTCGGCCAGGTGGAGAGAGGAACTGGTTCGACGCAGCCACGAGCAGCCCGATTGCGGTGCCCGGGTAGGTTATCTTGTCGGGGATGATCATGTAGTCGATGTCGATGTACACGATCACGAGCAGAGCGCACGACAGCAGGAAGGCGAGCGCTCCGGTGTACGAGAGTCCGAAGCGCAGGAAGCAGGCCGTGCACAGCAGGCCCGTCAGGATCTCAATCACGAAGTAGCGCAGCGGAATGCGAGTGCCGCAGAAGGCGCACTTTCCGCGCAGTATGCAGAAGGAGATGAGCGGGATGTTGTGCCACCACGCGAGCTGCCGCTCACACTGCGGACAGAACGAGCGCGCTGGCTTCCAGATGCTCACTGGGGCGGCAAGCTCGCGGATGCCGTCGCGGGCTGGCTCGTAGCGCGCCATCGGGAGCCGGTAGGCGCACACGCCGAGAAAGCTGCCGATGATCGAGCCGAAAATAAAACAGAGGATTGAAGTCGTGGCGACAGAGAGCATGGAACCTCGCCTAAGTTTGATTCCGCAAAATAGTAAGGCGGTCTAACTTTTTTGCGTAGTGGCTAAAAATGGCTGGGAGCAAAGATAGCGAACGCGGGCGTGGCACGGCGCGCGATGAGGCGCTCATCAACGCGGTGCCTCTCTGTATCGCTCATCCGTAGCGCCTCTTCGACAATGCCCAGCCCACCCGTAGCGCCGGCTTTCCAGCCGGCAGTGAAGGGGCATGAGGATCGTTGCTCTCTCGTTTGGTAGCTCAGCTCTTTAGCTGACGAGCCTTAAGGTGTGCCGCTGCCAATCAAACCC
>OMIG01000175.1 GCA_900299035.1 Pseudomonadota bacterium
CCACGCAAATCTTGGCAAAGCCAAGTTTGCGTACGCACAAAACTGGTGGGCCAGGGTAGACTCGAACTACCGACCTCACGCTTATCAGGCGTGTACTCTAACCAGCTGAGCTACTGGCCCCAACGCAGTGAGAGCGGGAAAATAAAGGTAAGCCACTAGACTGTCAAGGAAACGGGGCACATAAATAATCGTTCTTTCGGGCGCTTACCTGTTAAGCATATCCTTCTTGCCTAACTTACGGAGAATACTAATACTGGAAGTAGAGTCTTCATTTAGTTCGTCAAGCTCGGGTTTTGCCTCTTTCAGGGTATGAGTCCGGTACTACTTCTAAATGCCTCCTACGAGCCGCTGCGCGTCATCTCCTGGCAGAATGCAGTGTGCATGTTCTTTCTCGGAAAAGTCGAAGTCATTGAGGAGTACGACCACCACATCCGTTCGGTCTCGCTCGCTATTAAAGCCCCTGCCGTGGTTAAGCTCGTCAGGTTTTTCCGCGCTGGAAGGCACGCCCCGCCCCTTTCTAGGGCCAATGTGTTGGCTCGGGACCACTTTAAGTGCCAGTATTGCAGCCGTGAACTAACCTCCAAAGAGGCAACCCTGGACCACGTCACGCCGCGCAGTCAGGGGGGCAAGACGACGTGGGAGAACATCGTCTGTGCCTGCGGAACCTGCAACCGTAAGAAGGGTGGCAGAACCCCGAAGGAGGCTCACATGAAGCTTCTCTCCAAGCCACACAAGCCGGATTGGCTCCCGGTGCTAAACATAAAGCTGCATGGAAAGATCCCCCCAGCCTGGTACACATTCCTCGGTCGTGCCGCGCAGCCTAGCTGACGCGACGGCAGCGCTCTGCTCGCTGCTCGATCTCCCTGCCCTGAAGTCGCTGATCGCCGCTCTACAGCCCGCCGAGCTGTACCTTGTAGGCGGAACTGTGCGCGATGCGTTCCTGGGCCACACCGGAACCGATCTCGACCTCGCCACGAACCTTTCAGCTCAGGAGATGAAGGCTCGCTGCGAAAAGCACAGTATCAAAACGGTCGATACCGGAATTCAGCACGGCACAATCCTGGCTGTCATCGACGGCACCCACCTTGAAGTGACAACCTTTAGAGTGCCGAGCGAACGCGAGCGGCACACGCCTGCCAGGGACATCGCAACGGACCTCTCAGGCAGAGATTTCACGATTAACGCTGTTGCCTTTGACCTTGCGTCAAAGACGCTCGTGGATCCGCTAAACGGAGTAGCTGACATCGCCTCTGGAACCCTCAGGGCGGTGGGTGACGCGTCCCTGCGCCTTGCGGAAGACCCGCTGCGAATTCTGCGGATGGTGCGCTTCGGTCCGGCTCAGGGCCGCGTGGTTGAGCCCACAACCCTGAGTGCAGCGTCTAGCCTCGTCGAGCGACTCGCCAAGGTGAGCGTCGAGCGCATCAAGACAGAGCTTCAGGCTATCCTCATGAGCCCGCTGCCGCACGAAGGGCTGCGCTGCATCAAAGATATTGGCGCCTTGCCCTACACCATTCCGGAGCTGATCCCAGCAATCGGATTCGAGCAGAATAAGTTTCACATCCACGATGTCTGGGAGCACACGCTGTGGGTGCTCGAGCGCGCACAGAGAGATCCTGTTCTGCGCTGGGCCGCCGTGTTTCACGATGTCGGGAAGCCCCACACCCTGTCAGTTGACGGCGCCGGGCAGCGCCACTTCTACCAGCATGAAGTGGTGAGCGAGAAGCTCGCCAGAGAGCGCATGCACACGCTCAAGTTTTCACGAGACGACACAGAGACGATAGCCTCCGTTGTGCGCCACCACATGCGCCCGCTCGACTGCGGGGCGCCTGGAGTGCGCCGGCTTATGCGCGACCTCGGCGACAACCTGGCGCTGTGGAGAAGCTTTAAAGAGGCGGATGCGCCTCCGACCGTGCCTGAGCCCGAGTTCCACGCCACGGCGCAGGCCTTCGACGCGCTGCTCCAGGCAGAGCGCGATCGCCTGGCCGGCCCAGCGTACGGCAAGCTAGCAGTGACAGGGCAGGACCTAATCGCGCTCGGCATGATGCCGGGCCCAAAGATGGGGGCCCTCCTCAAGCAGCTTGAGGAGCTCGTGCTCGACGACCCGTCGCTCAATGAGCCTGAGAGGCTGCTGGCTGAGGCGAGGAAGCGGCTTAAGTAAGCCGCCTGTCTCACTAGAAGGTCTCTGAGACCTTGTAGTAAATAAAGCGCTGGGACTATTCGCTATCCCATTGATTCAGCTTGGCTTTGTGCAATTGATTATTCAGCCAGGGGCTACTATCCTCTCCTGCTTATGCGCAGGATCTTCTCCTCTCAGACCCTTCTGACGGCAGCAGTAGCCATCATCGCAGTGGCGCTCTTTAACCTTAGCCGCCCCTCCTCGATTGAAAGCGACCTCGCGGTCGGATTTAACACCTGGTACGTCCAAACCGCGCCGCTCCTAGAAAAGGCCGACGCGGCAGCCCTGGCGAACGTCAAGCTCACCGTTACTATCGGGCTGACGGGACGCTCTACCCCGCCGCCATCGCTCAGCTGGACCCTGCCTGCGCGAAGCCTCACCGAGGCTACCGACCGGGAAAACACCGCACGCGTGCTGCAGCTCGTCAGTGAATCCGGGGTGTTCAACGTAAAGAGCATAAAGACCCCAGAGGAGGGTGTGTCGTACCTGACTATCTCAGTGAAGGAAGGTGAGAACAGCTTCGAAACCACCGTCCAAGCCGAAGAGATCGACAAGAGCATCCAGCTCCAGAACCTCTTGAAGCTTCTCGACGTCTTCTCAAAAACGGATTCTCCTGTTGCAATCGAGCCATCCCGTACTTAAGTGATGCAGATGAAGACACGCGACGAAGCCCTAGCCCTCCTGCACGAGTACACGAAGAACCCAAGCCTCATCAATCACGCTCTCGGGGTTGAAGCCTGCATGCGCTGGTACGCCGATTACTTCGCGGGGCAGGGTCACCAAACCGACCGCGAGCTGTGGGGCATGACAGGCCTGCTGCACGATTTTGACTACGAGATGTACCCGGAGCCTGTCAGCCCGGACGGACACCCCTTCAAAGGGAACGCGATCCTGGGAGAGCTTGGCTACCCCGACTCCCTGCGCACCGCCATTATGGGCCACGCCCTCTACTCCGGCGTGCCGCGAGTGACCCTGATGGACAAAACACTCTTCGCGGTCGACGAGCTCTCAGGCTTAATCACCGCTAGTGTTTTGGTCCGCCCCGATAAGTCGATTCACAACTTGGAGGTGAAGTCGGTGCTCAAAAAGTTTAAGGACAAGGCGTTTGCCCGCGGCTGCAACCGAGACGACATACAACTCGGCGCCGAGGAGCTAGGCATCCCTCTTGAGCAGCACACCGCCAACTGCATTGAGGCGATGAAGGCGATCGCAAGCGCCAGCTAGCGGGCGCTAACCATACACGGCGCCGCGAGCAGTAAAATAATGGGCTTTTCGCCACTCTTCTATCCGAGCCGCCTCTTGTGCTACCCTGCCCCCCTCACGGGCCCATAGCTCAGCTGGTAGAGCGCGTCGTTCGCAATGACGAGGCCGGCGGTTCGATTCCGCCTGGGTCCATATCTCCCGCTCGGCGCTCTCGCCAAAGGGGCTCCCGCCCCCTCTCGCCGCTCATCGCGGCTTCACCCCCAGTGGCTGCGATCATTGCATCCGAAGCCTACCTTCACCTATTCGAACTTGGCTTTCGCCAACATCCGAATGATGACACAAGGCGTCGCTGCCAAACCCCGACCAGATCAATTAAATGCAGCCTCGTAGTATCTCGCTCGGCGCTCTCGCCAAGGGTTGGGTCTAGCCCTACTTTTCACACAAAATATTTGAATACCGATCCGGCTTCTCGTTGCCGTTTGGCGACGTTCGCACTCGGTAACAGCCATTCGCTACATTCTTAATCCGGTAGGTTGCCCTTCCTTCGGATGTTAGCGGACGACTTCGAAACGACAGTCGGGTAAGCGAATTCTTGTTTCGGCCGGTGTACATCCAGAGCCCTTCGGTGTCTAAGTCTGTCCCCTCCGCAAAGACCTCAATCTTGCAGCTGCCATTTATGTTCGATGACACGCAGCCCCCTGCAAACCGGATCGTCAAGCGTGACACATCAGCGAATGCTGATGGCACTGAGAGAAGGGTCGTTAAGCCAAGAAGAGTTATTGCTGTTTTCATGTGAGTCTCCAAGATTTCCTCGCGCTAACACCTCAGCTACGAGGCACTCAGCTATCGAGGAGGTTTTCGCGAGAGACCCTAGCTCAGATGCTCCGCCGGCCGGCGAAGCGAAATCATAGGAGATACGGCTCTTGGCCGCTCTCAAGCAGGACACAGAAATCGATCTCAGACCCAAACTGTTTTGACAGCAATCCGGGGACCTGGGCAGTTTTGCCCTCAGGCAAAGGCGCTCGAAGCCCTACCCCTTCGTAATCACATTAACCAGCCGCGGCACCTTCGTCCCCGGGTTGAAGACGGTAATGAAGCGGTCATCTGCCGATGCCTTGTAGGCCGTGTCTTGCATCGCTGCGATGACGGCATCCTTGAGCTCGGCTTCACTGATCGAGGGCGACACCTCTATCGTGGCGCGCTTCTTTCCTAGCACCTGAATAACCACGGTCACGACGTCATCGACTACCTGTGCCGGGTCGAAGGCAGGCCACGGGGCGAGGCTCGCTGGAGCCTTGTTGCCCAACCGCTCCCACAGCTCTTCTGCGAGGTGCGGAGCGAAGGGGCACAGTATCAGCGTAAACTTCTCCAGAGTGTCTCTCGAAACGGGCTTGTCGCCGATCGTGTTGAGCAGCTCCATGAGGGTCGATATCGGAGTGTTGAAGTGCAGCGCCTCCAGATCTTCTCCGATCTTCTTGATCGCCTTGTTCAGGGCCTTCTTGACCTCGGGCGCCTCGGCTTCAGGAGCCACAACGTCACGACACCCAGTCTCTTTTCCTCCGACTACCAAATTAAAGGAGCGGCGCAGGAAGCGAGAATTTCCGGTGATCGCCTTGGGGTCCCACGGCCGTGAAGTGTCGAGCGGTCCCATGAACATCAGGTAGGTGCGCATCGTGTCAGCGCCGTACTGGCTGATCACGTCGTCGGTCGAGTACACGTTCTTGAGCGACTTCGACATCTTTGCAACCAGCCGCTCAAGCTTCTCTCCCGTCTGGATATGCACCGGCGTGCCGGAATCGTCCTCTTTCACGAGATCGACCGCAATCAGTGCGCCGCGCTTGTCCTTGTATGCAAAGGCCTGAACCATCCCCTGGTCGTACAGCTTCTTGAAGGGCTCCTTGGTCGAGACGTGCCCGAGGTCGTAGAGCACCTTGTGCCAGAAGCGGGCGTAGAGCAGGTGCAGAACCGCGTGTTCAGCGCCGCCGACGTAGAGGTCTACCGCCATCCACTTCTTCTCTAGCTTCGGATCCCAGCCCGCCTCGGAGTTCTTCGGGTCGATAAAGCGCAGGTAGTACCAGCACGAACCCGCCCACTGGGGCATGGTGTTCGTCTCGCGGCGGCCCTTCTTCCCCGTCGCCGGGTCGGTTACCTCAAGCCACTCCTTGGCTTTTGCAAGCGGAGACTCCCCGCCGTCAGACGGCTTGTAGTCTGCCACGCTCGGCAAGACCAGCGGCAGCTCAGAGTCCTTGAGCGACGTGGTGGTGCCATCCTCCCAGTGAACTATTGGAATCGGCTCTCCCCAGTAGCGCTGGCGCGAGAAGAGCCAGTCTCGAAGCTTAAAGTTAACGACCCGCTTGCCCAAGCCTCGCTGCTCGAGCCATCCAGTAATCTTCTCGGCCGCATCGCGGTTGGATACGCCAGTGAGCCCCAAGCTAACCGCCTCCGGACTTGAGCTAGGCAGCATCACGCCCGCATCCGTCCAGCATACTTCGCCCTCGCTAACAGAGGCCTTCAAGGCCTCGTCCCCCTCGGCTGGCACGATCACCGCGCGCACCGGGAGCTTCATCGTCTTAGCGAACTCAAAGTCGCGCTCATCGTGGGCTGGGACGCCCATCACCGCGCCAGTTCCGTACGAAATCAGGACGTAGTCACCCACGTACACGGGGACCTTTTCGCCGTTTATCGGGTTAGTCACGTGGCCGCCGGTAAACACGCCTGTCTTCTTGCGTGTCTCAAATGTGCGGTCAAAGTCGCTCATGCGAGCAGCGTTCTCGCAGTATTCCTTCACAGCCGCCTGCTGCTCCGGCGTCGTGAGCTCGCTCACGAGCGGGTGCTCCGGCGCGACCACGAAGAAAGTGACCCCGAACAGGGTGTCTGGGCGGGTCGTGAACGCCACGATCGGGCTGCCACTGCCGGCAACGGAGAAGGTAATTTCCGTGCCGGTCTTTCGGCCGATCCAGTTGCGCTGCTGCTCCTTAATCGCCTCCGGCCAGTCAATTTCATCGAGCTCCGAGATGAGGCGCTCAGAGTACTTGGTGATGCGCAGCATCCACTGCTTCATCGGCTTGCGGATCACGTCGTGACCGCCGCGCTCAGACTTGCCGTCGATAACCTCCTCGTTGGCCAGCACCGTGCCGAGCGCAGGGCACCAGTTCACCATCGCGTCAGCGTAGTAGGCGAGTCGGTGCTCCGCTTGGTAGGCCTGAACCGCTAGCTCCCCCTTGGCCTTGACCTCAGCTGGAATCGGAAGCTCCTCAATTGGGCGAGCCTTCTGAGCTGCGCCGTCGAACCAAGAGTTGTAAAGCCGCAGAAAGATCCACTGCGTCCACTTGTAGTAGTCCGGGGTGCACGTGGCAAGCTCGCGGTCCCAGTCGTACGAGAGCCCGATCTTCTTAAGCTGCCGAACGAAGTTCTGGCAGTTCTTCTCAGTCAGAATTGCCGGATGCTCGCCCGTGTTGACGGCGTGCTGCTCTGCCGGAAGGCCGAACGCGTCGAAGCCCATCGGATGCAGCACGTCGAAGCCCTGCATGCGCTTGTAGCGAGAGTAGATATCGGTCGCCGTGTAGCCCAGCGGATGTCCAACGTGGAGCCCCGCTCCCGACGGATACGGGAACATGTCGAGCACGTACACCTTCTGCTTGCCCGAGTCGGTCGTCTTGAAGGTCTTGTGAGCCTCCCAGTACGCTTGCCACTTCTGTTCAATATGATTCGGATCGTACTCGGCCACTGGACACCCCTCTCTCTAGCCCGAAGGTCCGCCCGATAACGGGAAACCCCTGCACTCACTCTGTTTCTCACCCCCACGCAGCCCAGTCAATCGTTTCAAACTGGCGCCCCCGCCGGCCGCGACGATGTTCCCGCCGAAACTTTACTTACCCAGGGATTTCAGCTACCTTCCCCCCCGCTGACATCACAGCATCGCGGAGTCGTAGTTCAGTTGGTTAGAACGCTCGCCTGTCACGTGAGAGGTCGCGGGTTCGAGTCCCGTCGGCTCCGCCAGTTTTTCCCGCTCCGCGCTTCCGCGTAGGGGCTCTCGCCCCTTGCGCGCGGGAAGCGCGCTTCACCCCCCTAGTTTTTCCCGCTCCGCCAGTTTTTCCCGCTCCGCGCTTCCGCGTAGGGGCTTTCGCCCCTCGCGCGCGGGAAGCGCGCTTCAC
>OMIG01000176.1 GCA_900299035.1 Pseudomonadota bacterium
AGTTATTTGAAGGGGAGGCGGAACCAGGCGACGAAGTGTCGCCACTCACAGAAAGGGATTGATTTCCTTTCTTGGTAAAAGGCATCTCGGGTACCGCTAGACAAATAAGTGTCAACGGAGACGATTCACTAATCCATCGGATTAAAGAACCCGCACCTAATCTACCGACGCCCTGCTAAGAAGAACCGAAAGACCTACCACTAAACCGACTGCGAAAAACCAGAACCGTCGGCGAGACTGTTAGTCTTGTACTCAAGCACCTAAGGTTAGTCAACAACTTCAAATGGCTTAAAACTGCATCAGCTAAGCTTCATCCCTCAAAGATTAAGCTCAGCCCGTCTGAATCCACCTCCAGACTTCTCGCGCAGCACATGCCTACAGGATCCGCCTCATACGACACCCCGCTCCAAGCGCCCTCAAGCGGAGTTTTCAGGGCCTACCGAAACCAATTGAGGAGAGAAAAAGAAAGGGAGAAAAGATCGGAGAGGAAGGGATTCGAACCCCCGATACCGTTTCCGGTATACCTGATTTCGAATCAGGCGCCTTCAGCCACTCGGCCACCTCTCCAGGTGGGCCTGCCTACGCCCAGAACAATCGACCCTGAGATGGAGGGTCCAGCGCGAGCAGGAGAGCTCAGGAAGGTATCTGGGCGCCCTGGGGAAGTCAACGAAACCCCCTCAAGCAAATGCGTATCAATAGCTTAGAAGCGGTGGTTCAAACCTTCACCGCAGGCCAGCGCCCCAAAGCCTAAAAAGACACCAAGCAGGCAACCTTACTGTCGCCAAGCCGATCTCGGCCTTGGAGGCCTACAATCTCAAGCAGAAACACGAACGAGACCACCTCACCCCCCGCCCGCGAAACGAGCTCGGCAGTCGCCGCCGCCGTGCCGCCGGTCGCAAGCACGTCGTCGAGAATAGCAACCCGCGCCCCAGGGGACATGATGTCTCGCTTAATCTCGAGGGTGTCTTTACCGTACTCAAGGCCGTAGCTCACCTGCTCCAGGTCGCCCGGGAGCTTGCCCTGCTTGCGCACGAGCACCATCGGCAAGCCGGCCTCAAGAGCCACGGCGGTCCCGAAGATAAAGCCGCGCGACTCAACTGCCGCCACGGTTGTCGCTCCGGAGCGCCGCACGAGCTCGGCCATGCCGTGCACCGCGGCCTTGAAAGCCGCCGGTGCAGCGAGCAGCGGCGAGATGTCACGAAAGACGATTCCAGGCTTTGGGAAATCAGGAACAGGAGCAATGAATTCTTTGATGTTGGCTGACATGCGAGGATTAAACGGTGCGAGACGCCTCGACGCAAGCTATTTGTCTCTGCCGTGTGAGCTATGGCAGCCGAGACACGAACTCGCACACGAGCCGCTCAGAACCCACTGCCGCGGCCCTCTGAATGAAGGAGACAAAGTCGACGGGAGCGTGACGGTCGGCAGAGTCAGAGATGACTCGCGAAACCGCGAACGGCACGCCGTGCTCAGCACATACCTGGGCCACCGCTGCGCCCTCCATCTCAACTGCCAGCAGCCCGGGGATGAGCCTCTCTAGCTCCCCGCGCTCATGGCCCGAGTCGATGAACTGGTCGCCGCTGGCGACCACCCCTGAGTGCGCCTCTGCGGCGCTGAGCCCCAGCCCACTCACAGCGGAGACGTAGCGTGGGTCTCGCACTGCTGCGCGTGCCGCATCGTTTGCAACCTGAGAGAGGTGTGGGTCCGCTGCTAGAAACGAGCAGTTGAGAAGCGGAATGTCGAACCGTCGGCACCCCAAGACCCCCTTGAGGTCGATGTCATGCTGCACCAGCGCGTCTGCGACAACGACGTCCCCCACCTTCACCTTTGCGTTCACTCCGCCCGCGACACCCGTCATGAGCAGCGCATCGACACCGAAAGACTGGATGAGCGTCGTCGCCGTGGAGGCGGCCGCGACCTTGCCGATGCGCGAGCATACGAACACGAGCTCTCGGCCGCCCGCTTGAGCGCAGAAGAACTCTCGCGGACCGATCGTTTTTGCAGACGTGGCGCCGAAGCTGGCTGTGAGGAGCGCAAACTCCTCCGGCATGGCGGCGACTATTCCTATTTTTTGGGGGCGTTTCTGCACAGGCCTGCCACTCCAAGCTCAACCGGCCCTGCGCGGCTAGTTCAAGCGTTCGGTGGCAGCATTGTGCGCTACTTGAGGGCTAGCGCGCCACTGGATTCGGTCACCGGAGCCGTGCCAGGAAGAACCGGCGCTACTGCTACCCGATGCACCACTGGCTGGCTGGCACGAGGCGGAATTCGGCCCCGAAGCTCGGGGGACTCAAAGCCCACAATCTCATTAAGCTTTGGCTTAATGCGGCGCCACTGGCTCTCGAAGAGGCACATGCGCTCAACGTCGACGTATTCACCGTTGCGGAAGTACTCCTTCTTGAGACGGCACTCCTTCTTGAAGCCCGCGAACCTGTAGATGCTGAGGCCCGGCGTGTTGTCAGGCAGGATGACCAGGTACACCTTGAAGAGGTTTAGGATGTCGAACGCGTACTTGATGCCGAGCACGAACCCCTGCTTGCCAAAGCCTTTCCCCTGGTGCTTCTCGTCGATGATTATGTCGATCTCGCAGCGCCGGTTAATCTCGTCGATCTCTATTAAGCTCAGCACGCCTACGCTTGCGCCCGTCTGGGTCTCCTCGATGACGAAGCGCCGCTCAGTCGTGTTATGCACGTACTTCTCGTACAGGTCCTCCAGCTCTCGGAGCGTCTCGAAGGGCTCCTCGAAGAAGTAGTTCATGGTCTTGTAGTTGTTGTGCAGCCGGTGCAGGAAGGTAAGATCGGCCTTCTCGAGCGCGCGTAGCTGGAGCGTTCTTCCCTTGATCATAGTGTGAGCTTTTGAAAAGGTTTTTAGCCCTCCGTAGAGCTGCAGAAGCCGCCCCAAAGAGCCGCCGAGACTATAGCCCAGGAGCCAACAGAGTTGGGGAAAAGTTACTCAGGTGCCCAAGCAAACGCCTGTCTTTATTAGCTTTATTTTTCTTTTTCGCAGTCCGAGGGGTTTTTGTAACCCCCTGGCAGTCCGTGACGGACCACAGAACTAGTGGTTTTCGGATGAGCCGCCGTTTACAACCCGCTTTGCCTCGCAGCCGCTCGTGGTCGAGCCCTTCTGCTGCTCTCCCGCTGCGGCATCGAACTGCTTGGCGGGCCGGCGGAAGAGGTTGTACTTGATGATGCAGTAGATTGCTCGGAAGCCGTCTCTCCAGCCGATCTTCTTGCCCTCGGCGTAGGTGCGCCCGTAGTAGGAGATGCCCACTTCGTAGATCCGGCAGCCCATCGCTGCCACCTTCGCCGTTATCTCGGGCTCGAATCCGAAGCGGCACTCTTCAATCTCAATCGACTGGATCACCTCGCGGCGGAACAGCTTGTAGCAGGTCTCCATGTCCGTCAGGTTCAAGTTTGTGAACATGTTCGACAGCAGGGTCAAGAAGCGGTTGCCCATCATGTGCCAGAAGTACACAACACGGTGCGGCTGGGCGCCCACGAAGCGTGAGCCGAAAACGACGTCAGCGCGCCCTTTCTCAATCGGATCCATGAGAATCGGGTACTCCTGCGGGTCGTACTCCATGTCAGCATCCTGCACGATGACGACATCCCCGGTGACGTGCTTAAAGCCAGTTCGAAGCGCGGCACCCTTCCCCTGGTTCACCTCGTGGTAGATGATCTTGTCGACCTGCGGGGCGATGACCGTCTTGAGCACCTCTTGGGTGCCATCCTTCGAGCAGTCGTCGACTATGACGATCTCCATGTCGCTGACAGGCGCACTCTTCACCGCAGACACAATCTGCTGAATTGTGGCGCGTTCGTTGTAACAGGGGATGACGATTGAGAGTTTCATTCTGAAGATACCTGCCGGGAATGTTCGGGGTATAGCAGGTATCAGGGGAGCTTTAAAGGGAGGGTGCCGAGCGCTCGGTCGGCCCCGGAGGTGCGGCGGGCGACGCTCCAGCGCCGCTCATTTTCCTGCACTCGGCCAGCTCTATTTCGAACACATTCAAACAGGCCTGGCGCGGGCTCTTCTGTGCAGGCCAAAAGCGGGCAAAACACCTCTATTTTATTGGGTTTCCAAGCTTATTCTCCCTTGAACTGGCTGCCCCCATCTCCTATGCTCGCCAAATGGAAAATACACAGCAAATTACCCCCATTACGATCGAAGCCGAGATGCGCCAGTCCTACCTGGACTACGCCATGAGCGTAATCGTCGGACGTGCCCTGCCGGACGTGCGCGATGGCCTCAAGCCGGTGCAGCGCCGCGTGTTGTACGCGATGCTCAAGGAAGGCCTCGTCCCGAACCGTAAGCACTCCAAGTGCGCGGGAGTTGTGGGTGAGGTGCTCAAGCGCTACCACCCGCACGGTGACATGCCTGTGTACGAAGCCCTGGTGCGGCTCGCCCAGCCGTGGAACCTCCGCTACCCCCTGATCGACGGCCAAGGAAACTTCGGATCGATCGACGGCGACCCACCTGCTGCCTACCGTTACACAGAGTGCCGCATGACGGCCCTCGCCGAGCGGCTGCTTGAGGACATCGAGAAGGAAACAGTCGACTTCACCCCGAACTTCGACGACTCAACCCTAGAGCCGACCGTGCTTCCGTCGGTCATCCCGAACCTGCTCGTCAACGGCGCAAACGGAATCGCCGTCGGAATGGCGACGCACATCCCGCCGCACAACCTCACTGAGGTCATCAACGGCGCGCTCGCCGTCATCAACAACCCGAACATCTCGCTGCAAGAGCTGCTCGCGATTGTCCCTGGTCCAGACTTTCCAACCGGCGGCGCAATCTACGGGCGAGGCCCGATCATCAGCGCGTACGCCAACGGCCGCGGCATCATCCAGGTCAGGGCCAAGGCGCACTTTGAGAAGATCAAGAACAAGTCGCGCGAGGCGGACATCATCGTCGTCACCGAGATTCCGTACCAAGTCAACAAGGCGCGCCTAATTGAGAAGATCGCTGAGCTCGTCAACGACAAGCAGATCGAGGGCATCTCCAAGCTCCGCGACGAGAGCGACCGCAGCGGCATGCGCATCGTTGTCGAGCTCAAGCGTGACGCAACGCCTGACGTCGTGCTCAACCAGCTCTACAAGATGACCCCGATGCAGTCGAGCTTCGGCATCGTCAACCTGGCGATCGTCGACGGCAAGCCGGTCATCTGCTCGCTGCACGACCTCCTCTCGCACTTCCTCAACCACCGCCGCGACGTGGTCACCCGCCGTACGGAGTTCGACCTCAAGAAGGCCAAGGAGCGCATGCACATCTTGGAGGGATTCAAGATTGCGCTCTTAAACCTCGACGAGGTGATTGCGCTCATTCGCAAGGCCCAGACCCCGAAGGACGCTCGCGACGAGCTCATTTCGCGCTACAGCCTCTCAACGATCCAGGCCCAGGCGATCCTCGACCTGCGGCTGCAGAAGCTCACTGGCATGGAGCGCCTCGCCATCGAGCAGGAGCACGACGAACTAGCCAAGCGCATCCAGGAACTCCTGAGCATCCTGGCAGACGCCAAGAAGGTCGACGGAATCATCGCTGCAGAGCTGACCGAGGTCCGCGAGAAGTTCGGCGACGCGCGCCGCACAGAGATCGTCGACGACGGCGGCGAGATCGACATGAGCGAGATGATCGAGGACGAAGAGATGGTCGTCACGGTCAGCCACAAGGGCTACATCAAGCGCACGTCGGTCACGGAGTACCGCGAGCAGCGCCGTGGCGGAAAGGGAATCATCGGAGCTGCGGCTGACGACGAGGACTTCATCGAGAACCTCTTCGTTGCCTCAACCCTCGCAGACCTGCTGGTCTTCACGAGCCTCGGGCGAGTCTACTGGCTCAAGGTGTGGAGCATCCCAGAGTCAGGCCGCACCTCGCGTGGCCGCGCGCTGGTCAACCTGCTTGAGCTCAAAGAAGACGAGAAAATGTGCGCTATCCTTCCAATTAAGGAGTGGAGCGAGAACGCGTGTGTCGCGCTTGCGACTCGCCAGGGTGTCATCAAGAAGACCGCCCTTGAGGAGTTCTCTCGCTCACGCCGAAACGGCATCATGGCGTGCACCCTCGACGAAGGCGACACGCTCATCGGCGCCAAGATAACGCACGAGGGCGACGACATCATCCTCGCGACCCGCGATGGCATGGCGATCCGCTTCACGGAGGACAACGTGCGGGCGATGGGCCGTGCTGCGCGCGGCGTCACCGGCATCCGATTCGAGGGCGACGACAAGGTCGTCAGCATGACGGTCATCCAGAAGGCCAAGGAAGGAGCCCCGGCGACCGAGGAGCTGGCGCTCCTCACCGTGTGCGAGAACGGCTTCGGCAAGCGCACCCTGGTGAGCGAGTACCGCCCACAAGGACGCGGCGGCAAGGGCTTGATCGACATCCAGACGGAAGGCCGAAACGGCCCCGTCATCGAGGCGATCACGGTCACTGAGTCGAGCGGTCTCATGCTCATCACCTCGGGCGGCAAGATCATCCGCACCAGCGCCAAGAACATCTCGGTCATCGGACGAAACACGCGCGGCGTGAAGCTGATGGACCTTGAGGAGAACGAGAAGGTCGTGGCGGTAGCGCCCGCCCCGCTCGATACTAACGGCGCTGAAGAAGGCGGCGCCGAAGAAAGCGCGCCTACTGTCACCCCTGAGGGCTCCAAGTAAGCGCAGGGCCTGATGCTTAAAAACGCCGCCAGTATGCACGTAGCCGTTGTCGGCCTCGGGGCATGGGGCATGGCGCTCGCGCTGCACGCCCTGCGACGCGGCTTTCGCGTTACCGGGTGGCACCACGACCAGGGCGAAGTTGCACGGCTCCTCTCGACTCGCTCGTTCCAGCGCGGCTCGGTGACGGCGCCCGTGCCGGGCAACCTCGGCATCACCTCAGACCTCGCCCTGACCGCGGACGCAGACCTAACCATCGTGGCGCTCCCCGCCAGCGCTTGGGCCGAGGTCGTGCCGAACGTGCGAGCGAAGGTGCTCGTGAGCGCCACCAAGGGGCTTGAGCCAACGACTGTCTCCACTCCGCTACAGTACGCGTCGAGCTCCCTGTCGCTTGCCCCAGATGCGCTCGCAGTCATCTCGGGCCCAAGCTTCGCCTCAGACCTGGTCGCCGAGCGCCCCATATCGATAGTGTCGGGCTCCGTGTCCGAAAAGACCGCGGCGCTCGTTGCCGAGGCCCTCTCAGGCAATTCCTTGCGCATCTACACCTCGGCTGATCCGCTCGGCGTTGAGCTCGGAGGAATCCTCAAGAACGTGGTGGCGATCGCCGTCGGAGTCTCAGACGCGCTCAACTACGGCCCGTCTGCGCGCGCAGCCCTGATCGCGCGCGGCCTGGCGGAGATGACGCGGCTTGCGGCCGGCCTCGGCGCTGACCCGCGCACCCTCTCTGGGCTCTCTGGCCTAGGAGACCTCGTCATGACCGCCACCGAAAACCAGAGCCGCAACCGCACCGTAGGGCTGCGGCTCGGCAAGGGCGAGAAGATCGCTGACATCACGGCGTCGCTCGGCTCGGTGGCTGAAGGTGTCTCCACAGCGCCCCTCGTCCAGCAGCTCGCAGCAAAGGCGGGCGTAGAAGTTCCGCTCACAGACCACATCGTAAAGCTCCTCTCAGGCGAGATCGCAGCCCAGGACCTGGCAGCAGCCCTCATGGCGCGCCCCCTGCGCAGCGAGTTCTAGCCCGCACATTTCTCCTTGCCGCAGCCGGCAGTCATCGCGATACTTCCCGTCATGGCGATTATTCCTGTCCTCCGCGAGCTGGCCGTCAACTTCACCATTATCTCAATCCTCTCTTGGATTATTGCCCGCAAGAGGGCCAACCTCGACGTCGGAAAGCTCGTGTGCGTTGTGACAGGCTGGTGGGTTGGAGGGCTCCTGGTGTCTCTGTACGTGACGCCTGAGATTGGCTGGGTTTCTGTGCTCTTAACCCACGCTGTCCTCGCCGGGCTCTTAATTTTTCTCTGCTCAACGTCGCTCATGCAGGCTGTCGTTGTGGTCGCCGCCTTCGCCGTCATTAAAGTTGGCATGGAGAGCGGCTGGGACCCGATCCTGCGGGCCGAGCTGCCGCAGGTGAAGGCACAGTTTGCGCCTGAGAAGATAAATGCGGCTGAGCGCAAGGCGCAGTGAGGGCACGCTGTAGCGGGCCCGGTGCCTTTTTTGGTTGTTTGAGAGCGAGGCCTATACGATAACGTCGGCGAGCCTGAGAAGAACGCGGTTACCCATGCGGCGCCGGGCTTTTATTTACGTTGCTGGCTAAAGCATGAGACCAAGCTATTCCCTCTCTGAAGTCGAGCGGCGCCTCATCGTCGCATGGAACCTCTGTGCCGACATCTCTGTCCGAGAGATCGCCGCGCGCGCAGATATGCGGGAACACCGGGTGCGGCATGCGCTGGAGAACCTCGTCCGAAACGGCATCATCGTGCCCTCCTTTCTCATCGACAACTATCGGCTCGGCTTCTCTGACTACGGCCTGTTCTTCGCGCCCAGCCCGGAGCCTAGCGCTATGCGCGCGAAATTTGAGCAGAGCCTCTTGTCTCATCCGCGCATCTACTGGCTGTCGCGGCTGAGCGGCGCCTTCCAGTACGGCGCCACGTTCCTGGCGCGACAGCCTCACGAAGTTGTCGACTTCTTCGCCTGCTCGCAATCGCTGTCTAAAGGAGCATACCCCCAGAAGACGCTTCGAATCGGCGTCGATTGCACCTGGTACTCCCCCAACTACCTTGCGCCCGAGGTGACCGAGCGGGAGTCGGTTTCTATCAGCGCCCGAGAGCGTGCGCCGGAGCTCAACGATGCCGATCACTCCATTCTCGTTGCGATGACACGCAACCCATCATCGAGCACAGCTCAGCTCGCGCGCCTCACGGGCATGAGCGCTTCGTCACTCTCCTACAGGATCGACAGGATGCGCGACGAAAAGATCGTTCGAGGGCGAATGTACTCTATTCGCACCCAGCTACTCGGCATCTTCATGTACCGAATCATGGTTATTGACTGCGGATTGTCTCCCGAGCAGCGCTCTCAGTTCCTTAAAACCTGCGCTTCCTCGCCGCACGTGGTGGCAGTCGTTGTCTGCACCGGGAGCTGGGATTTTGAGCTGCGCTTCGAGACAGAGGAGCCAGCCGCCCTCGATGAATTCTGTCAGAGCCTCATAGATACCTTCGGCGAGAGCATAGGCTCGGTGCTTGTCTCTCATCAGCTCTCGACCCTCAAGCGCATCGCGTACCCAGACGACAGGTCCTAGGATAGAGCCGTGCGGGTATTGCGCAGGGAGTTCTCCCGGGAGTTTTTCTCGGGCGCGCAAATCGGGCTTAGCGTCGACACTAAAAGAGCGACGACAAGAATGGCGAGAGGCTTGAAAGCCCAGGGATTACGAGCACCGCGGCAAAGAAGACAAAGGCGAGAACCATGACTCCTGTGCCGACGTAGCCCAGCACTATCCCCGCCACCGCCATTCCATCGCCGGAGGCCCCAGCAGGATTGCTGCGAATGAGGGCCCGTACGCGGTACCCAAGGTAGATTGCCGGGATGCCCGAGAACGCTCCGAGGCAGAGGACGCTCAAGAGCCCTAGCACCAGGCTCCACACTGCGGCAGCCGGAGCTGGCGGACGCTGCTGGTGAGGTCCGGGGGGCGGTGCCTGAGTCATAAGAATCCTTCTCGCTGCTCAATTCCGCGCTAGAACGACCTGTCCCCGAGGATGAGCACGAAGAAGAGCGGCAGGTAGATCACCGATGCCTTGAGCAGGAGCTTTGCGTCGTGTAGGGAGCGCGTGCGCGCAAACTTGATGCCGATGGCAAGCATCACGAGCCCCAGCACCGCCATGCCCCAGCCGTAAAAGGCACCTGCCATGCCGATCAGCGACGGCAGGAGCGATATCGGTATGAGGATGATCGAGAAGCCGATAACCTGGTTGAAGGTGCTGCGTCCGTCAGGGTGAACCACCGGCAGCATCTTGAAGCCCCCTCGGGCGTAGTCTTCCTTGTACAGCCACGCGATGGCGTAGAAGTGCGGGTGCTGCCAGACGAAGAGAATGAGAAACACCACCCAAGCGCCGTAGTCGAGGTGTCCGGTTGCGGCTGTCCACCCGCCAACTGGAGGAAGCGCCCCTGGAATGGCGCCAATCGCCGTGTTCCACCACGTCACCCGCTTGAGCGGGGTGTACACGAGCACGTACAGGAAAACGGTGAGGAGCGAGAGGAAGCCTGTAAGCAGGTTTACCTGCCAGGCGAGAATCGTAACGCCCATGAGAACGAGCTGAAGGCCAAACGAGAGCGCCTCCTCCGGAGTGACTTGCCCAGCCGGGATGGGGCGCTTCCGGGTGCGGTGCATCAGCTCGTCACTGTCGCGCTCTAGGTAGTTGTTGAGCGCCGCTGCACCGCCTGAGCTAAGCGCTGTGCCGAGCATCATGATAAAGAAGCTGTCGAGCGGCTGAAGGCTCCCGCCTGCGCCCATGAAGAAGCCAGCTGCACTCATGACCAGCACCATCGTGAGGATACGAGGCTTGGTAAGCGTGACGTACGCTGAGAGTTTCTGCTTATTTACCGCGAAAACTGCCATAAGAGGAGGATGGTAGGGAGCCTACCGGCCAGTGTCAATCTTTCGCGCCGTTCCAGTACACAACTGACGCTTTTCCAACAACTTGCTCGGCTGCCACGAAGGGGTCGTCCCAGAACCGGGAGTCAGACGAGTTGGCCCGATTGTCGCCCAAAACGAAGAGCCCGCCTTCGGGCACAAGGAACGTCAGCGGCACTTCCTGCTTGAAGCTGCCCCAATCGGCGTAGGGCTCGTAGAGCACCTCGCCGTTGACGAGCACTCGATTTTGCTCCACCTCGACGATATCGCCCTCCACGCCGATGACCCGCTTCACGATGCTTGGAGAGCTCTCATCCTCGGGGGTTGCGGGGTTGTCGCTGCGCTTAAAGACCACGACGTCGCCGCGCTCCGGCTGTGACCACGGCACCACTGTTCGGTCAACGAAGGGCATGCGGAGGCCGTACCTGAGCTTCTCAACGAGGATGTAGTCCTGTTCCTTGAGCGTGGGGGTCATAGACCCAGAGGGTATGTAGAAGGCCTCTACGATGGAGCCCTTGACGAGGAAGGCGAGCACAACCACGAGCAAGACCAGCTTGTAGGCTAGACGAGCGCTTAGCCTCGCCCTGCGAAGCTGCCTCGGCTTTCTTCGAATGTTTGACTTGAGCGTGAAGTCACCTGGGGCAACCTTGGGAAAACCGGCACCAAAACCACTGCTCAGCCCAGGGCTCGCCATGGTTCACTCCGGAGGAGCCGCTGCGACACGGTCGCTACTTGCGGCTATTCGTCTGTAATGGTGCGCCGACGGGAGGGCCTAATCAAGCTTCGAGAGCTCGTCGTCGATCTGGCGCTGTAGCTCTGGCGAGAGCCCTGAAGGCAACGGCTTGGAAGCCTCTGGAACCGACTGCTTTCGCCTGAAAGCGACACCCGTCGCGATCGCCATGCCCAGCAGCAGGAAGCAGATCGGCGCAAGCCATACCCAGCGGCCGATGCCCTCAAAGATCGGCACTGTGCGGTACTTGTCGCCGTAGCGCTCGAAGACCTCGTTTAGTATCTGCTGCTCAGGAACCCCCTGCTCGAGCTTGGCGCGCATCTCGGATTTAAGCTCGTGCGCCTTCGAAGACGGACAGTCATTGAGCGAGCGGCCCGGACAAAACGGGCTAAAGACCTGCTGGTACATCTCGTACGACTGCTTGTCGAGCGCCTCGGTGCGCTCGTCTGCCCAAGCGGGCACAGCAGCCAAGAGCATAACCACTACCGCAGCGACAAGGCGTCTCATCAAGCCTCCAGCGAGAGGGCGCCGAACTCCGCGCGGTACTCGTCGATGCGCGACTGGAGCGCCACATCGATCTGAAATCCAGATGAGTTTGGCTTTGAAAGGTACGAAATGATGTCGGAGATGGTGACGATTGGGTGAACCTTAATGCGCAGCTCGCTCTCAGCCTCCTGCACGGCCGACACCGAGCCTTTGCCTCGCTCGGCGCGGTCAACGAGTATGACCACTCCCGCAACCTCAACTCCGACACGCTCGCGCAGCAGCGGCACCACCTCCTGAAGAGTAGTTCCTGCCGTAACTACATCCTCAACCAGCACCGCCTTCATGCCCTTGATGAGCGGAGTGCCTACGAACTCTCCGCCCTCACCGCGAGTCTTCGCCTCCTTGCGGTTGAAGCTGAAGCCGATGTTCGTGTCGAAATGCTGCGCCAGCGCCATCGCCGTCGAGACGCACAGCGGGATGCCTTTGTACGCTGGGCCGAATACGATGTCAGCCTTGTGGAGCCCTAGCGAGTGGAGCTTCTGGGCGTAGAAGTGGGCCAGCCGCGATATCTTCTCACCGTTGTCGAAGCAGCCCGTGTTGATGAAGTACGGGGCCTTTCGCCCGGACTTGAGCACGAACTCTCCAAACTTGAGCGCTTGGCTCTGCACCAGAAAATCGATTACCTGTCCCTTGTTCATGGTCATCTCCCTGTCTCCCTGCCCGTCAGGCGGCGCTGCACGATCTCTCCTTCCATGCCGGCGCACCCTACCTTGTCGCCGACACCATATTTCCCGGTGCGAAGAAGCGCAAACAGAAACGTCGCTCCTTGGGCCGCATCAACCGCAGCGGACACGGTCTTCCCAAATGCCTCTCCTGAACTGCTGGTGATCGCGGTTCCGGGCTGCGGGGCCGTTGTCCCTGAGAGCCGGATCAGCTCAAGCGCGCGCGGCAGCTTGCCGATCGCGTCGCTGCGCTCGAGCACCTCTTGGCCTACGTAGCAGCCCTTGGTGAAGGACACGGCCTCATACAGCCCTGCTTCAGTGAGGATGGTCTCGCCGTTTACCTCATCGGGGAACACCGGCAATCCGTATTTGAGCCGTCGCAGCCGGTACTCATCGCTGCTGAGAGGCTCTCTGAGTTGCGCGCGCAGGGAGTCCGATAGTTGCTGGTGGCTTGCCCCAAGCAGCAGGCAGTCCGAGCCTTTCTCTGACACTCGCGCACAAGCGGCAGCCCCTAGTAGCTCTCCTCCTACCGACTGCAGCAGCGCAGCAGCCTGGCTTGTTTCTGCAGCGATGTGCACCAGGCTGGCCTGCGACGAGAGGTCCTCCACTGCAACTCGATCTGCAACGATGAAACGCTTGAGAGCCGCAACAACTTCCTCTCGGGGGCCTGCGTCGCAGGCAAGGTAGAACGTGTCAGACGGCTGAACGAAGACTGTGAAGAGCCCTTCGACTCGCCCCTGTGCCGTGAGGGCAGCAGCTCGCACAGCGTCTCCAGGCTGGGCTGCGCGCAGGTCATTTGAGAGTCGGCTGTTGAGGTAGCGGCGGGCATCCTTGCCACTGACCTTGAGCACGATTGCGCTGGGAAGGATGTGCCAGTCGAGGCTCATCGAATTACCGTTCCGATTCGAGAGAATTTGTCCCATGACCAGAAGATAATGACGGCCTTGCCCTTGATGCGGCGGATGTCGAGGAATGGGTCGGTCCAGAAGCGGGAATCTTTCGACTGGTCTCGGTTGTCACCGAGCAGTAGCACGTGGCCTGGAGGAACTGTCTTAGGCCCCCACGGCCTCCCCTCGTTGGGCCCGCGGTCAACCCAGCGCGCGTAGGGCTCCTCAATCGGCTGCCCGTTAATCAGCACCGTGCCTCCGCCTTGCTCGCCGGACTTAATCTCAACCGTGTCTCCAGGCAGGCCAATCACGCGCTTGATGATGTGAATCTCTGAGTCATCTTCACCTGGGGTGTTCGGGTCGTTGGGTCGGGTGAACACCACCACGTCAGCACGCTTGGGCGCGTTCCACTCGGCCACTGAATTCGTCACGTACGGCAGGCGCAGGCCGTACCAGAACTTGAGCACCAGGATGTAGTCGCCTATCTGGAGCGTGTTCTTCATCGAGCCAGAAGGGATCTTGAAAGGCTCTATGACGCAGGTGCGAAGCCCAACAGCGATCGCCAAGATGAACGCTAGGGTCTTGATGAAGGAGACGGCTTCTTCAGCCCAGCTCTTCTTCTCTTGGTTGCTGTTAGTCACTGGCCTGGAGGCTCCCCGAGGTCCTTCGGGGGCACGATCGCCGCCGCTTAGACAGGCCCCAAGGGTATACGGGGGCGCTAAGGGGCGTCAACCTGCGACACCCGTCGTAGGCGCCAAAAAGCCGGAGGCCGCGGAGAGTTTTTGCTCCCCGCGGCCTCCGCGTGTTGTCTTGATCGAGAGAGAGATACCGTTAGGCGCTAAAGCCCTGGCGCTTGCCGAACACCACCGTGCTGCAGTCAACCTCTACCTTGGGGGCTTTCGCCGTTACCTTCGACACGAAGATGCCTGGCTCGAAGGCGCGCTCCTTGAGGAGCTCGATCTTCTCACGGTCAGGAATCGTCATGTTCGCCGTAATCGAGAAGTTGATCTCAACCACCACGTGGCCTGGAGTATCGTCTACAATCTTGGTGATCATCCCGTAGAGCGGGTACGTCGAGCCAACCTCAACGTCGCCAAACTTTACTTCGCAGTTAGCCTTGTCGAAGAAGTTCTGGGTCTTTGCATCTTCCATCTGAGCACCTTTAGAAAGCTCTACAACCTACACCCCCTTATCCGCGGCGCAGAGGAAAGTGCTTCTGGTACTCGCAAAAGAATCTTAACCGCCTAATATTAATGACTTTTGCTTGTTTTTGGCCTACGAGGAAATCGCACCCCTGCCCAAGCTACTGGGCCTGCCGCATCACCATTCCGGCGAAGGTGACGGCGCACTCACCGGGGTAGTCCACCGCCTGCTCGTATGAGATGAGCTCGACATCCGGCTTTGTGCCGAGCCGCTCGAACAGGTCGAGGATCGTATACATAGTCGGGAATCCGCAGATACGCCGCTCGTCATTGTCCTGGCATATGTGTGCGAAGAGCGATTCCTTGTCCGCGTTCTCTAGCGCCTTGAGGTACTCCATGTCCCTAGCCCGGACTTGCTCCATCTTTTCAGGGGTGAGGGGCTTTGTGTCTCCAAAGCTCATCCCGACGTGGGCCATGTCCACTCCGGCCACAAAGCAGACCCTCTTGCCCTCTGCCTCACGTGCACGAATCGCCTCACACAGCGCCCCTACGAAAGACTCGTACTCCTCTAGCTCGGTCGGCGCGCGCTGCTCTACGACCGCGCGGTGGAAGCTCCCCACCAACACCGGAGCGATCATGGCCGTCGGCTGTACGCTGCTTAGGAACGGCAGCTGCAGCTCTAGCGAGTGCTCTCGCTTGTGGAGGAACTGCCCTTCGAAGGAGCGCTTGATTCCGTGCTGCGCAGCAACCTTCGTCACAAACTCCACATCGCACGCAAGAGTCCCAAGAGGCGACGAAAAGTCCTTGGCGCACAGGTGAAAGAGCCGCTCGCTGTACTGGTGGGCGGTGCCTATTAGCACGTATAGGTCAGCCGACTCACCACGGAGCCGTGGGTACGTGCGTCCGTAGCAGCCTCCGCCTCGCTGGTAGTCGATGTGCGGTGCTACCAGGCAGGCTACGCTCCGAAGGCTGTCGGCTTCCGCGCTAGCCTGTGCCAAGTACGAGTCAATGAGGGCCGCGAGACGCTGCTGCTCCGCTGGGTACGAGCGTCCCGCCAGCGCTGGTGCGCGAACCTCTGCTCGCTCAAATGCCTCTTTAGCTTCCTGGCCCGCTGCAAAGAATCTGCCATTTGCCAAGAACAGGTGATCGTCGAGCAGCGTTATGAGCTCAACGAGCGTCTTCTCCGTTAGGCCCTGCGGCGAAAAGCGTGCCAGTACCTCCTCTCGCGATACCGTTCCGTCGAAGAGCGAAACGATTGGGCCGACTGCTGGCACGAGCAGCAGCGGCTTCTCTGATATCCCAACCGGGCACTGCAGCACGAGCACCTGCTGCCCGCCGGCGTCGTGGAGCCGGATGTCGATGGGCCAGCCAAGCTTGGGGTGGCTGTAGGAAGAGTCCATGGGAGATCCCTCTATGATACCGCCGGAAAGGCTCCGGCACCATTGCGCTTTAGAGTCTTGCGTTGTGCCACTGCACAACCCCGCCGTACAATGAGGGGAATGCGCGGGGCTTTCACCACTATCTTCGGCTTGCTGGCTGTGCTGATAGCCGCGTCCGGCTGCACGCGCGAGAGTGTGCCCAGTGAGCGCATCATGGTGAAGAACGACTCTCGCGAGCCCGCCTACAACGTCATCGTCGTGACTGCTGGCGCTCAGCGATTCACGCTCAAGCCGACGCAGAGCGTCCTCCTGCCGAAAAACACGCGCTTTTTTAAAGTCCAGCGAGCCTACGAGACGTTCACGCGCTACTACTCGGTTGACTGCCCTCCTCCGGGGCCTCACGGCACCTTCATCAAGCTTGTAGATATTCACATGAGGCAGATCGACGGCGGTTGCCGCACGGTGGATATTTACCAGAAGTGAGCGCGTGGGGCTGAGAAGCCCGCTCGCCCAAGAGGCGCAGATCTCCCATGAAAGGCCACGTCTACCTTGAGAGAGCGTCTCGCCCCTTTCGTAGCGCCGGCTTTCTAGCCGGCAGTGAAGGGGCTCGCCTCCTGGGCGTGCTGTTTCACCTAGTCAGCTCAAGAGCTGACCCCGCAAACCAAGCAGCATCGATCCTCTAACCCTTTCACTGCCGGCTAGAAAGCCGGCGCTACGGGGAAATCGAGGCGGTGCTCGGAGTTCGTTTCACCTAGTCAGCTCAAGAGCTGACTACGCAAACGAAGCAGCATCGATCCTCAAGCCCTTTCACTGCCGGCTAGAAAGCCGGCGCTACGGGAGAAATGGAAGCAGCGCTGGAGTACTGCCTGATTGTGCCCCCAACCCGGCTCCGTGTACGCTCTACACGCGCACTATGAAACTTCTCCGCTTTGCTATCATTTTGACCTCGGCAGCATTCTGCGCATGCTCGGGAGATCGCGCTCCCGCCGGCCGCATCATGGTCAAGAACGACTCGCAAGACTCTGAGTACAACGTCATCACCGTCTCTGGAGGTGGCGCGAGCGCCTCTCTCAAGCCTGGCGAGCGGTTTGTGCTTCCCGCCAGCACTAAGAGCTTCTCCGTGCAGCGGCGCTACCGAGACTTTACTCGCGCCTACACGGTTGAGTGTCCGCCGCCCGGCGCGCGCGGAACCTTCATTAAGCTCATCGACATCCACGTCAACCGCATCGCCGGTGGCTGCAAGACTACGAGTGCCTCGAAGCGCTAGCACGGTACCGTAGCGCGCTCAGAGCCGCCCGAGGCTACTTGCCGATGCAGAACTTCGAGAAGATCCGTCCGAGGATATCTTCCGTGTAGGTCTTTCCAACGATCTCGTCGAGCGCCGAGAGCGCTTCCCGCAGATCTGCCACGAGGATGGCCAGGGGTGCCTGCTTCGAGTGGGTCATATCGATGAAAGCACTGAGCGAGTCTTGCGCTCGGCGCAGGCAGTCGCGGTGACGCTCGTTGGTGACTACCTCGCCGGCTTCGCCTCGCTCTGGCATCTCACGCGCCACGTCGTCGACGAGAGCCTCCAGCAGCGGGCCGATGCCAGCCCCAGTCTTGGCTGACACGTAGAAGAGCTGCTGGCAAACCGCGGAGTCAGGCTGGAAGAGCCCCAGTGCGGCTGGGTTGACGTCAATCTTGTTGCCCACCATCCAGATGCGCTTCGTTGCCCCTTTGAGCACCGCAAGCGTCTCAAGCCACGCGGGCGAGGAGTCAGTGGCATCAACTACAAACAGCACGATGTCCGCCCACGGCAGCCGCTCCTTTGCAAGCTCGACGCCTATTCTTTCAACCTCATCACTCGTCTCACGGATGCCAGCAGAGTCGCAGAAGACGAACTTGTGCCCCGCGAGCGAAGCCTCTTCCTCGATCAGGTCCCGAGTTGTGCCCGAAACAGCCGACACTATCGCCTTTCTCTTCCCAACGAGCAGGTTGAGCAGGCTCGACTTCCCGGCGTTTGGGCGCCCACATAGCAGCACCCGCACGCCGTCCTTCACGAGCGAGCCGAAGGCGTAGGACGCAAGCAGCTTCGACACCTGCGCGCGCGCTACCTCTGCTCGCGCTGCAACCTGGGCTAGCTTGTCGGGCTGGATGTCTTCTTCAGGGAAATCTATGGTGGCTTCGAGCTCGGCGAGCGCGTCACGCAGCGGCTCGCCGATTGACTCGACCGCTTGGCTGAAGCGTCCCTTGAGCTGCTCGCCTGCGAAGCGCAGCTCTTCCTCGCTCTTTGAGTTTACCACGTCGGCAACCGCCTCGGCCTGCGCCAGGTCGAGCTTGCCGCTAAGGAATGCGCGCTTGGTGAACTCACCAGCCGGGGCGGGAAGGATTCCGAAGGCGTACAGCGACCGGAGCACCCGCTGGACGAGCACAGGGCTGCCGTGGAACTGCAGCTCTGCGACGTCTTCTCCCGTGTAGCTCGCTGGCCCTGGCATGAACACGGCGAGGGCCTTGTCGATCGGCTCGCCCGTCTTAAAGTCGAGGATGTCCCCAAAGCACATGAGGCGCGGGCTTGAGAGCGGATCTTTCTTGCTGCGAAAGAGCTCCCCGAGCGCCATGCGCGTGCGCGGACCGCTGACTCGAATGACTGCCACGCCGGCTGGTGCCGGTGCGGTCGCGAGCGCAGCAATCGTTGAGCCGTCCATTAAATCAGCGTGAGGATGTATCCGCCCGCCAGCGTCAGCATGCTCACCACGAAGGTAGCCATGTAGACCGACCCCTTCTCGGTGTTGCGCATGTACACCTGCTGCGTGATTGAGATGATGTTGTTCACGAGCCAGTACAGGACGAGGCCAGCCGGCATCGGGTAGACGATGAACATGATGGCGAAGATTATCGGCATCATCATCATCATCTTCTGCTGCTGTGGGTCAGCCGACGGGTTCGGCGTGGTCCACTGCTGGATGATCATCGAAGCTGACATGAGCAGCACCATCACCGGCACCCCAATGCCGAACATTTCGAGCCGCTCCGGCGCTGACAGGTCAGTAATCCACAGCGCAAACCCTGCGTGGCGAAGCTCTATGGAGTTCGAGAGCGCGTTGTAGAGGCCGAGGAACACCGGGATCTGGATCGCTATTGGGAAGCAGCCGCCCATCGGGTTGATGCCCCGGCGCTGGTAGAGGGCCAGCATCTCCTGATTGAGCTGCGTTGGGTCCTTGATGCGCTCACGCAGGGCCTTAATCTCGGGCTGAACCTCCTGCATCTTCTTCATTGAGGCGAAGCTCGCCTTGGAGAGCGGCAACAGAGCCGTCTTGACGATCAGCGTCAGGGCTATGATCGCCATGCCGTAGTTGTGCAGGTACAGGTAGAGGTAGTGCAGCAGCCACAGGAGCGGCAGCGCCAGGAACGAGAACCAGCCGAGGTCAATCGAGCGCTCAAGGTGGTAGTCTCCGACGTACTGGAGCATCTTGTAGTCCTTAGGGCCCGAGTAGACTTCGAAGCGCCCACTCTCAGATCCGCCTGGCTCACGCGCGAAGTACACCTCACCTTCGCGGCCTAGGACCGTGTTGGACCCTTGGGCGAGCGGGATGATTGTCGACATGAAGTACAGGTTACCGAGAGCCGCCCACTTCGACGCACCGAAGCCGCGCGCAGCCTCAACCACATCCGAGAGCCCGACCTGCTTAATCTTTCCACTCGGCTCCAGGAGCGTAATGTGAGGGACCGCGTTCCTCCCGCTCTCAGCAGAGGCCGGGAAGAGCTGCGCCCACTCAAGCCACAGGGCCTGGCCGTCCGGAAGCCTGCGCGACACCGCCGCGTCGACTGAGAAGAGGTACGATCCGCCTCGGAACGTGATCTTCTTTGTGACCTCGCTGCCGCTCGGCAGGGTGCCTTTTAGCTCAAGAGAGGCGGTGCTTCCCTGGGGAACGGTCACCACCGGGCTCTGCTCAGAGGCAGGCGCCCCATTGATGGAAACGAGCGAGTACATCACTCGCTCATCGCTCTCGGAGCCGGCGTAGAGGCCCAGAGGGAAGCTCGTGCCGTCCGGATTGTCGATCAGGTCGAGGCCCTCCTCCGAATGAAGCTGGGTCTTGTAGTCTTGGAGCTTGAGGCTCAGCACTCTGCCTCCTAGCCTGGAGAGCAGCACCTGCGAGACGCCAGTATTTACCACGGCAGACTTGGCTGCCTCGAGCTCAGCCCTGCTTGGGTGCTTCGCTGCCTGGCCAGCGGAGGGAAGCGTGACTTGCTGCGGCGCTGACGACTGCACCTGCACGGCGGGCGCAGCAGCCCCTCCCTGGGATTCCTGCTGTTGCTGTTCGCCCGCTGGAGCCGCTTGACGAGGCGGCTGATTTAAGTTCGACCAGATCAGCGCGATGAAGATGCAGATGATGATCGCCTGGAGAGTTCGAGTGTTCTGTTCCTTGGAGTTGTCGAGCACGGAGGTCCTTACTGGTTACAGGAGAGAGAGCGCGGCTAGAGATCGCAAGTTTTGGCGCCCCAAGCAAAGGCTGTTGTAAGAAAAGACCTTCCCAAAATCAAGGCGTTAGGCAGAAAAAGCGGGCTCTCGTGAAGGTTACGCCGAGTGCGAGCTAACAACTCGTTTGATCACCCCATACAGGGCACCAAACTACGGCACAGGGTCAACGCCGCCAGGGTGCAGCGGGTGACACCGGCAGAAGCGACGAGCTGAGAGCCAGCCCCCGCGCAGCCAGCCGTGCCGCTCCACTGCCTCGAGCGCGTAGTCGGAGCAGCTTGGGCTGAAACGGCAGGCGTTTCCGAAGATCTTGGAGAGCGTGCGCTTGTAGGTCCAGTGGACTGCCCGCGCAACGGGAACGGAGCAGCGTCGTTGCTCCGATTCAGCATCCTGCGAGATCACGGGGCCTCCTCCTTGGGCAGCAATCGATGCCCTCGCCACGCCCCGATCAGCTCGCGCCGAAAGTCGGAGATGTCGCACGACTGCACGTCACGCCTGGCCACAACGACCATGTCTATAGGCTTCACAAACTGCGAGCGTACCGAGCGGAAAACCTCGCGTATGCGGCGCTTAATCAAATTTCGCCGATTAGCTCTCGGCTCAAGCTTCGTCGTTACCGCGATCGCGAGCCGACTGGTGCTCGCGTCCGAAGGAACGAACAGGATTAAGAAATGCTTGCAGTGAATCTTGGTGCCATCGCTCTGGCACCGCGCGATGTCGGACCGTTTCCGTAGACGGGCGTCAGGCCCGTGGGAAAAGAGCTTAACGATAGTGCCCCTTGCGCGGTGACTTAACCGAGATGCGCTTGCGGCCACGAGCACGGCGAGCCTTGAGCACCTTCCGTCCACCCTTGGTGGCGCTGCGCTTGCGGAAACCGTGAGTCGTCTGGCGGCTCTTCTTGCTGGGCTTGTACGTGCGTTTCATAGATAACTACCTAAAAGATTGAGGTCGGAGTGTAGATAGTTTCTGCCAAGGGGTCAACAAAACCGCCCCTTTTGCCCGGAAAACCCCATAATTTTAGCGCTCTAGCCCAAAATCAACCCCGTCTCGCCCGATGCAAAACCCCCTTCAATCAACAGCCGCTGGATTGTGATTGACTGCTCCGTGGCGTAGCCTTTCCCGAGCATCCTCCTAGAGGTCCCATGTTCTCCCTGACCGGAAAGCGCCTAAGCCGATTCCTCGCCATCTTCCTCTGCGCGACGCTGCTCGTTTGTGCATTCAGATGTGCGGCCTCCCCCAAGGAAGAACTGAGTGAGTACGGCGAGGTTGCCATCGAGCAGCTCGTCGCTATCGAGTCGGAGGCCCCCCTCTTTTTGCTCACTTCTCTAGGCGATCCACCGAAGTTCGACACCAAGCTCTACGTGCAGTGGGAAGAGGCCGAGGTCGCGTCCATAGAAGAGTCGGTCCTAATACCGGGCTACGGAGCATCCGATCTAAGTCCGCCTTGCGGTCGCTCATAGGTTCCCGCCCGCTCTTGCGCTGCCCCGCCGTCACAGCGCCCCAAGAGAGAGCTCTCCAGCCCCGAAGCTTCTGTGAAGCCTCGCGCGCTTGGCGGCTAGAGTGTTAAAGCTAAACCGATACGACCATGCTTCCGAAAACTGCCCTACACCGACTCCTGCGATGCGCGGCGATTGTGGCCTTCGCCCTGCCCACCAGCGCCTCCGCAGACAATAAACCAGCTTCCATTCCAACCATGCCGACGCAAGGCTTCTACTACGACGGCTTCGCGCGCAATCGTCTTGAGTACACCGACTGGTTTGCGCCTGTTGAGCTCAACCGCACGGCAACGTTCGACACGCTCAAGGCCCAGCTCGGTGGCGGCTACCGAGACCAACGGTTCGAGGCGTACGCTCAGGGCCAATTCTTCGGAGGCGTGCACATTCCAGACCACGCCACCGGTACTGGCGGCGCGTTCTACCTGCAGAACAACCACGAGAACTTTGGAGACTTCGGCTACCGACAGGCTAACGTCACCTTCAAGCAGAGCGATGAAACGCCCCTCTCTGCAAAGATCGGACGCTTCCTGTACTCTTCCGGTGAAGAGGTCATGCACCAAGACGTAAACCTGGCCTGGCTACAGTCATTCCGGATTGCGCAGCGGCTCATCGGCACATCGGACTACAACATCGGCCGAAGCTTCAACGGAGTTCGCCTCGACAGGAACGACGGGCCACACACCGTGACCTTCACGTTCTCAAACCCCTCCCAGGGAGTTAACCAGGCAAACATCAACCCAACCATGTACGACGTAGACATCGCTACCGCGTCTTACACCTACGCCGAACCAGCTCTCGTCGCCCAAGGCTTCTTCTACTACTACGGAGATGGCCGCGGGACCGTCCCAGTCGACAACCGCCCAATCGAAGTCCGAAATCTCGACACGTCGTTTATCAACATCTACACCTTCGGTGGCAGCGCGATTAAAATTTTCGAGACAGGAGACAATCAGTACCTCGACACCGTCGTGTGGGGAGTTGGCCAGTCAGGAAACTACGGCAACCTCGACCATAAGGCAGCAGCCGCTGTGCTCGAAGCCGGCTACCAGTTCCGCGGATGGGCGTGGCAGCCCTGGTTCCGCGCCGGATGGAACTACGCTACCGGAGACCACAGCACAACGGACAACAGCCACACCACCTTCGCGCAGCTCATCCCAACGGCGCGACGGTACGCGCAGATTCCGTTCTACAACATGGAGAACTCAAACGACCTCTTCGTTCAGGCGATCGTGAAGCCAACGGTCGACTTTAAGCTGCGGTCAGATCTGCACTACCTCCAGCTCAGCAGCAACAACGACCTGCTGTACTCCGGCGCCGGCCCCAACGACAAGACACGCTTCGGCATGGCTGGTCTTCCTTCCGGCGGATCGTACAACGTTGGCGTGCTGCTCGATCTAGACGCTCAGTACCAGCTCACCCAAATGCTCTCGACGGGCGTCTACGTGGGGCACCTCTTCCCTGGGGGCGTCATTGACGCAAACTTCTCCTCCGGCAGGCGAGACATCACGTACGCATTCTGGGACGTAAATTTAAAGTTTTAGCCGCAGCGGCCTGCTGGGTTTCGCCTCGCACCCGCCCAGGGGATGGGTTTGGTGACCTTGCGTCAGGGAGTGCCAGCGCTATTTTGAACGCGCTCGAAACCGTCCGGCATACTTTTGCCTAACGCGCTGCCCTCACGAGGCGCTGCGATCTCGACAATGCTTCTGAGCGGGGAAGTGCGCTTTGCCAGCGCCTCGTGCTAACCGAAAAGTATATAGACAAATGAGGGCGTTGCGCTGAGACTTGCCTGGAGCAGTCGCACATTCGAATCCGCTCAAAACTACTCTATCCTCGAGAGGCGCCACGATGCTTCCAGAACGAACGTCATCCAAAGCCCGCCGAACTAGGGCCACAATTATCGACGCAGCGCTCGCCCTGTTCCGCGAGAAAGGGTTCGAGGAGACAACGATGCGAGAGGTCGCGGACCGTGCGGGCCTCGCAGTCGGCGCGGCGTACTACCACTTCCGCACCAAGGACGAGATCCTGCTCGCCCTGTACGAAGGAACGATAGACAACTCGCTCGAGCGCGCGCGCTTCAAGAGCGCAAAGAGTGCTGACTTCGCCGACAGGGTGCGGGATGCGCTCGACTTTCGGCTCGCGCAGCTCCGCCCGTACAAGGACTTCCTCGGCCCACTTGCTGGGCACGCCTTAATTCCAGGGAGCCCATTGTCGCCGTTTGCGCAGGAGACTGAAGAGATTCGCATGCGCGAGTTGGCCCTGTTTGAAGAGATTATTCACGGCAGCAGCCTGAAGGTAGCGCTTGAGTTCAAGAGCCACCTTCCGCGCTTTCTGTGGCTCTACCAGATGTCCGTGATCTCTTTCTGGCTGCGCGACCAGTCGCCATCACAGGAGCGAACAGAGCGCCTGATCGGGCTAAGCCTCTCGCTCATCATGAAGCTCTTTGCAGTGACGCGAGTCCCGGTGCTGCGGCAGGCCAACGGCCTGATCCTCGCGCTCCTGCAGCTTGCTGCTGGGCCTGACGCCTCTGCCGAGCGCCGCGTCGCCAGCGCGTAGCATCGGGCCGCGCAGGCGTGGTAGCATCCGCCAAGCATGGGAGACTCACAACACATCGAACGGGCCGTGCGGGCTTTTCTGCCAACCGCGCTAGAGTCAACTGACCTCAAGAACCTCGGCTCGCGCTACGTCGGCAAGGTTCGCGACGTGTACTCGCAAGGCGACCGCAGCGTGCTGGTCTCAACGGACCGGCAGTCCGCGTTTGACATCTCGTGGTGCTCGGTTCCACTCAAGGGGCAGGTTCTCAACCAGGTGAGCGCCTGGTGGTTCACGCAGGTCGCCGACGTTATGCCGAGCCACGTGATAGACGTCCCTGACGAAAACGCGACAGTCGTGCGGCGCCTCGACATGCTCAAGGTCGAGATCGTCGTGCGAGCCTACCTCGCGGGCTCGACCTCAACCTCCGCCTGGGTCAACTACGCTAAAGGAACGCGCTCGTTCTGCGGCAACGAGCTTCCCGACGGGCTTGTGAAGAACCAGCGCCTTCCGATGGGCCCAATCCTCACGCCAACCACGAAGGGCGAGCACGACGAGCCGATCGCGCCGAGCGAGATAGTTTCGCGAGGCTTCGCCACACAGCGGCAGTGGGACGAGATCGCTGAGAGGGCGCTCGTGCTCTTCCGTCGCGGCCAGGAGATCGCAGCACGGCGCGGGCTAATCCTTGTCGACACGAAGTACGAGATGGGATTCGACTCGGCTGGCAATCTGACCCTCGCAGACGAAGTGCACACGCCTGACTCCTCCCGCTACTGGATCGCCGCATCGTACGAACAGCGCCTCGCGCAGGGGCTTGAGCCGGAGAGCCTCGACAAGGAGTTCTTCCGGCTTTGGCTCAGGGACCAGGGGTTTGAGTACGGAGGACCGAAGCCTGCTATCACCGACGACGTGCGTGTCATGCTGGCCATGAAGTACATCGACCTGTTCGAGCGCATGACGGGCGAGCAGTTCGTTGTTCCGAAGGACGCAAACATCTCGGCACGGCTGCAGCGCAATCTGCGCAAGTACGAGCTGCCACCATCCTCGTAACGCCACAGAGAAACCGGCGCGGCACAGGCGACTTCGTTAGGCTTCGCGCGCGACGGCGCCGAACAGGGGCGATGACTCTTCTTGGGAGCGGATAGCAGCCCAACGCTCACGCTCAGCACGCGCCTCAGCGACCATGCCAGCATCTTCGAGCGCGCTCGCGAGAAGGTAGTGCGCCGGGCCAAATCCGGGCTTCTCAGCGACGAGCTTCTGCAGCTGCTCGACTTCTCCGGCGCCGGCCTGAGTAGTCGCCGGCCTCGGCATCCCCTCAAGCACTTTGAGCGCCGCGTGCCACAGCTCATCCGGCAGCACGAGGCCGAAGCCGTTCTTGGCGCGCAGCACCGAGAATGGGTTGCGCCTGAGCTCGAGCGCAATCTCGTCTACCACTGAAGAGTTTACGTACAGCCTAAACGGCGCATCACCCTCGCACTGCTCGCGGGACGGGGAGCACGGCAGGATGTTCTCGCTAGAGAGGCGCCACGCCTTGTGGGCCATCATCACCAGGAGGCGCTTGAGGCTGTAGTCCGTTTCGCCGAGAGTCTCGCGCGCCTGAAGGCCACCGCAGTCGATCCAGGCGAGCTTTCGGACAACCACGTCGAGCTGCCGAAACGAAAGGTTGAAGGGGCCAGCTGGATTGAACATGAGGCCGCCCTTCACGGGCGTGAAGAGCTCCGAGCGCACCTCGTCGGTCAGGTTCGGAAACACCACGCCAAGGTCGTCTCGTGAGAAGCCGTTGATCGCATTGAGCGCAAAGTCGCGCGGAAGCGCGTTGTGGATGTCCACGCAGGCAACGACGTGTGAGCGGGCAGCGCGGACGCCCGTGTCTATCGCCGACAGCCGGGTCAGGGGCGCGCCCTCTGCGGCGAGGACGCACTGGAATGCAATGTTGGGATGCTTTGCGCCGAGCGCGCCGAGCTGCTTGCGGATCAGCGCCGACGCTTGGCGCGTTCCGCTGTGGTCGACCGCCACGATCTCTAGTGACGAGAGCGACTGCGCAGCGACCGCCTCGGCGAATGCCTCAAGCCGCCGGTCGGGCCCCGACAGCGGGACCACGAACGAGAGCTGCTGCTCGGGGTGAATGCGGCGCGACGCATGACGACGAAACACCCTGGACATCTCTCGGTAGGCGCCAGCCATGTCAGCGCCGGTCTTGTTTGTGTCGTAGTTTCGCAGGTACGCGAGGGTTTGCGGGAGCCGCACCGAAAATGGGTGGCGCTCGAGCATGCGCAGCCACAGGTCGTAGTCCATCGTGAAGTAGAGACCTTCGTCGAAGCACTCCATCGGCTCTATGCCGAGATCGTCGAGCACGCTGCGCTTGAAGAACACTCCAGGCTGTGCCGGCACCGAGTTGAAGACCCAGTACTTCATCGCGTCGAACCAGGTTCGCTCGACGTTGTCGACTGTCTCCGTCGGATGCCCTTCTTTGTTCGTGACGCACGTTGCTCCCATCACGACCGGGCTGCGAGAGATGGCCTGCGCAACGGCATGGAAAGCTCCAGGCGCGTACCAGTCGTCGGAGTTGATCCACGCGATGATGTCGCCGGTCGCTTGCGCGAAGCCCTTGTTGAGCGCGTGGGACTGCCCACGGTCTGGCTCCGACGTCCACTTGAGGTGCGGGTACTCTTTGAGGATCTCAATCGTACCGTCCGTCGAGCCGCCATCGACCACGATGTGCTCAAAGTTGGGGTAGTCCTGCTGAAGCACGGACTCAATAGTCTGGCGAATGAAGTCACCGTGGTTGTACGAAACGGTGATAACGGAGAATTTTGGCAGCGGCATGTTGCTCTCGCGATCTCCCCAAATGACGGACGCGGCGCACGACGGAAAAAACTGGGCCAGTCACGCTCGGGGCTTGGTTGCTTCCCGGTCTTGGGGGATAGGATGAGGGGGCGATCAGCTAGGCTTCCCCGAGTTTTGAGGGGCTGTTTGATACCTTGCGGGCGTCCGTGTCAGAAACCAAAAAGCCGCAAGCTATTGAAATTGTTGATCTTGGCTTTGGGTGACTTACCCCTCTGAATCCTCCTCCCGCCCCACACTCGGCTCAACTGTGAGATGACTCAGCTCAACGAGCCCCCATCGAGGCCAGATTTGCGTTTGAAGCGGCTGGCGTTGATGGTACTAAACAGTCTAATCTTCTGGTCTTTGGACGGCATGCTAACGGAACTCTCACAGGATCTTTCGCTTCAAGCGCTCACGCTCCCGAAGGCTTCTCAGCCTGCGGCTGCTGAGGCTGTCTCTACAGCTCCTTCCGCCGAGTTTGCGCTCCTAACCCCAGCCTCTCAAGTTCTTCGCTCGATAGCCTCATCGGCACCCGAGCAGGAGATTTCGTTTTTCAAGTTCCAGGTTGAAGCTCGCTCTGCGGATGTGAGCTCAAGCGAGAGCTACCTCCAAGGTTCGCTCCCGTCTCCGCAGGCGCTCCTGCGGGCGGCAGCGTAAGCACCCATAGGCAATAGGTACGGCCCTTACGGGTTACTGGCGAGAGAGTCCGCCCCTGGGCGTGCACGTGCATGCGGTAAGGCGGATAAATGTGGCTGTCCCCTTTTTGGAGCAAGCGGTATAGCCTAGCCTGAATGGCTCGTCGTCTCATCTCGCTCGCTGCTGCCCTCCTCCTGCCGCTCCTCTTCTCTGGTTGCAAAGACAGGTCCGAGGGCGAGGGCCCCCACATCAAGGTGCAGCTGGTCTCGGATCACCAGTCTGTGTCGCCCGGCGCCGCATTCACGCTCGGCGTAAAGTTCATGCCTGAGCCGGGATGGCACATCTACTGGCGCAACCCGGGCGACTCGGGGCTTGCCCCGGAGTTTAGCTGGAAAGTCACATCTGGGGTGAGCGTCAAACAGCCCTTGTGGCCGTACCCCGAACGGATTGAGGTTGGCCCGCTCGTTAACTACGGCTACGGCTCGGTGCTCATCCCCTTCCCGTCAACGCTTTCCGCCGCAGCAAAGCCAGGCGAATCGTTGCCGCTCATGCTCCAGGTAAAGTGGCTGGTGTGCAAAGACGAGTGCCTGCCTGGCGAGGCGATGCTTGAGCTCAACATGCCGGTCAGCGAGAGCGTCGGCGAGCCATCGAAGTTTTCAGGCCTCTTCTCTGACACCTTCGCCACGATTCCGGCTCCCCTCACTCGCGTCTCTATCGCTGTCGAGGAGCAAGAGAGCGAGGTGACAGTCGCGCTCATCCCGATCGAGAGCCGCTTCCTGCCGCAGACTGCCGTGTTCTTCCCCGAGGATCGCCGCATCATCTCAAACGCCGCACCGCAGAAAGTCGAGCGCAACGGCAACACGCTCTCCATTTCGCTCAAGCGCGACCCCAGCAACCAGGAGCCGATCTCAAGAATTCGTGGCGTGCTGTACTCGCCGCAAGGCTGGTCAGAGAAGGGCACTCCGAAGGCGGTCTCGATAGACACCAAGGCTGACGACCAGCCAGCTGTTGAGCCCCTCTCTCCTTCCAGCTCATCGCCCGTTTCTACGGCCGCTGTCGACGAGCAGATCGGCTTCCTTACCGCGATTGTGTTCGCGTTTCTTGGCGGCATGATCTTAAACCTGATGCCGTGCGTCTTTCCGGTGCTCTCCATCAAGATTCTCAGCTTCGTCGAGCAGTCAAAGGAAGACCCGCGCATCGTGCGCCTGCACGGCCTGGCCTTCTGCGCCGGAGTGCTCGTTTCATTCTGGGCGCTGGCGGGAGTTCTGCTCTCGCTCCAAGCGGGAGGGCAGCAGCTCGGCTGGGGCTTCCAGCTCCAGTCGCCGACCTTTGTGGTGCTCATGATCTTGGTCTTTCTCTTGATGGGGCTCCTGTTCCTGAGTGACTTCGCCCTCGGACAGCACATCCAGACGCTGGCGGGCAGCGCCAAGCTCGGAAACAACCTGACGGGCTCGTTCCTCAACGGAGTTCTTGCTACCGCCGTAGCAACCCCGTGCACCGGCCCCTTCATGGGCTCTGCCGTAGCGGCAACGCTGACACTCCCGGCTTTCCTGAGCCTGCTCATCTTCACCTTCCTGGGGCTCGGCATGAGCGCGCCCTACCTGGTGCTCTCGTTCCGCCCGTCGCTGCTCAGGTTCTTGCCGCGCCCAGGCGCCTGGATGGAGACCTTCAAGGAGCTGATGGCTTTCCCGCTCTTTGCGAGCGTGCTGTGGCTCGTGCGCGTCTTTGCGCGCCAGATGGGGATGGACGCGTCTGGCCTCACGCCTCTGATGGATGTGCTGTGGGGGCTGCTCTCAGCGAGCTTTGCGTTCTGGCTGCTGCTGCGGGCCTCGAAGGCGCGCCGAACTGAGGCGCGCATGGGCTTAAACCTCCTGGCGACTTTCTTCCTGCTGTACGGCGTTATCCGCGCGCTCCCGACGCGGCCGGAGATCGACTCAAGCCGCATTCGCGCATGCTCAGTCGACGGCACCGCGGCGCCCGAGGCAGACGAGCATGGGCTCCTGTGGGAGCCCTACTCCGAGAAGCGCGTAGCGGAGCTCGTTGCGGGCGGCCGCATCGTCTACATCGACTTCACCGCCGAGTGGTGCATCACCTGCCAGGTCAACGAAGCGCGCGTCTTCGGCTCGCAAGAGGTGCGGCAGATGCTCATGGCGAAAAACGTGGCGCTCGTGAAGGGCGACTGGACCTCCAGCAACCCGCTCATCACTGAAGCGCTCAAGAGGTACGGCAGAAACGGCGTGCCGCTCAATGTCATCCAGGCCAAAGACCGAAAGCCCGAGATTCTTCCCAACGTGCTGACGCCGGGGATCGTGCTTGAAGCGCTTCGGCGCTTCTGAAAAAGGGGGACAGACACCATTTTACGCGGCTCCGCCGCTAAATTGTGCCTGTCCCCTTTTTTCCCCTTTAGTAAACCCAAGAACCTGCCGACTAGACTTTTGAGAGAACTAAAGTTCCTGCGATCCCTCACTACAGGGATAGAGAGAAGAGTCAGCATGGCCCGCGACCTCAATCAGAGCAGCATCAGCACCCCGCGCCGAGGCGGGATGGCGCTCTGCTCGCTCATGCTCCTGCTTCTGCCGCTTGCGCTGCTGCTCTCAGGCGACGAGCGACACGCGGGGTCTCGCACCACCCTCCAAGCAAGCCCAGACGCGCTCGACACAGCACGCAGAGCGACTGAGCGCGAGCTGCTCCGGCCGATTCGTTACTCGTCGGAGTCTTCCGAGAGCTGGGCGCTCAACAATCCGCTGCACCAGCTCCAGGCAATGTTTAGCTCTAATGGCTGGCAGCTTGAGCCCCTTGAGCAAAGGGCAGAACCCGTTGGCTCCCCAGCCGCTCCTGCCAGCGACGAGTCGAAGTGGCGCTGGCGGTACAAGCTCTCCAGCCTCTCGCGCGGAGAGTCTCGCTCTCCCGTCGCAGCACCGGCCGTCTCCGGCGACAGAGAACAGGTCACCCTCAACCACGGGGGAGCGATTACCGAGTGGTACAAGAACAAGCCTGCCGGCATCGAGCAGGGGTTTGAGATCAAAGAGCGTCCGCTCGCCGCTGTAGCAGGAAGGCTTGAGCTGCGAGGATCCGTCGACACAGACCTCGCGCTCGTCTCCTCATCTGACCGCCACGTTGAGTTCGGGCGCTCCGGCACAGCGCTCGTGCGCTACGCAGAGCTTGCTGTCTTTGACGCAAGCGGCGCCGTGCTGCCGAGCTGGATGTCGTTTCGCCCCTCTGCCGAAGGTGGCGAGCTGGCGCTGCTCATCGATGACTCAAGAGCACAGTACCCAGTCACTGTTGACCCGGTCACGAGCTCGCCGCTGTGGACGAAGAATGGAGCCGCCAACGGCGACCAGTTCGGCTACAGCGTCGCCTCCGCAGGAGACGTGAACGGCGATAATTTCGCAGACGTGATTGTCGGCGCCCCAGAGTACAGCAACGGCCAGATGGGGGAAGGCGTAGCCTACATCTTCCTTGGCTCGGCAACCGGCCCCTCTACGAACCCCTCCTACGTGATAGAGGGCAACGAGGGGGGCGCTAGGTTCGGCTGGAGCGTTGCGCCCGCTGGAGACGTCAACGGAGACGGCTTCTCTGACGTCATTATCGGAGCGCCGTACGCAGACTGTGGGCCATTTACTGACGTCGGAAAAGCTGTTGTGTACGCGGGCTCTGCATCGGGCATAAGCCAAATCTTTTCCAGTAATAACTGCTCGCCGAACGGCGCGGGCGTCGGCTGGAGCGTTGCAGGCGCAGGTGACGTTAACAACGACGGGTTTTCGGACATCCTGATCGGATGCCCAGCGTGCCTTTCGAACCTCGAAGTTGACGGAAAGGCCTTTCTTCACCTGGGCTCTGCTGGAGGACCCTCTGCGGGAGCTGACTGGTCGTATCCCCTAAACGACGACATCGTGGGAGGCGGAGCGGCAAACTTTGGGCTTTCGGTGGCCGGCGCTGGAGACGTGAACAACGACGGCTTCTCGGACATCTTGGCTGGCGCGCCTAACTGGGACGGCATGGCCCAGGGCTACCTCTTTCTCGGGTCTGGCTCTGGCCCGTCGAATGCTCCCGACTGGACTCACAATCTCACGGTACAAACCACTCTCGTCGTCGCGTCCGGAGGCGACACGAACGGCGACGGCTTCGACGATGTCATAGTCGGCGCAAAAAACTTCAACTTCGCCGCCCAAGGAGGGATAGCTGAGCTCTTCTTTGGCTCAGCTACCGGCCCTTCTACCCTGCCGGATTGGACTGAGCTCGGGAGCGGAAACGGCACAACAAGTTTTGGCGCTAGCGCAGCCTCTGCCGGAGACATCAATGGTGATGGCTACGATGAAGTCCTGGTCGGAAGCCCGGATTACGACCCTGGCTCCGGTGCCGTAGGAAAAGCTTTTCTCTTCCTCGGGAGCGCATCGGGCCCGGAGACGACCGATGCATGGTACGCCAGTGGCAGCGACCTGGTCGGCTCAAGTCTCGGAAACTCTGTAGCGAGCGCCGGAGACGTGAACGGTGACGGATTCCCTGACGTCATCATCGGAGACCAAAACCGGCTGGCGCTTCAAGGCTCCGCCTTCATTTGGGACGACTTCAACATAGCTCGTGCGACTCCAACGCCGACATCAACGCCAACCCCAACTCCCACTCCTACTCCAATCTCAGTCTCTCCAGGCGGCGGCGGCCTCCCTGCTCCTCAGGTGAGCACGAGCGGACGAAGCGCGACCGTTACTGCGCCGAGAGTCACCGCCCAGCTCACAACAAGAGCTAGGAACGCAGCCATCAAGAAGCTCATGAAACAGGGGCTCTCTAGGCCCCAGGCGATCAGGGCCCTCTCTAGGCTTACTATCACCTACATCTTCACCCTCGCCCAGGGCGGCAGAGCATCGGCCGTCTCGGCCTCATCTGACGACGTTAACACCATGGCTTCCTCGATCACGCGTCGCACCAAGCGCAACCAGGTAACGTTCAGCAGGCTACCACCTGGTTCGAGATTCGCTTCCTACAGGATAGAGATCTCAACCCGCACTCCTCCCGTTGTCCTCGGCACAACCAAGCCTAGCGGCAGGACGCCGTTCACTATCACGCCCTAGCGGTGAAAATGGTGCCCGCCCCCTTTTTCACCGCTCCCCTTTTTTTCTGGCTCTGGTACATTCCTGCTGCCTGCTCTTACTGGAGACACTATGCGCCTCGTTGTCGCTCTTCTCGCTCTCGCTGCAACCCTCACCGCTGCCCCACTCTCGGCAAATGCCCAAGCGCACGTGGGTGGCCCCGCACCAGACTTCACCCTCAAGGACGCTAGCGGAAAGGACACAACGCTCTCGCAGTTTAAGGGAAAGACTGTTGTGCTTGAGTGGTTCAACTCCACGTGCCCCTTCGTGAAGAAGTTCTACTCCGGCGCTGATATGCCGCGCATGCAGAAGACAGCTCGCGAGAAGGGTGCCGTGTGGCTCACGATCAGCTCTAGCGCCGAAGGAAAGCCGGGCTTCATCTCTCAAGAGGCGGCCCCGGAAGCCGTTTCGTCGATGGGTATGCAGTCGACGGCGCTGCTGCTCGACTCTAAGGGAACCGTCGGCCGCATGTACGGCGCGCGAACGACGCCTCACATGTTCGTGGTGAACCCCTCTGGGACTCTTGTCTACGCCGGCGCGATCGACAGCACACCCTCGACTGATGCCGACGACATCCCTGGCGCAACCAACTACGTCTTAAACGCCGTCGATGGCGTGGCCCAGGGCAAAGACTTCGAGCCGGTCGCAACCGAGCCGTACGGCTGCTCGGTGAAGTACTAAACGAGCGAGAGCTTTCGGCCCCCTAACCGCCTTCTTTTACGGCCAAAGGGCGCTAGCAAAACATCGTTTTGGTAGCGATTGGCGCTTTTGGCCACCCCTTAGGGTTGCGCAGGAACCCAAAACCCTTGTAACAATGCAGCGGCAAAAAGATGTCCAAGCGCCTTGTCATAGTCGAGTCGCCCACGAAGGCGAAGACCATCGAGAAATTCTTGCCCAAGGATTTCGAGGTGTTAGCCTCCTATGGCCACGTTCGTGACCTTCCCAACAGCGCTGCCGAGATCCCGGCTGACATAAAGAAGCAGAAGTGGGCGCGGCTCGGGGTGAACGTCGATGAGAAGTTCAACCCGCTCTATATTATTCCCTCTGACAAAGAGAAGCGGGTCAACGAACTAAAGCGCGCCGTCAAAAACGCCTCAGAAGTCTTCCTCGCAACCGACGAAGACCGCGAAGGGGAGTCGATCAGCTGGCACCTGCTTGAGGTGCTGAGCCCCAAGGTTCCTGTGAAGCGCCTCGTGTTCCACGAGATCACGAAGAAAGCGATCGAGGAGAGCCTCTCACACGCCCGTACCATCGACGAGAACCTCGTTAAGGCGCAGGAGACCCGCCGCATCATCGACCGCCTCTACGGCTACTCGGTCAGCCCCCTGCTGTGGAAGAAGATGGTGCCGCGCCTGAGCGCCGGACGTGTGCAGAGCGTCGCCATCCGGCTCCTCGTGCAGCGCGAGCGCGAGCGTGCGAGCTTCCACTCTGCTGACTTCTGGGACCTCAAGGCCACCTTCCAAGCTGCTTCAGATCCTAACCTGCCGTTCGAGGCAGAGCTTTCGCACATCGGCCAGAAGCGTGTTGCCACCGGCCGCGACTTCGACCCAGACACCGGCAAGCTATTCAAGAAAGACGACGTCGTGCTGCTAGATGAGGCTGCGGCTTCCAAGCTCGCCGAGCGCCTGAAGAGCAGCGACCCTAAGGTGAGCGAGATCGACAGCAAGCCGTTCTCACAGAAGCCGTACGCGCCCTTCACGACGAGCACGATGCAGCAGGAAGCGAACCGCAAGCTTGGCTTCGGAGCAAAGCGCACCATGGCTGTTGCGCAGCAGCTCTACGAAAACGGCTTCATCACCTACATGCGTACCGACTCAACGACGCTCTCCGAAGAGGCGCTCACTGCGTCACGCTCCCTGATCGCGCGAGAGTTCGGCCAGGACTACCTGAGCCCCACTCCGAGAATCTACAAGACGAAGGTAAAAAACGCGCAAGAGGCGCACGAAGCGATCCGTCCGGCGGGAACAGAGTTCACGCACCCAGCGACCGTTAAGGACAGGCTCGGGCTTGAGGCCTTCAAGCTCTACGAGCTGATCTGGAAGCGGACGCTCGCCTGCCAGATGCGCGACGCCGAGGGCACCCGCGTGTCGGTTTCGATCCTGATCGACGACGCGCTCTTCAAGGCGTCCGGCAAGACGATCTCATTCCCAGGCTTCCTGCGCGCCTACGTCGAAGGCTCTGACGATCCCGAGGCCGACTTGGCAGAGCAGGAGAGAAACCTTCCGCCGCTCAAGCAGGGCGACAGCGTCGTAGCCGCAGCGTACGACGTGCTCAAGCACTCAACGCAGCCCCCTGCACGCTACACCGAAGGCAGCCTCATCAAGGAGCTTGAGAAGCTCGGCATCGGGCGGCCCAGCACCTGGGCAACCATCGTTGACGTGGTGCTGTCGCGCGACTACGCATTCAAGAAGGGCTCTGCGCTCGTTCCAAGCTTCCTCGCCATCGGAGTCACCGGGCTCCTTGAAGGGTACTTCTCGCACCTCGTGGACTACGAGTTCACGGCGAAGCTCGAGGATGACCTCGACGCGATTTCGCGCGGCGAAAAGGACAACCTAGAGAAGCTTTCCTCCTTCTACTTCGGCGAAGGCTCGGTGGACGGCGGATCGATGAAGGGCCTCAAGGACCTCATCACCGACGGCGAGCAGAAGATCGACCCTCGTGAAGTTTGCGGCATCCACCTCGGCAAGGACTCAACCGGCCGCGACGTAGAGGTCCGCATCGGCCGCTACGGCCCGTTCCTCTCGAACGGCGAGAACCGCGCTTCGATCCCTGAGCACCTCGCTTTCGACGAGCTCACTGCCGCCAAGGCTGAAGAGATCCTGATTGAAGCCGCCAAGGGGCCTGCCTCGCTTGGCGTCTGCCCAGAGACGAACCTGCCTGTGTACCTCAAGAAGGGCCGCTTCGGGCCGTACATTCAGCGCGGCGAGATGGTCGAAGGTGGCGACAAGCCCAAGATGGCGTCGCTGCTGCCTGGAATGGCGCCCGACTCAGTCACGCTTGAGACTGCGCTGATGCTCCTGTCGCTGCCGAAGGTGATCGGAAAGAGCCCTGAGCACAACAACGAAGACATCACTGTGCTGAGCGGCCGCTTCGGACCCTACATCAAGTGCGGCTCAGAGAGCCGCTCAATTCCGGCGGACGAGTCTCCATTCTCTGTAACCGTCGAGCGTGCGCTTGAGCTACTCAAGCAGCCGCGGTCGCGAGGACGCGCCTCGAACCAGCCAAAGACGATCAAGGAGCTCGGCAAGCACCCAACGTCTGGCGAGACGCTCAACATAAAGAGCGGTCGCTACGGCCCGTACGTCACCGACGGCACAACGAACGCTTCACTGCCGCAAGGCGCTGACCCAGAGGCTCTCACCATTCCAGAAGCTGTTGCCCTGCTAGAGGCTCGTGCGGCCAAGGGCCCATCGAAGGGCCGCAGACGCGCCGCGCCGAAGAAGAAAGCCGAGGCTGCCGCAAAGGCGCCAAAGAAGCCCAGAAAGAAGAAGGCGGACGCTGAGGCGGAGTAGCTTGAGCAGCGATGCTGCGCCTTTCGTCCGTAGCGCATCGTCGATGAGGCGTTAAGAGTAATTCTCGCATTCTTGAATGGACGCTTGAGCGGTGCTGCCTCTTTCGTCCGTAGCGCCGGCTTTCTAGCCGGCAGTGAAGGGGCATGAGGATCGTTGCTCTCTCGTTCGGTAGCTCAGCTCTTTAGCTGACGAGCCTCAAGGGGTGCCGCTGCCAATCAAACCCTTTCACTGCCGGCTAGAAAGCCGGCGCTACGGAAGGGTCGACTTTCTTTCGAGTGATC
>OMIG01000177.1 GCA_900299035.1 Pseudomonadota bacterium
AAAGGCACAGTGAGTACTGGACACTCGACCGGAGCCTTCGGGTTAAGCAGGCCGACTACAAGCCTAAGCTCTATGTTTTGAAGCGGACGCGCAAGGCGTACTCTCAGGATGTTTGAGTTTCGGGTACCCATCGCTCTGAGCGCTAGGCGGGCGATTCACGACACTCGCCGCCTCGATATTTGAGCGTTTTCACCGTCCGAAATGCTGCTGGCACGAGTAGTGCTGCACAGATTGCTACAGTTGCTGGCACCGCTGATGATCCAAAGCGGTCGAAAGCTAGTCCGATCGCTGAGCCGAGTAGTCCTTGCAGCGTTGTTCCGAGTGCCGAGAGGAGCGACAGGCACACTGCGCGGTGAGAGCTAGGGACATTGGCATTGAGCACTCCGCTGGTAGCAGTCCAACTTGCTCCGAAACCGATGCAGGTTACAAGCAGCGCAGTAGCGCATGCAGCTTTTCCTCCGAAGCAGGAAAACAGGAGCGCTCCGAGCCCGAAGCATGCTACGGCGGCTGCAAGGGCAAGCTCCTCCTTGTGCCGTAAGAGAAGCTTTTTCGCGGCGTAGGCCCCGAAGGCGCTGCCGAGAGAGCCTGCTGCATAGGCTAGCCCGACAGTTGGAGGCGAAAAATTCGCGTGCGAAAGGAGAGGCTGTAGTGAGAACCATAGCTGCTCGCTGACTATCCCGATGGCAAGGCTCACGAGGGCAAACCGGAGCAGGTCCGGAGCGCGGAGGTAGACTCTGGCGCCGGACGCGATGTGCTCTAGGTCTGCCTGTGATTCAGCTTTCTCGTAGGGGCGCTCTGGGAGTGAGCTCGCGAGGAGCATACCGCCAAGCAGGGTAGCTAGGAGTGTTGCGTACGGCAGCCACGGCGCTATTACAAAGAGAAATCCAGAGAGAGCGAAGGCGGCTGTCCGTGCGATGTAGCTCGCAATCACCACGTTGGCCATATGCTGCTTGAATGATGCCTCCGCGCCTACAGCTTTGAGGTTGTCGTGAAGCAGGGCCTCGGAGGCTCCCGAGAGCTGAGCCCAACCGAAACCTGCCAGAAGCGCGGCGATAAAAAGCATAGGGAGAGACGGTGCCGCGAGCATGATCAGCGCAGCGACGGCTCGGGTCGCGAAGCCCAGAAAGACAATCCTGCGCCTTCCGAAGCGGTCAGCCCAGGAACCAGTGGGAAGGTCCAGCATGCCGGAAGCGATCGTAGTTGTGGCGTGAACTGCCACGGCTGAGGCCAGCGACAGCCCGCAGGACTGAGTAAAGTAGAAGGACCAAATGGATGAGTCGACAATGAATTGCGACGAGGCAAACATTCCGTAGAAGCGTCGAACTTCAGCGGTGCTTGTCCGGGATTCTCGGCTATTCATAGGGGTAAAACGCTACAGAGTTATGCTCATCAGAATGTTCAAGTATAGGGAGGTAGCGTGGCGGATGGGTAGCTGCTGTGAGAATACGGGGCAGATGGGGTACTAGGCCTACTGAGGGGCCCTCGTTGTAGGGATTGGTCCTGATTATTACCAGACTTGGGAAGTGAGTTGTGCCGGTTGTTTGTCCTACATATGTGGATTTCAGCAGAGCTTTCAGCGCTTTAGGGGGCAATGCCCGAGCCCCAGGGCTACCCAAGGCGGCTTGCCAAGGTTCCTTAATGCCGCCCACTTGGTATTATTTTCGCTCATTCGCGCGTTACCTCACTTCGTATTTTCTAAGCTAGAGCAGCGCATGCTAGAGCCACAGAGAGAAAGCCTAGAGAGCTTATCCGTTCCCTCCCGTTCTTCAGGAGTGCTGAAGCTAGAGCAGATCCGCGAGTGGATCGAGGTGTACCGTAGGCAAAACGACGGACGCTTTCCGGGGGCGCACAGTGGGCCGATTAGGGACGCCGAGGGGAAGGAAACGGGTGAAACGTGGCGAGCGATGGAGTCTCTGTTTACCCGCGCGGCTCGTGGGGCGTTTGCCCGTGGCCTCAAGGGCTGTGGCTACACTTCGCTAGCAAACTTTATCGACAAGAGCTTTCCGGCAGAGCGTGAACCGAGACTGGAGAAGCCTGACCTTACGATCGATGGGATCCGAAGTTGGGTCGAGGCATACCGTGCGCGGAATTCAGGACTGCTGCCGAGCGTGCGCAGCGGCCGAATAATTGACGCAGAAGGGAAGGACACTGGCGAAACGTGGGTGCGAGTCGAGTACCTCTTTAGGTCGGCCGCCAAGGGATATCCGTCGCGCGGGCTGCTCGGATGCGGATTCTCTTCTCTGCCAGACTTTCTTAACAAAACCTACCCGGCGGAGCGACAACCGAAGCCAGATCTCACGCTCGAAGAGCTTCGCAGTTGGGTCGACGCGCACCGACGGGAGCACTACGGACGATTCCCGACAGCAGACAGTGGGGCGATTCTTGACGAGCACGGAAGCGACACAGGCGAGACGTGGCGAGGGCTGGAATCCCTATTCCGCGCAGTTGGAAAGGGCTCGCCGGCACGGGGTCTCAGCAGGTACGGATTCTCGTCGACGAAGCAGTTTCTGGATACAGCCTACCCAACAGAGAGGCGGGGGGCACTGACCCTTGAGCAGATAAAGGGCTGGGTGGACGCATTTCGCAGAGAGCACGGTGGGCGTTTTCCCTCTGAGCTGAGTGGGGAGATCCTGGACGAAAACGGCGACCGAACTGGAGAGCAGTGGGGGTCAATAAGCTCACTGTTGAGGACCGCTGCGAAAGGCTACGCGGCGCGCGGACTGGAAGGGTGTAGCTTTGGCTCGCTCCGTCGCTTCCTTGATGCGATGTACCCCGCTTTGCGGAGATCGAGCCTGACACCCGCCCAAATTAAGGAGTGGGTAGACATCTACCGGAGCAAGCACGACGGTCAGTTCCCTTCGGAGCTGAGTGGCGAGGTGACAGATACTGAAGGAAATCTTACCGGCGAGAGCTGGGGAGCAATCAATGCGCTCTTCAAAAGTGCCACGAAGGGGTCTCGTTCGCGAGGGCTCCTAAGCAGCGGGTTTACCTCTCTGGCCGTGTTCCTTGATAGGATGTATCCAGACGAGCGTTCGGCTAGACGAGATAAGGCAGAACTCTCGCTGGACGACATTCGGGCATGGGTCGAGGCGTATCGAAGCAGCCATGGAGGGAGGTTCCCGTCCACACTGTCTGGAGCAGTGAAGGACCGAGACGGAAACGATACGGGCGAGTCGTGGCAGGGAGTCAACGCCATGTTCAGGAACTCTGCGCAGGGATTCAGAGGCCGCGGCTTGCACGGATGCGGCTACAGCTCTCTATCGGACTTCCTCAATAAGACCTATCCAATCGACCGCGCCTAACTTGCTTGGTGCCGGAGTCTCGGCTGAGAGGGCATGGGTGGGCCACGAGGGAATCAACTCGGCAGAGTTGGTCTCCGTTCAGGCTACTAGCTGGTCTTGGAGGAAGGACTCTTGTTCAGGACAGACGGATGATTTTTTGCGAGGAAGTGCCCGTGCTCAGCAGCGCGCCTTATCCACGCCTCTCCCAAGGCTACGTCTCTCGTGACTCCCTTGCCGTCAAGGTACATCATTCCAAGGAGATACTCTGCAGGGGGATGGTTACCGTCAGCCCCCTCTTTGCAGAACTTAAACGCCAGCGCCTGATCCTGCGGGACTCCGTGACCGGATCCGTACATCTCTGCTAAGAGAAGCTGGCTCGGAGCGTAACCGACTTTCGCTGCGTGGGTAAGAAACCGAACCGCACTGCCGGCGTCTCTTTCGAGAATTTCGCCGCGGAAGAACATTACGCCTAGCTGGTGCATGGCAGAGAGGTCGCCTCCCTGTGCGGCCTTCATAAATAGGTGAATAGCCTTGGCAGGATTGCACTCGACGTCGAGCCCAATTAGGTAGCGTTTCCCCAGCCAGGCCAGTGCTGCCGGCTCGCCCCGCTCGGCGGCCTCGCCGACCCAGGAATCAGCGATTGCCTTGCTGATTGGAAACTCGACTCCATTGTCGTACATCCTTCCCACCAGGCTTCGAGCGGTTAGTTCGCCCAGGTGCGCAGCCGCTAACAGATATTTACGAGAGTCGAGGTCCGTATGCCCAATCAACTCTCCGCGCACAGTCGAAGTGGCAAGAGCTGTCAGCGCGTCTACCCTTCCGCCGTCTGCGGCTTTCAGCAGGAATTCCCTGCCGCGTGCCACTTCCTCTTTGTTTCGACCGGCATGCTTGAGTGTTGCTCCTAACAGAAAGAAGGCTTCCGGAGTCTCTTCACGTGCGGCATCTTCAAGGAGCGATAGCGCGCGATCGAGGTCTTTTGGAACGCCCCAGCCATTTGCGTAGATGAGCCCGAGGTGGCTCTTGGCCCTGGGGTATCCGGCGTCGGCAGCTTGCGATAGGTAGTGCGCGGCACGAGTGCCATTTTGGTCCAGAACGTTTCCGTCTAGGAACATCATTCCGAGAAAGAATGCGCTCGGCGCGTGATTGTCCGCCGCCAGGGAGGTCAAGAGCGACACAGCCTTCGGGATGTCTTGGGGCATGCCGGCTCCGTGCAGCAGCATCAGCGCGAGCTGTTTCTTCGCCTCAAGGTGACCCTTATCCGCTGCTTGAGCGATGATCTTCCCTGCCAGCACGGGATCTCTTTTTGGTCCCTTGGCTAGGTAGTCCTGAGCGAGTTTATAGAGATTCTCCGCCGCGTCTGCATCTGCCTCCGCTCGATTCTGAGATGCCGGGGTTGGCATGGCGAGCGAGTTTGTATCTTGGGATTCTGTTTTGTTGTTATGCAGTGACTCGGAGTTGGACTTCATTCTCTATTCCTCTTACACGTCGGCCAAAGGCTGTTAATCGATAGCATCAGGACAGTCGCTGTGAGCACCACGCTTGCGCGATCGGGTCTCCTAATTCGGCTGCCCGTGTGAGCCACTTCATGGCGAGATCCCTGTTTTGCTTTAAGCCCGTGCCGCTCTCATACAGTTGCCCCAACAGGCGCATCGCGGCTGGTTCGTTTGCTCGCGCCGCCTTGTATAGGTTTTCAAGCGAAGCTTGGTCTGTGTTGGCTACCATGTCTCTCCCGCTCTTGGAGGTAGCTAGGAGGAGAAGCGCTCGTGGGTCTCCGGCTTGGGCGAGCGGGAGGAGTATCTCCTTCCCTCGGGTATGCTCCTCTTCGCTACGTCCTAAAAACTTTAATATAGCGCCAAGTGCTAAAGCGCCCTCGTTGGGGTTGAGGTCGGCAGCTTCCTCAAGAAGTGCTATCGCTCGGTCCAGGTCTTTACCAACTCCCTCGCCTTCAGCGTACATTAAGCCGAGGAAAACTCTTGCCCTGTTCAGTCCGGCATCTGCAGCTTGTGAGAATAGCTGCGCCTTGCGGGTGAATTCCCCCTGATCTTTTAAGAGCGCCCCGAGAAGGAATGCGCTGTGGGGATTGCCATCCTCAGCAAGGGCACCTAGCAACCCCAGCCTCCGCTGAAGCATCTCGGTGTAGATGCTTTCAATGTCAGACCAATCTACTGAGGCTTGAGTCTCGATAGAGGAGTCAAAAGAGTCGGGGCAAAGCACCTCGTCCAGTTTGGCTCGTGGAATCGGGAGGGCGAGCGCCCACTGGGCACCAGCGTGTCCTCTTTCTGCTGCCCTCTGAAGGATCAAATCAGATAGGACGATGTCCTGTCTTGGCCCAGGAGCGGAGTAGTCCAACGACAGCCGGTAGAGAAGCTCGCCCATACTCGCTTGCATCTCTTCTGGAGCTGACGGTCCGAGGTCTGGCATGACTAAGGAGTCGACTTCTTGTGGTGATTGAGGGGCTGGTGTTGCGTCCTCTTTTTCGGTTGGTGCAGTTTGTCGGACCACCATTGCAAATCTCCGGTTATGGCCAGCTGAATAGTTACAGGCGCTACTGTAGGGCAGTTTCGGAGGCAAACTGTCTGGATGGGGATGCAGAGGAAGATTCAGAACAATAGCTGGAGCGGGCCGCTTTTGAGCACCTAGTTGGCGCGGCAGCGCGCTAAGAACTGATTCTTCACCTCACCGGCGTCGGCGGCGGTGGAGTGTTCTCGCAGTTTGCGACGCACACCGTCGATGTATTCACAATCCCGCCGCAGTTTGAGTAACACTCGTAGTAGCGGCTCTGGCAGACCTCTTGGACGGGAGATGAGCACCAGTCACGGGAGCAGCTACAGTTGCGGACGCACCTGGGCGCGGACCAGCCGAGCTTCGGGTCGGGTGCCATGACCCTGCCTGCCTCGCAGATCTGGTACTCCCGCAGGGCGTTCTGCTCGCAGTTGTTGTACTCCATCAGCTGGTTCGCCTCGCACTGCTGCATGATCGACTGGCAGGTGTTCAAGCACTGCAATCCCGATGCAGTTTCGGGCGGGGTCAGAGAGTAGTAGGTCTTGTACTGAGGGCCGCAGCCAGCGCCGGAGAGCAGCAGTATTACTCCGAAGACCCAGAGGTTACGGAAGTAGGAACGAGAGCGCGCAACTCGATATTTTTGAGGGCGTTCAAATCCTAGCTGGAATATTTTTCTGTTCATGGTGAACTAGTCCCGTTGGGATGCTTTCGGCTGGATGTATAAAAGACCGAATTGGGGGGTTGGGGAAGAGGAAAAAGGATGAGTGAGAAGATGAAAGCCTAGGAAATGAGAGGGGCAGAGATGACTAGTGCGTTCCCTAGTCCGACCCGCTAGGTCGGCTATTGGTTGGCCAAATATGCCGCATCCGTTGGGCACCTACTGCCTCTTCGCGAACGCGGCCAGATTCCAGTTGCCCAAATCGCAGTTAGATCCATCTCCGGCATCAGAGAGAATAAGCGTAACGCTTCGGGAGTCGCCGAGCGGAATATCGAGCGTCTGCGGCAGGGCTCGCGGTCTCATTACGCCGCTTTGAAACAGGGACTCGCCCCGCTCGGAGATAACTTGAAACTCCATAGACGAGTCGAAGCAGTGCTCAGACTCGTTGGCTGGCATGATGATCGCCTGGAGCCGGTTGCGGTCCTCAGGGATCGCGTAGGTCGAGCTTGCGTTTGCCCGCATCCCCAGCCCCTTTGGAAAGAGGGTCCCGATACGGATCAGCGGATTATTCACTGCAGACCTGTCGGGTTGAGTCTTACTCCCTGAGTGGTGCTCTTCAAGTGGCGTCATGTCGCTAAGGTATACGCGATCAGTGCCTTCGGCTAAGACGATTGGCGGAAGCAGCGACTCTGCGAGCCAGCGTCGGTAGGCGTTAGGGCCGTGCTGGTTGTACATCATCGACCAGTCGAGATCGCTAAGGACGGTGAAGGCGATTGAGAAAGAAGATAGAGTTCCAAGTGTAAGCACGAGGCGCCGTGAGTGCGTCACGGTCATAGCCGCTGCGGCGACAAGCACTGCAAGCAGCGGTAGGAACTCAGCGGCGTACCTCTGAGTGATAAAAAAGTAAGTCAGGATGACAAGCGCCTGTGCCACAAAGCAAGCGGCGACGACGGTGAGGAGTGTCGGAGCTTGTCGGCGCAGTAGGCGGGGAAGTCCCAAGGCGGCGAAAAACATGATTCCGCACGAAGAGAAGGTGAGCGAGATAGTCTGCTCGCGCCAATGCGGCATGAAGAGCTCCGGGCGCGAGATCTCTGAGTTAACCATGCGCACGAAGGGTGGCATCGAGGAGAGGTACCCTGGGAAGAATCCAAAGTAGTGCCAAAGCGTCGTCGGGAGCCGGGCTATGTTGAACTCGGCGCCGAAATCACGCGGGTCGATATAGAAACTTCCGTAGTCGAAGAACTTAAAGAGCGACCCGAATCGCTCATAGTTGTACCAGAGCTGAAGTGCCCCCGCGATCAGGGCCGGCGACAGCATGAGGAGGCGACGCACGAACGTCCGCGCAACGCTGCTATCTTTCTCAGCGCTCTCTTTGAGGCCCCACAGCAAGATAAGTGGAGCAGCCAGACAGAGGGGTAGGGCGTAGGTGATGCGAGAGAGGAGCGAGACCGCGAGTGCCACAGAGAAAAGCCAGCGGCCGAGGGTATCTCGTTTGGGCGAAGCACAGATAAGCAGCAGCGCGTAGATGCTCCATAGGGCTCCACACAGGCCCCACAGCGAAGCTTCGTGAAAGATCCGCCCACACGAGTCGAGGTACAGAAGCGGTGTGCCCAGCGAGAATGAGAGAACGAGCAGGACGGCGAGCTGGTTGCGTTGTCGGGAATTCAGGGAGTCGTTGCAGCGGAGCGCCCTCACAACGGTGAAGCCAAATGCAACCGCACACAGCGTTGCCGCAACGAAGCACGAGAGCCGCCCCC